>JBKQVI010000261.1:0-24984 GCA_052139985.1 Terriglobia bacterium
TCGTCGAGGTCCACGGTGATTTGCGCCACGCCGCTTTGCATCGCGGCCTCCGCCACCGCCGCTGATTCCCAAATCAGCACGCGAGGATCGAAAGGTTTGGGAATGATGTACTCCGGCCCAAATTGCAGCCGGCTGACGCCGTAGGCCCGCAGGACCGAATCGGGCACGTCTTCTTTGGTAAGGGCCGCGAGCGCCCGCGTGGCCGCGAGCTTCATAGCCTCATTAATCGCCCGCGCCCGCACGTCGAGCGCGCCGCGGAAGATGAAGGGAAATCCCAAAACATTGTTGACCTGGTTCGGATAGTCGGAGCGACCGGTGGCGATGATCACGTCGGACCGCGCCGCCTTAGCTTCGTCATAACTGATTTCGGGAACGGGATTGGCCAGCGCGAAAACAATCGGATGGTCGGCCATGGAACGAAGCATTTCCTTCGTGACGCACTTGCCGATCGAGAGGCCGGCAAAAACGTCGGCATCCTTCAGGGCATCGGCCAGCGTGCGACGCTCGGTCTTGGCGGCGAAGCGTGCTTTGTACGGGTTCATGTTTTCTTCGCGACCCTCGTAGACCACGCCCTTGGTGTCGCACAATAGAATGTTTTCGCGGCGCACCCCCAGTTGAACGTAATGTTCCGCGCAAGCGATGCCGGAAGCGCCCGCGCCGTTGAAGACCACGCGGAGCTTGCCGATGTCCTTGCCCACCACCTCCACCGCATTCAGCAATGCCGCGCCGGAAATGATGGCCGTCCCGTGCTGATCGTCGTGGAACACCGGAATCGACATCGTTTTACGCAGGGTTTGTTCAATGTAAAAGCACTCGGGAGCCTTGATATCCTCCAGATTGATGCCGCCGAAAGTCAGCTCCAGAAGCTGGCAGAGGCGGATGACTTCGTCGGGGTTTTCGGAGTTCACTTCCAGGTCGAAGACGTCAATATCTGCGAACCGCTTGAACAGTACACCCTTGCCTTCCATCACCGGCTTGCCGGCCAGCGGTCCGATGTTGCCCAGTCCCAGCACCGCGGTACCGTTGGAGATGACCGCCACCAGGTTCCCGCGAGCGGTGTATTCGAATGCCAGTTCGGGCTTTTCATGAATTTCCAGGCACGGCTCGGCCACGCCTGGCGTATAGGCCAAACTCAAATCCCACTGCGTGCGGCAAGGCTTGGAGGGAACAACTTCAATCTTGCCTTTTCGGCCTGAGCGGTGATAGTCAAGCGCATCTTGTTTGCGAATGTCCATGACAGGCCCCCGTCAGACAATCCGTGCTTTTGCTGTGCTGTTTGTACACCTTTGCGTCGCCAGGTTCAACTGTTGCTGCGTCTCCTGCTCGTGATACCTTGCGACTGGCCAGCCCGCGATGATAAGTTGGACAAAGAAGCTGATTCGTGGTTGTGGGCGGTGCGGGAGAAATACGGACATGAGGTGGTCCTGGAGAATCGGCAAACTGGCGGGAATCGGCATTTATGTTCACGCCACCTTCCTGCTCCTGATTCTCTTTATTCTTTTCATCAATTTGCACGAGGGAAAGTCGCTGGCGGCAGCGGCCGAAGGCATTGTCTTTATTCTGGCCATTTTCGGGTGTATTGTGCTCCACGAACTTGGCCACGCGCTGGCGGCGCGGCACTACGGCATCCGTACCCGCGACATTACCCTACTGCCCATCGGCGGCCTGGCGCGTCTTGAGCGCATGCCCGACATTCCCATTCAGGAACTCTGGGTGGCGCTGGCAGGGCCGGCGGTGAATGCCGTGATCGCGGCGGCGCTTTTTGGCGTTGATTTTCTGGTTGGGGTTCACCCCGAGCTTGCGGCCTTTCGCTGGACGGGCGGCAGCTTCCTGAATAAGCTGATGGTGGTGAACTTTTGGTTGCTAGCGTTCAACCTGATTCCCGCTTTTCCCATGGATGGCGGCCGCGTATTGCGCGCGCTGTTGGCTACACGGCTGGAATACTCGCGTGCCACGTTGATCGCGGCGCGAGTAGCCCAAGCCATAGCATTTGTGTTTGGATTTGCCGGACTGTTTACCGACCCGTTCCTGGTTTTTATTGCGCTGTTCGTTTGGATGGGCGCCGAGCAGGAGTCGGCCATGGTGCAGGTGCACAACTCATTGGGCGGCATTCCTGTACAGCAAGCCATGCTCACCAATTTCCGCACCGTCCTGCCGGACGACACGTTGGCCAAGGCCGTCGAGCACGTCCTGGACGGCTGGCAGCAGGATTTCCCCGTGGTCTTTGGCGATCACGTGCTGGGAATGCTGACACGCGAGGACCTGATGCGGGCGCTGACGCGGGGGGGGATGGAAACGCGCGTTCGTGACGTCATGAATCGCGATACTGTGATCGTGGACTCCCACGAGATGCTGGAGAAAGCGCTCACCACCATGCGTGCGGTGAAAAGCCGTTCCGTGCCCGTCCTTCATGACGGCGCGCTTGTCGGCTTGCTCACCATGGACCACGTGGGTGAGTTGCTGATGATTCAGACGGCGCTCCGCCAGGCGCAACGCACCGCCCAACTTGCGTCGCGCAACCAAAACTGAATTTCCACCTCAATCCGGTGGTACCATCGATCCGAGCACAAGAATCTCAAAAGGGGACGACAACCATGAAAAAGATCATCCTGATTTCTTGCTTGGCGCTGCTGCTGGCGGGCTTGGGCTTCGGCAAGACCGCGCCGACTGCCAAGGCCAACCTTACCGATAGCAAGGGAGCAAACGTCGGAACGGCGAAACTCAAGGAGACTCCCAAGGGAGTGACCCTGGCTCTCGACGTCTCCAATCTTCCTCCAGGCGTGCACGGCTTCCACATCCACGCGGTGGGCAAGTGCGAGCCGCCGGACTTCAAGAGCGCGGGCGGCCACTTCAACCCTGAAGGCAAAAAGCACGGCTGGGAAAACCCGGAGGGGCACCACGCGGGCGACTTGCAGAACCTGACCGTGGACGCTCAGGGCAAAGCAAAGGTCAAGGTTGTCGTCACGGGCGTTACTCTGGGTGATGGAGCGAACTCTCTGTTTCAGCCGCAAGGCACGGCCCTCGTCATCCACGCCAACCCCGACGATAATAAGACCGATCCTGCTGGCAATGCCGGGCCGCGTATCGCTTGCGGTGTGATTACTAAATAGATCACTGGGCGCCTGGCTCGATGCGACGATCGGCGCCCCGAATTCCCTGTCGCCGCACCCTACCCAGCTTTGGCCGTCGCGAAGGCGAGCGCGAGCAAGGTCTTCTGCTGCATCTCGTGCCCTTTGCCGGAGCCGGTCGCCGGGCTGGGGCTGGCCGAGAGCTTTACGGAGAGCACCGAGCGCGGCTTCGCCAGCCGCCGCAAGCGCGGCATCACGAAAGACAACGCACCCATGTTGGCGGGCTCTTCCTGCACCCACACTACTTCCCGCACCGTCTTGTATTGCCGGAGCGCCGCAACCAATTCTTTGTCCGGAAAGGGATAAAGCTGGTCGAGCGCGAAGATGGCGGTGCGCGTGTCGCCGAGCTTCTTGCGCTCTGCTCTTAGCGCATGAACGATTTTGCCCGTGGCCAACAAAACGCGGGTGGCTTCTACCGCCTCGGAGTCAGGCACGACCGGCAGGAAGCGGCCGCTGGTGAACTCCGGCAAAGGCGAGGCAGCCGACGGATGCCTCAGCGTGCCTTTGGGCGTGAAAACCACCAGGGGCTTGCGCCATCGCCGCAGGGCCTGCCGGCGCAACATGTGAAAGTACTGTGCCGCGGTGCTGGGCTGGCAGATCTGCACGTTGTCGCGCGCGGCAAGCTGCAAGAAGCGTTCGATACGCGCGCTCGAGTGCTCCGGCCCCTGCCCTTCGTACCCGTGCGGAAGCAGCAGGACCAGCCCGGAGAGCAATCCCCACTTATCCTCTCCCGCGGTGATGAACTGATCGATGTAAACCTGCGCGCCGTTGGCGAAGTCTCCGAACTGCGCTTCCCACAGCACCAG
This sequence comes from Terriglobia bacterium, assembly GCA_052139985.1. Classification (GTDB taxonomy): domain Bacteria; phylum Acidobacteriota; class Terriglobia; order UBA7540; family UBA7540; genus Bog-366. The sequence goes on from JBKQVI010000261.1 coordinate 3,935, forward strand.
CGTCTCGGGATAATCGCGGCTGTAACCGTATTCGAATCCCACCACCGCCGCTTCCGAGAGCGGTGAGTCATAAATCTCAAATAACGGTTGTTGTAGTGAGATATTGGCAAGCGGCGTGTACGCGGCCTCTGTCTCCGTATCGAACAGTGTGGCGTGCCGCTGGTTGAAAGTGCCGCGACGGCTGTCCTGTCCGCTCAAGCGCACGGGCGTTCCTTGCCGCAGCAGCGAGCCATAGGCCAGCAACTCCGCCGTGCCGAAATCAATCGGCTGGCGGCCCAGGCTCATTTGCACTCGCTGGTCCAGCAGCTTCTTCACTTTGGGATGAATGGAAAATCCGGCCGGAACGCGCACCATCAATTCGCCGATGGCGAATAACTCTTCCGCGCGCACCGCCGTTTCCACCTCCAACGCCGGGTCATGAGCGCCGCCCTGAAATGCATCCCAATAAGAGGGAAGCTGGCGGAGCAGCGGGTTCTTGCGGATGGCCCTAGCGCGCTTGAGTGCGGCCTCCAACTCCCCTCGAATTTCCGCCACGCGTGCCGCGGGGTCCGTCTGGTAGCGGCGCGCGTACGATTCCCACACCGGAGGCAGCGCGGCGATACGGCGGTAGCGCACCGGCTGCGTGGTGGTGGGATCGTCAATCTCACTGTGGCCGTGGCGGCGGTACCCGATCAGGTCCACCACCACGTCACTGTGGAATCGGTAACGATACTCCACCGCCCAGCGCGCGACCCGCACAGCCGCGTCCGGATCCTCGGCATTCACGTGGAAAATCGGGATGGGCAGACGCTTGGCCACGTCGGCAGCGAAACGCGAAGAGGATGTGTCCTGCGGATTGGCGGTAAATCCAATCAGATTATTTACGACCACGTGTACCGTACCGCCCACCGTGTAGCCGTCCAGGTTGGCCAGATTGAGCGTTTCCGCCGCCGGCCCCTGACCCGCAAACGCCGCATCGCCATGCAGCAGCAAGGGCAAAACGCAGGTCGTGCCTCGCCCGCAAAGGCGCGCTTGCTTGGCTCGCGCACGCCCCACTGCTACCGGGTCCACCGCCTCGAGGTGGGAGGGATTCGAGACCATGTGAATCTCAACGATCGAGTTGTGGGCCGTCATGTAATCGCCGGTGGCTCCCAGGTGATACTTCACATCGCCGCCGCCCAGGAAGCTGCGTGGATCAACGTCCTCAAAGCGCGCGAAGACATCCTCCGCCGTCTTGCCGACGATGTGGACCATCACGTTCAGCCGTCCGCGATGGCTCATGGCCAACACCAACTGTTCGGCACCCAACTCCGCCGCGGCATCCAGAACTTCATCCATCACCGGAATCAAAGTGACAATCCCTTCGAGCGAGAAGCGCTTGGTGCCGGGGTAGCGCGATTGCAGCACCTGCTCGAACAGGCCGGCGCGAATCAGGCGGTCGAGCACGCGCGCGGATTCCGCTGAAGGAGGGACTGACTCCATGCGCTCGGCGACCCAATGGCGGCGCTCGGCATCGGGGATGTGCATGAATTCCGCGCCGATCGAGCCGCAATAACACTGGCGCGCCCGCACTGCAGCTTCGCCTTCCAATGCAAGCTCGGGAGGCGCCAGCGGCTGCAGGTAGCCCACGGGGTCAAGGTTCGCCGCGAGATAACCCCATCGGCGGAATGCGTCAAGCACTGCGTCATCTGTGTAAGGGAGCATAGTATTTCAGTATAACCGCAGTCGGCCTTGTTGAGAGAGGGGGACGCGATGCCAGGCGCTGTCCTAGTTTCGCGTGTAGCGCGGGGCTTCAGCCCGGAACCTGGAGTTTCTACATTTCGGGCGGCGCCCTGGCCGAGCTAACCCAAGGCATCCGGCCACGGGCACGGACGCCATATTTTCCTGATTCGAGCCTAGTCAAGGTTTCTGGACCGCCCCTCACTTGCCCTGTCCCACCCGCAGCCAAGTCCCTTTTTATAAATATCGTGAGAGGCGCCGGGATTTTTTGCGTGTTCGTCCCGCGCTCTAGGCGTTCAAACCTCTCCCTTGGAGGCTAGCCTGAGCCTAGACATGTTATCAAGTGTATTATTGCGCAATTTACCGCGACCGGGCGGGCTGAGTTCGCGCTTATGGGGCGTTGCCCTCGACTGCTTAATCAATGCCCTCCGGGGATCAAGTGGGCGAAAATATGGGCTCCGTTCTTACTACAATCGGTCGCCGCTCCAAAAGCGGTTTGCGCTCTGGAAACCATTGAAGATGCCCCGTCGAAGTGGCGCATGCATCCTGCCGGTACACAGTCATGGCAAAGCTGGCCATGCGACGAGGTTGGGATTCCGTTTTCACGGGGTTGGCGTGGGGTTTGCGTGGGGTTTGTACTGAACGCATGCGGCTCTTTTGCTGGACACAGTGATCTTGCGAAAAGATCTCAACAACTGTTCTTCGACCTGTCCCGCAACATCTTCCCGACGGCATTGCAGACTCGCTCAACCGCCGGCCGACGATAGTCCCATCGCGCGTCCACGTCCGGCGGAACGATCGCCATGGTCGCATTCGCCTCGAAAAGCAAAACCTCGCCTCTCGGATTCAAGCCAAAATCGATGCCACCATAATCCAGGCCGAGCGTTTTCTGAATAGCTGCAAGCGCGGCCATGGCGCGGGGACCGAGCACACCCGCCATGTTATTCAGGAACTCGGCATCCTCGGCGCGGTGCTCCGGATTATCCGCCATCTCCGCGCTGAAATAGTGGATCTTCCAATGGTGCGAGATCGCAGCATGCAACGGGTAAAGTTGTCCATCGATCATCATGACTCGGTACTTGCGGGTTTTTCCATCAGACGCGCGGCCATCAAGATATTCGATCACGGTCAGATCGCCGCCGGGGAGATCCGCCAGCGCGGCAGGGAACTCCGCGAGCGTTTCCACCCGCACAAAGTGCTCTCCTCCGTGGCAGCCCGGGGTTCGCAGCAAGAGAGGAAACTCCAAGCCATGGCGGATCAATGTGGCGTGGGCGTCAGGTGCGGCAAGCAACTCACGCGACAAGCTGACGGTCTTCGGAGTTATGAGCCCCGGCACGCCGGCAAGACGTCGCGCAATGTTGCAACGACCAGTCGCGAGAACGGCCTCCGGCGGATTAATCACCGGCGCTTTGGTATGAACAAGCAGGGACTGCGCGCCCACCAGCGCCTCGGCAGCCAAGTCGGCATCGCCGATAGCATTGACGATGAGTTGATGCGCCGGCAAGGCTGTCCGGGAGTCGTAGAACTCCGTGGCGACGAGGTACTTCTGAAAGACTCGGTCGGACAAAAACCCATCGATTCGCACCCCACCCCGGTTGGTCGGGACGAGCTCCAGTATTCTGATGGGCGGCTGCTCGCCACGATACGCTACCGGGATCACGCATCGATCCTGAAAGGCCGCGCGACGATGCCAGGATGCCCGCTCGGTGTCCCCGAGGTCCGCCAGCGCAAACGATAAGCCTGCGTGAACTTGCCGGCAATTGGGATCAATTTTCAACGCGTGCTCGAGGTGCTCGCGAGCCTTCTCCGGCTCCCCGCCCTCAAAGAGCAGAGCGGCAAAATTCACGCGGCTCATGAGATCGTCCGGATGTCTCGCCACTGCTTCCGCGAAGGCGGTTCGCGCCGCTCTGATCTTTCCGCCTGCCACCAGAAGGCTTCCAAGATTGTTCAATGCTCCTACATGCGAGGGCGCAAGTTGGAGCAAATGGATATAGGTGTCCCTGGCCTCCAGGCTCCGGCCCATTTGTTGCAGGATATTGCCCTGCTCGAAGAGCAGGGAAACGGAATCGGACCCACCCTGCTCGATAAGACAGGGCTTTGGAGACGACAACTGCTTTTCCACGGCCTGCAATGCCGATTGCGAAGCCGCGTGGGAATGAGATTCCTGGTCCGGCTGCGCCACAGTGCACCGGAAGGTGCTGTTTTGAATAGCGCGGCCCAGAGAGAGCGTATTTTGCACCAAGGCATCGATCTCAGCTCGACCGGTGCGGTGGTTTACGATGGCCGCTCTAATTGCCAGGCGGCCGCCGACCCTGGTGGTGGAGGGGGCGACGATGCCGGACTCCTGGAGATTGATGACAATCTCTTGGTTAACCCGGTCAGACTCCTCTGCCCGATAGCGGAAACAGACGATATTGAGTTCTACCGGAGCCATTAGTTCGAGCTCCGGTGTCTCAGCGATCCTGCTTTCCAGATAACGAGCTAATTTGCAGGTACGAGAAATGGCCGCACCCAGTGCGTCCGTGCCGTAGCTCTTCAGAGTGAACCAGGTTTTCAGCGCACGAAAGCCCCGCGAAAGATCCGGTCCGAAGTCGCAAGGCCAGGGTGAGCCGCCCGCGAGTCCCCGCTCCACTCGCTGAAGGTACGCCGCCGGGGAGGCGAAAGCATTCTTGTGCAGCACTCCGTCTCGCACCAGAATATATCCAGCATCGTAGGGCACTTGTCCCCATTTGTGAAAATCGAACGCCAGCGAATCGGCCCGTTCGATGCCCTGGAGTCGCGGAGCGAGATCTGGCGCGAGCATGGCCAGCGCGCCATAGGCGCCGTCGACGTGAAACCAAACCTTCTCGCGCCGGCAGAGATCGGCGATGCCGGTGAGATCGTCAATGGCCCCCGTATCTACCGTTCCAGCGTTCCCCACGACGAGAAACGGCGTAAAGCCGCCATCACGATCCCGCTGAATGGCCTCCGCCAGCGCAGCCAGCTCGATCCGGTGACGATAGTCAGTGGGGACTAACCGCAACGCATCGCTGCCGACCCCGGAAATATCCAGGGCCTTGCCGATACAGCCATGGACCTCCGTCGAGGCATAGGCGGTTAGACGCCGTGTTTTTCCGGGCAGTCCGGAGCCGCGAACCTCAAAGCCCATTGCCACATCCCGGGCGACGACCACTGCAACCAGGTTTGCCATGGAAGTTCCGGTGACAAACAATCCCGTCGCGCTTTTGGGAAAACCGAAGATCTCACGTGTCCATTGAACCACTTGCCGCTCGACCTCGATCGGAGCCTGATCACGGCCTCCGAGATTGGCATTCAGTCCCGCCGCCAGCATCTCCGCCAGCATGCCCGCCGGTGTACCGCCCCCGTGCACCCAGCCCATAAATCCCGGGTGTATGTTGCCGGCGGCGTACGGCAGCACGTCCCGCATAAAGTCCTCATGGACGGCGGCGAGATCAACCGGCAGCCGGGGAACCGGGCCCCGAAACCGCGCCCGCACCTCCTGCGGGATGGGCTGCCACACAGGACGTTTTCGAACGTTCTCGATGTAATCGACCATATCGTCCAGCATGCGGTGGCCCAGCTTCCGAAAGCCTTCCCAATCCATGGGATCAAGCGTTTCGTCCGCCTTTTCCGAAGAGTCGGCGTCCATATTCCGAGAGCGGGTATCGATCATGAGAGACATCTAATCTTCCTACAGGGCAGCTTGCCCTTGCCTAGTTCCTCCAAGCAAGTGGCTGACCAAACAGAATTCATGCTTTTCTTGTCGGTTTGGTCGGCGCTGCATGGGGGCTGTCATTTGATTCAATAGGTTCCGGCACTCATGGAGCCACCCACAGCAACTGACTCCCCTACCCTTTCGATTGCCAGCCCTTCAATTGCCCTTCAATTGCCACTTACAGGAAAGATGGAAGTCAGGGTATAATGCCCCCCGGGCCCAAAAGAGCGGAATTTCAGTTGTGAGCGACTTCGAGTTTTCGAGGAGCATTATGACTCGTGCTTCGACCGATGTATTGATCGACAAGATTCCCGTGGGCCGGAATATTGCCACGGACGCGATTTGGATCGTCGCCTTCAGCATGGTGACGGCAATCTGCGCCCAGATCAGTATCCACTTGCCGTTCACGCCCGTACCGATCACGGGCCAAACCTTTGGCGTGCTTCTGAGTGGGGCGGTGCTGGGATGGCGCCGCGGCTTTCTGAGTCAGGTGGCGTACTTGGCCGCGGGTGTCGCAGGCTTCCCGGTGTTTGCCGACGGAGCTAGTAGCGCTTGGCATCTGGTGGGTCCACTCGGTGGCTACCTGCTGTGCTTCCCCTTGGCCGCCGCGCTGGTGGGATACCTGGTGGAATTGGGCGTGGCGCGTTCCACCTGGAAGCTCGTGGGAGCACTCGTTTCCGCCGACGTGCTGATTCTGGTGGCGGGTTCCACGTGGCTGCACCTGCTGTTCCAAGTTCCTTCTGCGCAGGCATGGCGGTTGGGTTTTTATCCCTTCCTGACCGGCGATCTCGCCAAGATCGCACTGGTGGGGTGGTCTCTGCCCCGCGTGCTGCGTGGGTTCGAGGCGTTCGTGGATGCGCCACCCGAGTTGGATTTGGGCTAACCGAGCGCCGGATGACGCTTGTAGAAGCTGGTCGTACCTGCTATGGGTAGTGCTGCAACGGTACGGGCGGAACGCCCGTGAACGAAATCCGCCCCGCCACAGAATCTCGATCTTCCCACCACCCGCCAGAAAGCGAGTTCGTTGATGTCTGGGTCCCCAAAACTTCAAACCGACGAAGAAGAGGTTCTTGACGCGAACCGGACGTTCTATACCGCCTTGCACGCCCTCGACATTGCGCAGATGGCACAGGTGTGGCTGCACGCCGATTGGGTGAAGTGCCTGCATCCGGGATGGGATTTGCTGGTGGGGTGGGACGAAGTGCGGGGAAGCTGGGAGGAAATCTTTCATTCGACAGAACAAATGATGGTGTCCATTGGCCGGCCTCTGGTGCATGTGGCCGGCGATGTGGCTTGGGTCTCCTGCCTGGAAAATGTCACCACGGCCAACCGCAAAGACTTTTCCTCAGCGATGATCGAGGCCACCAACATCTTTTTGCGCCGCCAGGGCCGCTGGCTGATCGTGCATCATCACACCACGCCCCTAGCCGAACCTCCGCCGGAAGCGTCCGCGCCGGTGCAGTGAAACCGATGCCGATTCAGACTGTCCGATCGCTCCTGCGAATATCCGCGAACACCCGCCGCCTGACAAGGCCCGCGAATGGACGCGAGGCCAGCCTCCGCAATTAACCACCCGCCGAAAGCTGAGTTAGGGCAGCCGAGTAGTGCGCTGCGCGCCCAACTCCACGCAAGCTCCGCTAACGGCTTCTCGGGACCGTGAAGGTTACATCCCAGGTTAGGCGACTACCGTCCAATGAACTGTGATACGTAAATCCTACGCCGACCGCCGCAAACTTCCTCGAAGGGGACTCGGGGGCGCCTCACAGGGCTCCGAGCGGGCAGACCAACTGGCAGAATAACTTCCGAGTTACCGTCAGACCGACCACAATTGCGAATGGGTCTGTCGAATTTTGAGAATGAGGCGCAAGAACATAGGGGAAGCACAGCAGAATTCCAGGCTGGGAGTCTTGTCGTGAAGAGGGTGCCTATGGCAAACTGCAGGCTTAGGAAATGGACGATTCGGGCATAAGGCAATCCACTTTGAGGCAGTACCGCGCAGCACTGGAGATGCTGGGCCAAGCCATTGAGCTGTGTACCGAGGACCTATGGTTCAGCAGCGAATATCGAAACCGCTTCTGGCATATTGCATATCATTCCGTGTTTTACACCCATCTCTACGTTCAGCCGTCGGAGAGAGATTTTCAACCGTGGGCGAAACACGTGCCAAGTTCGAACTACCTCGGCCCGAGGCCGTGGGCGAAGGACGAGCCTTTCCAAATTCCAAAACCGTACACCAAGCCGGACCTGCAGGAATATCTGGAGCTGTGCCGGAGTGAGGTTGAGAGGCAAGTACCGTTGATTCATTTCGAAGATAGTTCCGGATTTAGCTGGTTGCCGTTTAACAAACTCGAATTGCAGTTTTACAACATCCGCCACTTGCAACACCATACGGGGCAGTTGATCGATCGGCTCAGAAGCACGGCGAATGTCGGGGTTAATTGGGTGCTCTCGCGCTAATTGTGTGTCCGCATCTCGCGTCTCCGGGCCGGAACAATTACCCTCACTATTTCTGTCTATGTCCTATGGTCTCACGCACCGAATAGACCAGTTTGGGTTGGACCAGACGACATCCATTGGTCAGCGCCAAGCGCCCGTCCGCAAGCGGCGAGAAACCAAAGCAATCCCCGCCCAGCGCCTGCAACTGCCGGCATCGGCCGCTGTAATCCAGCGTTCCGGCCATTCGATCCAGGCTCTGCATAAACCGCTGCTGCACGTCACAGGCCAGCACCCAATCCCGGCTAACGTCTACTATCATAGTTTCGCTCAGCATTTTCGTCCCTCCACCTGTATGTCGTTCCACAACGCCAGAAATCGACATGCCGGTGGCCCGGAAATGGTTTTTTGGAAGTGTTTTTCTCCGATGTCGAGAACCCGCCGCCGGCTCCGACTACCCTGTGAAAGCGCAGGAGATCAGCGCTAAAATCCAAGGAGGAGAGACCATGAAATACATTCTGATGATGACCGGAACGAAAGCGGGAGTGGACGGCTACATGGCGTGGTCGCAGAAGGACATCCAAACGCACTTCGCGCATTTGACGGCAATCAAAAAGGACCTGACCGAGTCCGGGGAGTTCGTGACCACGGAGGGCCTGGCGATGCCCCATCAAGCGAAAGTGGTGCGTGCGGGAACGGATGGTAGGCCGATCACCGACGGCGTGTTTCCGGAGGCCAAAGAGTTCCTGCTGGGATACTGGATCGTGGACGTGGAGAGTCCGGAGCGAGCATATGAGATTGCCGCCCAAATCTCGGCGGGACCGGGTCCCGGTGGCGTGCCGACGAACATGCCCTTGGAGGTGAGGGAGATTATGTCTCGGAAGACGGAAGAATACGGTGACCGATAGGGGGCATGAAGAGCAAGCCGAGCATCTGTTGCGCGAACTGGCGCCCCAGGTGCTCGGCGCCGTCGTGCGTCGCTTCCACGATTTCGCCGCCGCCGAAGACGCGGTGCAGGAAGCGTTGATCGCGGCCGCGCTGCAATGGCCGCGGGACGGCCTGCCCACGAATCCTCGCGGTTGGCTGATTCACGTCGCCGCGCGCCGCATGATGGATTACCTACGCAGCGAGGAAGCGCGCCGTCGCCGGGAAAGCGAATCGGCCGCGCAATCCGCCTGGCCGCAGCCCAAGGTGGGCGCGCCGGATGAAGCCGGCCAAGATGACACACTGAACCTGTTCTTCATGTGCTGCCATCCTTCCCTCTCTTCCTCATCCGCCATCGCGCTCACCCTGCGCGCGGTCGGCGGCCTGACCACCGCGGAAATCGCCCATGCTTTCCTGGTTCCGGAAGCAACCATGGCACAGCGCATCAGCCGCGCCAAACAGGCCATCAAAGCTTCCGGCGTGCCTTTCGAAGTGCCCACCACCCGGGAACGCGCCCAGCGGTTGAGCGCCGTGCTGCACGTGCTCTACCTGGTCTTCAGCGAGGGCTACACCGCGAGCGGCGGGCCGCACCTACAGCGCCTCGAACTCGCCCGCGAGGCCATTCGCCTCGCACGTGCGCTTCACGGTTTGCTCCCCGATGATGGTGAGGTTGCCGGCCTGCTGGCTCTCATGCTGCTTACCGACGCGCGGCGCGCGGCGCGAACCGGCCCTGACGAGGGACCGATCCCGCTGAGCGAGCAGGATCGGACTCTTTGGGACCGGGGGGAGATTGCCGAGGGTGTGGCCCTACTGACCGCCACTCTCTCCAAAGGCTCGGTTGGAGCATACCAGTTACAGGCCGCCATCGCCGCCGTGCATGATGAAGCGCCCAGCGCTCGGGATACCGACTGGCCGCAGATCCTGGCGGTCTACGACCTACTTATGCGTATGTCTGACAATCCCATGGTGGCGCTCAACCACGCCATTGCCGCGGCCATGGTTCACGGCCCGGCCAAAGGACTCGAACTGCTCAGCGCGCTCGATTCGGACGCGCGAATCGCCGGTCACCATCGCCTGTCCGCCGTTCGCGCCCATCTGCTGGAAATGGCTGGCAACCATCAGGCCGCAATCCAAAACTACCGGCTCGCCGCCGACCAGGCGACGAGCCTGCCCGAGCGGAACTATCTCCTCACGCAAGCCTCCCGCCTCAGCGAGGGCACGTCTTGCACAGACGGGAGGATTCGCCGCACGGATGAATAACGAGCCGATTTACGCCATCGAAAAGACTGGTCGCAGTTGAACATCCCGCCTTACCTCCCAGAGCCTCGGTGCCGTGGTCGGATTCGGAGGATAGCAGATTCCTGCCCTGCGTTGAATCTCGGTAAATCCGCTTGCGACCGCTTAGAGTCTCTCCGCCGCGACGAATTGTCGGCGATACGTATACATGCGTCTGTGGACTGTCACGGCGAGGATTCCCCGCGAGTAGTCGCCGAGGGTTTAGTAATCGTCAAGCAGGTAGCCATCACAGTCAGCGAATTCCTGACTGTGGGCCTTTCCTATCCGCACATCCCAAATCATCGACGCGCCCGATCCTGGTCACAGAATAGCGCATTTGCCAGAAGAAACAGCGGTCGGGAGAGTGCTGACCGCGGCTACCAGCTAGCGCGGGACGTTTCAACCGCAAGGGAACTTCTCAGCTCGGTACCACGTACCTACTGGCTTGGTCCGACGAGTACTCCCCGTATTGCTTATGGCTGCCGCTACGTTCTGTCCCGCCCTGGGGCAGGACAGAATTGCCATCGTGAAGGTAACGATCATTGACGGAACCGATCATCCGCCCCGGACCCATTCCAGTGTTATCGTGCAAGGAAACGCGTTGACTATGTGGAAGTCGATACCAGTTTGACTCCGGGACTGTACTCCGCCATTGCACAGGAGGCGAGCCGCCACCATCTTCCTCTTGTTGGGCACATACCGGCTACGGTCTCTGCTTGGGACATCGTGAAAGCCGATCAAACCGACGTGGAGCACCTCGGCGGCCGATATCTGAACGTTCGGATTTCTTGTTCCCGCGACGAGGCATATTTCAACCACGTCATAGGCCAAACACTGGATAACGATCACGGCCGGCGAAGTGTCGTAGCGCGGACCTGCCGTTTAGGTCCGTGGCTCTCAATCGCCAAACTGCCGAGAACGAAAAAATACATGACCCGTATGAAAGATGGGTTCAGTCGTAACCTTGAGCTAATTTCCGATCATGGCTTCTCTCGGGCCACGACCCCAAAACCCGCGGACCTTGAGGCGCAGGTCCGCGCTACACCGCTTTTCCTGCAGGACAAAGATCCCCTCCTGGCCAGCCGGACCAGGAGGGGAGTCTCATCGCGTACTACGCCGCCTTTACCATGTGGTGCGGATCGATGACAAACTTCTTGGCCGCGCCGCGATCGAAATCCTTATAGCCTTGGGGAGCGTCATCCAGTGAAATCACGGTGGCATTCACCGCCTTGGCAATCTGGATTTTGTCGTACAAGATGGCCTGCAGAAGTTGCCGGTTGTACTTCATAACCGGGCACTGGCCGGTCATGAAGTGCAGCGACTTGGCCCAGCCCAAGCCGATGCGAATGCTGAGGTTCCCGGTCTTGGCGCTTTCGTCTACGCCCCCGGGATCGTCCGTAACGTAGAGCCCGGGTATACCCATTCCCCCGCCGGCGCGCACGACGGTCATCAGGGAATTGAGCACCGTCGCGGGGCGCTCGACCACGCTTTCTTTGCCGTGCCCGCGCGCTTCAAAGCCCACGCAATCGACCGCGCAATCCACTTCCGGTTCGCCCACGATGCTTTCGATCTGCTCGCCGAGGGAAGCATCTTTCCGCAGATCGACGGTTTCGCAGCCAAAACTGCGAGCTTGCGCCAGGCGTTCCGGAATCATGTCGCCGACGATGACGCAGGCCGCTCCCAGCAAATGGCAGGCGGCAGCGCAGGCCAGTCCTACCGGGCCTCCTCCCGCCACGTACACGATGGAACCCGGACCCACACCGGCCGTTACCGCGCCGTGATATCCCGTGGGGAAAATGTCCGAAAGCAGAGTGATGTCGGTGATCTTCGCCATCACCCGATCCTTTTCCGGCAGCTTCAGCAGATTGAAATCCGCGTAAGGAACCATGACATACTCGGCCTGGCCGCCCACCCATCCCCCCATATCCACGTAGCCGTATGCCGCTCCGGGCCGCGCGGGATTGACGTTCAGGCAAATTCCGGTCTTCCCTTCCTTACAGTTTCGACAACGGCCGCAGGCAATGTTGAAGGGAACGGAAACTAAGTCGCCGACTTTGAGGAATTCCACGTCGCGCCCCGCCTCGATAATCTCGCCGGTGATTTCATGGCCGAGCACGAGCCCCTTAGGAGCGGTTGTGCGGCCGCGCACCATGTGCTGGTCGCTGCCGCAAATGTTGGTGGTCACAATCTTCAGAATTACCCCGTGATGGCACTTGCGCGATCCCAGTTCGAGCTTGGGAAAGTCGATGGATTGCACCTCGACCTTCCCGGTTCCCATGTAAGCAACACCTCGGTTTGAAGCCATAGCGCCCCCCCTTAAGTTTTGGATTCATGCCCTTGGTCGGAAATTCCTTTGTAGCAAAATGGAACGAGGTGGTCAAGTGCTGGAAGAACAGGCTAGAAGAACTGGAAAGGAAGAACTTCATGGAGCTTGCAAGCCATGAGGGAAAAAACGAGCGGCAATCCCGACTTGCGGAATCGCCGCCCATGGGTAGTTTGCCGAACGTACTTTCCCGCGGGGGTGGCCCCCGGCGGCCTTCGGTTATATCTCCCCGTTTTGAGGAAGCACGACGCGGAGGTTCTGCATTTGCTTGAGTTGGTCTTTGAGCGAGCGCATTTGTTCCTGGAGTTGGCGCCGCCATTCAATTCCCGAATCCTGTTTTTGCTTTAACATTTCGGCCTGCAGTTGTGCGCGGAGTTCCGCCAGGGCCTGGTCGGCCCCCACTCCAGCCGCAGCGGAGGTGCGCTTCTCCCAGGCTTGCGTGCGAGCCAGTTCCGCGTTGACGGTCTGCTCGCGGTGTTCGCGGACGATGGTGAGGCTCACCTTGCGGGTATCGTCCGTAAAGTTATCGTTCAAGGCGTCGCGCAGTTCCTCCACACCGCTGATGGATTTGCCGTCCACCTGCACGATAACATCCCCGGCCTTCAGCCCGGCTTTATCCGCGGCGCCGCCCTTGGTGACCTCGGAAATCAGCACGCCTTTACCCTGCTTCACGCCGAAGTATTGCGCGAGCTGCGGGGTAAGGTCGTCGGCGGAGATTCCCAGCATGGCGCCATGATCCCCAAAGGGAAATCCGCGAAAGTCCATCGGGGGAATATGAATTTCCGGCATGTTGTAGTGGTAACTGAACTGATTGGAGGTAGCCTCCAGCTTCGCGCTCAGGACGCGTGATTTCCCGTCGCGTACAATCTTGATCTCGACGGTGCGTCCGGCAGGAGTTTCGCGGATCAGCCGTCGCAACTCGGCGCTGCTGCGCACGCGGACGCCGTCGAATTCCATGATCGCATCGCCCGCTTGAACGCCGGCCTTCGCCGCAGCGCTGTCCTTTTGCACGGTGTTGACAATGGCGCCCGCAACCGCAGGCAATTTCAACTCCTTAGCCTTTTCCGCGCTCACATCGCCCAAGGTGACACCCAGGTGAACCGCGCCATCGTTCAGGACAAAGACGTCCGCTGAATCGGGCGGCTCAGGTGGCTCCGGAGCCTCGGGTGGCTCGGGGGCTTCCGGGGGCTCCGGTGCGACGTCTGGTGCGGCTTGGGGCTGCGGTGCAGCCTGGCGCGCAGGCTGGGGATCTGGGACCTTTTGTCCGTGCAACTCTCCCCCAGCAGCCCCTAGCAGCACGATAGCCAACATCAGTCCCGCAAATTTGCGGCTCATGGTTTGACTCCCGCCTTCAATCTGCTTACTCCCTCGATCCTTAATTTCCATCTCCTGATTTCCTTTCCGGCGGCCTGATAACTCATCCAATCGTAGGACGTGCCAAGCGCGGATACGTCACTCTCGATTCCCTGTGTACGCGCCTGACGCTGCCGGAGAATTTCTTACAGACCTTCGTCCTGCTGGCTGACACGAATGTTTCCCCGCACGGTCCGCAATTCCACCCGCACTCCTCCCGCGCCCACTTGCGCGCGGCGCGTAGAATCACCAGGAGTGGAACTGACCTGAAACGGATAATCACCCATGATGTTTCCCGCCACCGTGGATAGTGCCAGGTCGGCGTTCGCCTGCGCCGGCATGACCAGGTCTATGTTGCCGTTGATGGTGGCGAGATCGAATGGCAAGCGTCGATCGGGCAACGCACGAAGAGAAATGAGAATATTTCCCGTCAGCGCATGCGCCACGACGGAACCTGAAACATTGATGCCCTCAATATCGCCGTGCAGGTTGCGCGCCGCGATGGCCCCTTGCACGTCGTGGACAACGATGTCACCTTCCAGCGTGCTGAGCTCGTCCAGACGCACTTGGCGAGGAACGCGCAGGCGGTAGTCCACGCGGATGGGCGTGTCGAGGCCGGAAGGATAAAGAGTGTGAAACGCGACGCGGCCGTTGCTTGCTTCTACCGCCACTTGCACTTCATCAAGCTGATCCGTCGGCGCCTGACTCCGCATGGCGACGGTGGCTTCCACCTCGGCGCGATCCCAGCCTTCCACCAGCATGCTGCCGTGCACGTTCACTACAGAAACGTGACCGCCGGGAGGGAGATCAAAGCGTTTCTCCCAAACACGCTCCGCCCCGTATGCAGGCCGGAGCCAGCCACCCAGACTCAGGGCAAACATTAACAGCACGGCAAGCTTCATCAAGGTTCGAAACTCAAGAGTCGGCGCACACGGCACGACTTCCAAGTTTCGATCCTCGAGTGTCGACCGTTCCTGGTTACTCGTCATGATCGTCCTCGTCCGTTTCTTGCTGGCGCTGGCGCCGTTCCTTTTCCGCTTGTTGCCGACGGCGGTCTTTATCTGCGCGCTGCTGCTGCCAGGCCTTCCAGTTGCTGTCTTCACGTTGCTGCAAATCCCTCAGAGAGGCGTCGTCAATTTTGCGAATGTCGATGTTTCCTGCCACCGTCCGGATCTTCAGTACTTCTCCGCCCCCATTCAACATGCCGCGCCCGCGAATCGTGGAGGGGACCAATTCTTCCTTGTCGCCTTGGATGTCGAGAGGAAAGTCAGATCGGATCCGCCGGCCTGCCGCAGTGTCGATAGCCGCATCAATCGTGAGAGGTACGTCCGTGGGCAGGTAGACGTAAACATCCCCCATGCTGGTTTCGAGCTGGGAGGGACCAAAGGATTTCTTAGTACAGTTAAATTCTGCGAGAATACGCCCCGCCGCCGTGGAAGCACGAACCGCGCTTTCCACCTTCAGCAGATCGATGCTGCCGCCGGCGGTTTCCGCGACCACGCGGCCGCGCGCACCCTGGAGCCGAATGCTGCCGCCGGCCGTCTCGGCCCGAACGCTTCCGCCAGTGGGTCCAATCTGGATCTGCCCGCCCGCCGTTCGCGCCTGAACTTGTCCCGTCGCGCCACCCACCACAACGTCACCACCCGCAGTCTCGGCCTTCAGTGCTCCGGTTACCTCGCCGGTTACGATTTCCCCACCACTCGTCTCGAGGATGGTATCGCCTTGCACATCGCTCACATGGATGCCGCCTCCCGCCGTGCGAGCAGTCAGTTCTCCGCCCATTCTCCCCACAGTGATGCTGCCGCCGGCGGTTTCAATTCGTCCGGGTCCGGAGAGGCCGCTGACGCGCACGTCACCACCTGCAGTAGTCAGGCGGGCTTCGCCCTCCAAAGGTCCGTCCACACTGATGTCGCCACCCTGCGTTTCCACATCCAAGTTGTAGCGCTGGGGCACAGTGATCTGAAATTGTACCCGGAAGTTGGCGCCGTGGCGTTCCCGCTGTGGCGCTTGGCTGGATACGTATACGCCGCCGCCCTCCACCGGACGGGCGGTGAATTGGAAGGCGTCGAATAAGCGTCGGGCCTTGGCCTCGTCTGAGGTATAGGCACGCAGCGTGATGGTGCAACTCACTTTGTCACCGGGCCCGGGATTAATGCTGACCGCTCCGCTATCCGCCCGCACCAGCAAACGCGCTCTTTCCCTTGCCGGCGCCTCAAACTCCGAGACCTGTTGCCAGTTGTTTCCATGCCGCTCGGGCGCCCCCCGCTTCACGGCGGATAGGTCGACTGCCGCCAGCGGCAAGGCTGTCAGGAAGATTAAAAACGCGAACCTGTGGACCTGCCTCATTCCCATGGGTTGAATGGACCCCTCACTTTCCTAACTTCATCATGGCATTCGCACATTTCAGCCGCACATAAGGATTGCTGTCCGAGGTCGCCAAGTGCTCAATGGCCTCTGCGGTGGACATGTCGCAACCGGCCTTCTCAGTGTGATCGATCAGCGCATCGACGGCCGCCACGCGTACCCCGGGGTTGGTATCGTGCTCAATCGAGTCCAGCAGAGCCGCTTGCACATCGCCGCTGGGCTTCATGCTGCACACGGCCCCCAAGGCCTCCAGGCGCACGCCGGCGTTGGGATCGTGCCGCATGGCGTAAATCAGCGCCTGGCGAATGTTGGGACTGTCGGCGTGGGAGCGCAGTGCGTCAAGGGTGTCACGGCGGATGCCGGGATTCTCGTAGTTCTTAACCGCATAGACGAGCACCTGCTGAATCCTGGGGTCGTCGAGCGAACCCTCCAGGGTGACGCGCCGTTCGGCGTCCATGGTGATTTTCACACCCCCCGTCTGGGGGTCGGGAGCTACTCCGCTGATGCCACTAATGCGCATGTTTTCCAGATCGGGACCGGCGACGCTGGCGTTATTCACTTCCGTTATTCCGGAGGTCAACCGCCCGGCGTGGGGACGCAATCCCCAGCCCAAGCCAAACCCGCACAGAATCAACGTAAGTGCCAGCGCAAAACCGGAAGCCGGCTGAAAACGAAGAATCGGCAGACCATTCTGCAGAAGGGCGCGCCAGCCGTGCTGCTGGCCATCGAGAGCTTCATCCAGGGCTATTCGCGCCTCAGCCAGCAACACCGGACTGACTTCCACTTGCGGACGCTGCCTCAGAACCTGGTGGAAGCGCTCCATCTCGTCGCGCGCCGCCCGGCAATTTGCGCATCCCGCGAGATGCTCATCACAAGCCGCTTGCTCGAACGTGGAAAGCTCACCGTAAAGCAGAAGCGGCAGATTCTGGCCAAAGTCCTGGCAGTTCATGGTTGCTTGTCTCCGCCTAAGCTAGATCTCCCAGTTCCACCCGCAATTTCTGCGTGGCACGGAACAGACAGTTTTTCGCTGTCTGTTCGCTGGTGTTGCAAATCTGACCAATCGCCCGTAGTTTCAACCCCTCGTAATGCTTCAACTCAAAGACCATCCGCTCCCGGGGATTCAACCTATCAAGTGCCACCTGGATTCGGCGGCCGATTTCTTTGGAGTGGGTGGCCCGCTCGGGATCAAGGGTAGGCCGATCATCCGGCACGGACTGAAAGAATTCCGGTTCGCCATCCGCGGGCTGCGGCACCGCCACTTCTTTGCGAGTCTTCTGCCGTCGCAGGTGGTCAAGGCAGACATTCATGACCACGCGGTAGAGCCAAGTGGAGAACTTCGCCTCCTGGCGGAAGTGGCGAATCGACCGGTACACTTTCAGAAAAGCCTCCTGGTATAAATCCCGAGCTTCCTCGGGCGATCCCACGACTTGCAGCGCCATGCGCAGAACGCTTTGGTCGTAAAGACGAATGAGCGCGTCGAAGGCGGAGCGGTCCCCTTCCTGAGCCCGGACGATCAACGAAAGCTCATCGGCCTCGGTCATCGGGGAAGGCTGCGCAGTAGCTTTGCCGGCGAACTCCAAGCAGGTGCCATCCATCACGCGTAAAGTTAGAACCTCTCACAGGGGTTAGACGCCCCCTGGGAAAAAAGGTAAGCGGGAAAGAGCGGTATTGCAAGCGGTTAGAAACGCAACCCCGTGCACGCCCAGGAAGCACTCAGATTTGAAAACCTTCTTGAAAGCTGTCATGATTTGCCGCGTGTGGAAGGGGCGGCCTCAGTGGCCGGCAGGACCGTAATCGTCTTTATGCTCTCATTCCTTGCTCTTGCCGCAGCACTCGGAGCGAGCACATGCTCGGCTCCCCTGGCTCCAACCCCGGAGGGGAATTTCATTTTGCCCGGGGTGCGCAGTGACCTGGCGTATGATTCCCGCCACTCGCTGGACGCTTACGCTCCGGCCGGCGAACCTCGGCCCGCGGCGGTAATCGTTCACGGAAGCTCGGGCAACAAGAGCACCCACGTCGACCAACTCTTTTCGCTTCTCGATAAGGCGGGCTACGCATGGTTCTCGGTGGACTACGATTCGACCGAGGACGTGCGAGCGGCGATCGATTACATCCGCTGCCCCGGCCGCTTCAACATTACCCAGCATGTAATTCTCATCGGCGAGGATACGGGGGCCGCCATCGCACTGGCTCTCGCGCAAGACGGCCACTTCGATGGAGTGGTCACCTTCGGCGCCAAGTTGGAGGCTGAGCGACCACGCGGCTTTCCCACGAATGTAAAGGTTCTGATGATTCAGGGCACCGCGGACGAGGAAGTAAAAGCCCGCGAGGTTCAAGGATTTTGTGAGCGGATTAAGGGTTGCACTTACTTCCCCGTTGCCGGAGCGATCCACAATTTTGAGAATTGGCACCCCGACCAGTGGTACTGGAAGGAGGAGCTTGCGGCTTGGCTGCGCGGCGACCGTCGCGGTCTGTGGAAGGACATCGCATACTCTCGGCCCGGTGGGCGTGACTTGCTGATGGACGCGGACATTCCTGAGGGGAACGGTCCCTTCCCTGCGGTGATTATCGTTCACGGCGGCGGATGGGAAGCCGGTGACAAGGTTACCTATGTTTCACCGGTCTTCGCTCCGCTGGCGCAAGCCGGATTTGCGTGGTTCTCCATCGATTACCGCCTTACCCCCTACGTTCGAGTCCCCGAGCAACTGGAGGACGTTCGGAATGCCGTGCGCTTCGTGCGCCAACACGCAGATTGGTTCCATGTGGATCCGAATCGAGTGGCTTTGCTAGGCGAGTCGGCAAGTGGGCACCTGGTGGCGCAAACGGTCTCAATGCCCTGCCCTGGATGCGAAGTTCAGGCCGTGGTCTCATTCTACGGCGTTTATAACTTCGAACGTTGGAAGAACGACGCCGATTTCGACCGCATGTTTCATCGCATGTTTTCCGACCAAGACCCAGCAGCCTTGCGTGAGTACTCGCCATGGTTTCACGCGAGTGCCAGCTTGCCTCCTATGCTGATCATCCAGGGAACGGCGGATGAACTCTACCCGGGGACGGAAGAGTACATCAAGCGTTTGAACGAAGTCCACGCCCGCCACGAGGTGATTCTGCTGGAGAAGGCTCCGCATGGCATGGAAAACTGGGAAGGGCATCCGGAGTGGATGTTTTACAAGAAGAAGATGGTCAATTGGCTGGAGAGAACGCTAAGAACACCATAGGCCAACGAAGCGAGGGGAAAACCTAATGAAAAGAATTATGTGTTTTGGGAGTTTTAGCTTTCTTGCGGCAGCCGTGCTGTTGGGAACCCTGCTCGTGGCGCCGCTGAATACCTTGGCCGCCGGATGGGCTGGCCGTCTCGCCACGGATGACGGCCAAATAAAGGAAGCTCCGCCGAACCCACCCCCGGACGAACGTTTCAAGGCGGATATCCTGGTGATCGTGGCCCATCCCGACGATGAGACGGAGGTGACGGGCTACCTGGCGCGAGCCATCTTCGATGAGCATAAGCGCGTTGCGGCGATTTTCGGCACACCGGGAAATGGGGGAGGCGATGCCATGGGCAACGCCCAGGCGGCCGCGTTGGGGGCGATCCGCGCCACCGAGGCGCGCGAGGCGATGGCCACCTTCGGCGTGCTACACGTCTGGTTCCTGGGCGGGACCGACACTCCAGGACAAAATGTCCTTCAGTCGCTGGAGACCTGGGATCACGGGCGGGCTTTGGGGGAAACGGTCCGCCTGATCAGGCTAACGCGCCCGGAAGTGATCATGACCTGGCTGCCGGTGTACGTGGCCGGAGAGAATCACGACGATCATCAGGCGGCAGGTGTGATCGCGACGGAGGCGTTTGATTTGGCGGGCGACGCAACGGCGTTCCCCGAGCAGATTTCGGCGCCGCGAAATCGCAACGGCATTATGAATCTGACGGAAGGCCTGTTACCGTGGCAGCCCAAGAAGCTTTACTACTTTTCCGACGCCCTGCACACGGAGTTTCTGGAAGGGCAGGGTCCCAGCTACAACACCACGGATGTATCCCCCAGCCAGCACAAGACTTATTACCAATTGGCCGTGGAGGAAGCGGCGCACCATCTGACGCAGGGCGATACCGGCCAAGCGGCCCAGCAGGCGCTTAACGGTGGGCCGGAATTCATCTACGCGAAGGAACCAGTTCGGCTGGTCCTGGGAAAGTCGCTGGTAGGCGGCACCACAACCGGCGACGTCCTGGAAGGCATCACGCCTGGACAGTTGCCGTTTGCCCCAGTCCAGGGCTATCGGCCGGAGGCTCGTCAGGGCCTTTCCGTGGAACTCGGGGGTCCGTGGGCGTTCTACAGGCGTCTGTGGCAGGCACACAATATGGAGCACCTGCGTGACCTCATCAAGGTTCCGGAAGTTGCCGTGGGGAACGGCGAGGCGGTAAACGTGCCGATCCTGATTCACAATGACACGGACCAGCCCGTGGAAGTAACTCTCACTTCCACTCTCTCTACGGGTTGGAAGGAAATCAATGGGACCGCCCGCTATCCCGTGAGGCCGCATGAGACTTACCCGGCCGAGACGCGGTACATCGCACCTGCCACGGACAAGGCAGAGTGGCAGACGCTTACGTGGAAAGCGGAAGCCAACGGACAAACGATCGGCACACTCACCTTGCGCGTGATGACGGACTCGCCGGGTCTGCCGCAGTAGGCCAGTTTTACGGTTGTCTCCAATCTAGCCCGCTGAAGTACGCAGCCGGAACAGAGGAAGGATTTCACTACGGAGGGCACAGCGCAGCAGAGCCGCAACCAAATCGTGGCACGGCCATCTTGGCCGTGACCGGCCACAGGCTGGAAGCCCGTGGGCTGGAGTTTCTACATTTCAAAACACCCGCAAGGCAAAAATCCCAGCCCTCGCCCCCTTGGGGGAGAGGGTGGACCGCAACCCGCGCTTTCACCAGCGGGGGCGGGACGGGTGAGGGGGTCCCATACC
>JBKQVI010000262.1:0-25792 GCA_052139985.1 Terriglobia bacterium
GCGCGGGAGGCGACCCGGCGGGAAAGGACAGTTTATGAAATCTTTCAAGGGCAAGAAGCGCCTGAAGCCCTTGCCGACCTTTAATTCAGAAGGTGAGGAAAGGGATTTCTGGGGGCATGAGGACTCCACCGAATACATCGATTGGACGAAGGCTAAGCGCGTCGCCCTTCCCAACCTGAAGCCCTCGGTGCGGATGATTTCCGTGCGCCTGCCGGTTACGATGATCGCCCGGCTGAAGCTGCTCGCCAACCAACGTGATATCCCTTATCAATCCTTGCTCAAGATGTTCCTCGCCGAGCGGCTGGAACGGGAGAATCGCAGAACACGGCCATGACCAAGCGAGATGTTCTTGGTGAGTTGATGAAAGGCGTGGCGGCGATGAAGAGCCACCGCGAAGGCAAGCTGACCCTCCGCAGCTTTAAGGCGGAACCCGCTCCGCTTCCGAAAGTCGACGCCAAACTCATTCGGGGCACGCGCCAGAAGCTGGGTTGCTCACGCGCAGTGTTCGCACGCCAACTGCGCATCAACCTGAGAACCCTCGAGAAGTGGGAACAGGGTCGCGCCAAACCCAGTCCGCAAGCCGCCGCGCTGGTACTCCTCGTCCGCAAATATCCCGACACCCTCGAACGCCTTGAGCAAGTCGCCAGCGGCGCACCCCGTCGGCATTGATGAAGAAGAGCGGTTCGGAAACGTAGCGCAGGGCTCGCTCTCCAGCCCTGCGGCTCTTCCACGGCGACGCGCATCGGGCAACTCGGATGAGGGGAAGTTTTGGGATCGGGATATCGCGGGCAAAACTCGAACCTGGCCCGGATTTCTCCCGAGAACCCGAGGCCGATCGCGGATCGCCGGGGGCCATTGGCACAACCGTTAATAATTTCTCTTGACAATGACCTGAACATAGGCTATGCTCAGTGGCTAAGGATCGGCGCCGGTCCGGCCATCCTGGGATCGGCCAGTCAGGACGCCGCGGAATTGCCGGCTCGATCCTGCGTCTTGCCGCCCCGTGCGGAGAGCAAAAGGCAATTAATGATGTCTCATTGTGCTAGCCTCAGTACCACAGTTTGCATTCCGACTTTAGGTCCGAAGAGCCGCCAAAAAAACGAAGCTGATAACATGTTGAAAACAAAGGATCGGATAAGGACGTTTTCAAAAAACGAAGCTGAGAACATACTGAAAATAAGCCTGTTACAATAAACCATAGAAATTGTCGAAATTCTGACCAAATGACCGAAGAGAAGGACTCCCCGGCAGGCGACAAACAAAACGTTTATTGGCAAGACAAATGGGCTAGCAATCGGGTTTATTCTTGACGCGCCGCCGCTCTAGTCGGTCAAAACCCTCCGTCCACTGCCACCGCATCGATCTGGCCAATGTGATGAACCAGATGGCGCAAGTAATCCTCTGCCAGGAATTTGAGCGTGACCGGTTCGCCCTGGCCGATTCGAACAGGGACTTCGAGTTTGGCAAGCGGCAAGCGAGCGAGGACGTGCGCGATATACCGATTGTAGTTCGCCCAGAGCGCCACGAGCAACGGCCAATCCGCTTGCTCGGCGGCCTGTACCCGCGCCCAATCGTTCTGTTCGTAGCCGGGAAACTCCAGCGAATCCGCAAGCGACGCGCGCACGAACCGCTGGTGGTTATTCGAGGCGGAATCAATCAGGTGGCCCATCACCTGCCGGCGCGACCATCCACCCGCCAGGATTGGCGCGCTGCTTTCTTCTGCACTGACGCGTCGAAGAATCTCTTCCGCCGAGTTCACAACGCGAAGCAATTCCGAGCCCAAGTCTACAGTGTTCATGACGCCTCCTCCTGACCTCGTCCACTGATTAGAACCGGACACTCAGAGACAAGTCAAGCGCGCGAGAACATCGGGAATAGGGATTCGGGGTCAGGGATTCGGGACATGAGGCACAGGGCGCGGGGGGCTGGCAAAGCGACAACCTCACGCGGGATGCGCGCCAGCCGACCCGGGCCCCTAATCCCTGACCCCTAATCCCGAATCCCTAACCCCCGCGTTTCTTGCTGCTACATTGACGGCAGACAACCGCGGGGCTATGCTTTCGAGGACAAATAGGGCCTTGCCCGTGCACCATCACGCGTTGTCCGTTCGAGGGGGGGAACAAACCTAATGAGATTAGCTATAATTGTCTTCCTATTACTGTGTTGGTGCCAGGTAGGCACAGGGCTGGGCCGAGAATCAGGCGGGTTGGAGGTCAGCATTCAAGACCAATCAGGCCAGGCGCAGAAAGGTGAAACCAAGCCGATCACCAATGATGACGTCGTAAATATGGTTAAGGCCGGGCTGGCGGAGAGCACTATCGTCCTGGCCATTCATCACAGTTCAGCCGCGTTCGATACGTCGCCTCAAGCGCTGATCTCACTCCAGAGTCAGGGTGTTCCTCAAAGAGTCTTGGATGCAATGCTTACAGCGGGAAGCGAAAGGCCAACCCATCCCACCACGCAAACAGAGAGAACTAATCCTGCCGGCGTTGGAGGAAATGGAAAGTGGGATGTGCGCGACGAAATTTCGCCGGACACGGGTTCGCGAACGGTGACACTTACTCTTCCGGCCGAACAAGGCGTAGCCGCCTCGGCAGGCCTGGACAAGTACCCCCGACTCAACATCCGCTGCCGGTCGCGCCAGACCGTCGTATACATTCGGACGGGGTCCCTCCCCGCTGATGCCGACGCGAACGCAGAGTACCGCGTCCAGCTCCGGGTCGATGACGGGCAGCCTTCCATCCAGCCATGGGAACAATCGACGGGGCACGATTCGCTTTTTGCGCCAGACCCGGTAGAGTTCGCCCGGCTACTGGCCGGTGCAAAGAAGTTGGCTGTGGAATTCACGCCTCCGGGTTCCGGACCCGTAGCGACCTCGTTTGACCTTACCGGTTTGGACGCCGCAGTGGCCAAAGTGGCCGACGCCTGCGGCTGGTCCCTCCAAGGCGAACCTGCGGCCAGCGCTAAGGACAAAGGCAACCCGCGTGACCTGCATGCGATCCGAAAGGTCCTTTTAGATGCTGATTGGTCGGACGACGACGACGTGCTCGCCCGCAAGAGTGAGGCTATCGCCAAGCGCACCTGCCTGCAAGTCGTCGATACCTCGGCCGCCGCGGACGCGATTCTTAAGTGGTCGATTCAGGGATTCACGGGAGGCGCTTTGGAATTGCGCACCAAGGACGGCCAGGTCATCTGGAGCAAGGCGGGAAGTGTTAGCACGCCCCTGACGGCTCTCAAACAAGCGGTCGGCTGTCCGAAGTAGAAGCGCGTGCTAGTCGAGCTTCAAAGACACCTTCTGGCCGTTGAGGGTGTATTCCAGCTCGTGAAGGGCTTTCTTGTTGTCCTTGGAAAGCGCGAAATAGAGATAGCCGGCGACAGGAGCCAGCGCCGTACCCTCGGGCAGCGCCTTTTCGGCCATTTCCATTTCCATCAGCTCACGATCGCGATCGGTGGACGAGGGTCTGGGGTCCATGTTGCCGACCCCTACGCCTACACCACCTCCGGTTTCGACGCCATGGACCCGCTGTCCGGTCAGAGGGTCGATGCCCGACTCGTACCCCACATGAACCTCGCCGACGGTCGAGACGCGGCTGCCGTCCGTATCCTTCTTCTGCGACTGCGCTGCGAGGACCGCGGCACTGGAAGCCTTCGTCGCTGTCTCAGTGCCGGCGAAACGTAAGACGAACTCGTCGGTGGAAACATCAATCGTATTGTCTTTGGCGGGGTAAAGGGCGACCTCAACGACCCGGCAGCAGCGGCTTAGATCGCTGGTGAAGGCCTTGTGAACTTCCTTGGGCGTAAGGAGTGTGGCCCCGATTGCTGCGCCGTTGGCCGCGGCATGTGCTGCGTACTTCTCCGCTGCGCTACGCGGTACCGTACCCTTGGGATTGTCGGCTATCAAGGGCAGAGTCAAGACGGTGAGAAGAGTCAGAATAGTGGCGGGTTTCATCGGATCACCTCCCCAGTGGCGGGTGGCCATCTGGCGAAGATTTCAACTCTTATGCCACTGAGCAATCCATGCGCCGGCAACAGTCCGAGCAGCCGGCAACCGCGCGATACGGCTTAATTAGATTGTCCGCCCGCCTTTAGGCGTTGTCAACATGCGACCAGAAGATGCTCGGCTTTGACTTTTGTCTTTTGCACTTTGACTTTTCTTTGCCTCTACTGCGGCCTACCCTTTCTCGATCACCACCGCAGTACCGTAACAAATAACCTCCGTCGCCGACATTTTGCTTGCCACTTCCGACGCATCGTAGCGCACGCCGACAACGGCGTTGGCGCCCAGTTCCGTGGCGTGTTGGAGGAGCAGATCGTAGGCCTGTTGGCGCGCCTGCTCGCACATCTCGGTATACGCTCCAATCCTGCCGCCGATGATGTTCTTGAGACCGCCAACTATTCCTTGCACAATCGTCGGGGACCTCACAATGATTCCCCGCACCAGACCTTTGTATTCGCGAATTCGATATCCCTCGATCGTAAACGTCGTTGTTACCGGCATTTCCATTCGGTGCCTCCTTGGTTTGGACTGCGGCTATTAACTTTCTTTTGGATATGGCTACGCCGGAAGCCAAAGAAGCGTATGAACCATCGGGATCGACGCTAACCCCGCTGGGCGGTCTTCGCTTGCCTCGCGGCCATCTGATCGCGAATAGCCTTCATTCGTTCGCGAGTTTTGGCGGCCCGGTTCCGGCCATCGGGTGTCGCGTCAATCAACTTTTCCAGGTTGACCGCGTATTGAGGTGCATAGGCATTGCGGATTTCGCCCAGCAGCAGCTCAATTTTGGAGAAGACGCCGATGTGCTCGCCATTGGTATTGGTAAAAAGGTCCAGGCCAATCGCCCCGTCATTGACGAGCGCCGCGGCCATGTCCCAATAGGACACCACCATTCGTAAATGACCGCTGTGCTCGCTAAACATCGCGTCGGTGAAGTCAGCGATCGATTGGGGATTGAAATCCCGAAAAAACCAGTCGCGCGCTTTGCGCATGGTGTCTTCCCTGCGCAATTCGTACAGTTTCAGGATGAGTCCCGCCTCGTCTTGTTTCGACATAGAAATAGATCCTCCATCTTGAGTTATGGCAATATCGGTGCGCCCTTCGCACAACCAATTTAACAAACGCCGGCACCGATCATCCAGCCGGGGCTCGAGGAAAGTGCCGCCTAATCGCTCAGGCGTTGTGTGGCATTGGGCGTTCGTGGATGATCATCCAGGACGTGCCGAACTTGTCCCGGAGCATGCTAAAGCGGAAAGCGAAGAACGTCTCCTGCATCGGCATGAAGATTTGACCGCCATCCGCGAGCACGGCATGAATCCGCTCCGCCTCCTCGATGCTCGTAAGGGAAAGTGAAAGATAGGCGCTGCGCATCGGCTGGAATCGTTCCGGCGGAACATCGGCCGCCAGAAGCTCCGTCTCTCCAATGGTCATGCGGGCATGAAGGATGGCCTTCTTCCATTCGGGCGGTACGCTGCTGGGATCCGGCTGTTCGCCATGGGTCATCATCATCGTGATCTTTCCGCCAAGATGCTTTTCATAGAATCTGAAGGCTTCCGCACAATTGCCACCATAGTTGAGGTAGGTGTATAGCTTCATCGCCTTGTTCCTCCGTTCCAGGAGCTAAGTTGATAAGTACGGGGTGGCGTTCGTGGCCACGGAAGAATCTTAGACATGCGAATGGCATTACGCAAGTGTGTAGCAGAGCGCGGCGGGGCCGCAATCCATCGTGTCAGGGCCGGCCGCACTGGCGCCAGGCCGACCCCCCGTTGGGCCCTACGCAGTGCGGTCCGCTGAATTCTCGGCGAGAGAATCGGCGGAACAGATCGTAGCGCGTTACAATCGAACGAGGAGTCAACAGTCGAACTCTTGAATCAGCGAAAGAGGGAGGAAGTATGGGGGTGAGATGTTGGGCCATCGCATCAGACCTGTGCCGGGTCGTCGATTGGAGCATCCTGGCGAAGTTCATTCTTGGATCGTTCGCTATTTTGTGTTTCACCTCCGCAAGCCACGCCCAGGTGCGCGTGGCGGTTTGCCAGATCCTGGTGATCGACGGCGATAGGGAGGGAAACTTCCGGCGTATTGAGTATGCGCTTGAGACCGCGCGCGCCAGGCACGCGGACATCGCAACATTTCCGGAGTCATCGGTGCTCGGCTGGGAGAATCCTGGCGCCCACACCATGGCGACGCCGATCCCGGGAGCAGACAGCGACCGCGTCGCCGCCCTGGCTCGCAAGTACGGAGTGCTGATTGCTATCGGACTCGACGAGAAAGACGGCGATCGGCTCTACGACTCGGCCATTCTGGTGGATAAGG
The DNA here is from genome assembly GCA_052139985.1 of Terriglobia bacterium. GTDB lineage: Bacteria > Acidobacteriota > Terriglobia > UBA7540 > UBA7540 > Bog-366. The sequence goes on from JBKQVI010000262.1 coordinate 6,308, forward strand.
CCGGGAAGCTTTTATGGAAACATCGGAAGATGAATGTCCTGTTCGAGTTGATGGACCCTCCATACTCGACGGGCACTCCCGACAGCATTGGCGTGGTGGGTACGGAGTTTGGCCGCGTCGGCGTGGTGATCTGCGCGGACACTTTTGTGGACGCGTACGCCCAACGGCTGGCCGACCTGAAGCCGGATTTGATGCTCATTCCCTACGGATGGGCCGAAGTGGTGGAGAAGTGGCCCGCCCACGAAGAAGACCTGAAGCGTCTGGTGGCGGGCCGGGCCAAGATGTGGAAGTGCCCGACGATTGGCACGGACTTGGTGGGAGAGATGACGCATGGTCCCTGGAAAGGACGAACCTATTGCGGTGCGAGCGTTGTGGCCGACGCATCCGGGACGGTGCTGGAGGTTCTGCGGGATCGCGACACCGACGTCCGTGTGGTTGAATTGCCGATTACGGGACGTGCAACAACACATCCCTGATGACGCGCTACGACTCGATGCGCCAACTCAGAGGATAGCCGCAGGCCATCTAGTCCCAGCAGCCGCTCGCTATGAACTGGAGCGACATCTCGTAGCATTTCGGGCAGAGGTAGTTGCCGTCGGTCAGCACCAGCCGCCGGCCGACCCGTTCTTGGATGTTCCACTCCGCCACGGCACGCGTGCCCGGAGATTTCCTCAGTCGCGGATCGTCATACGGAATGAGGCATGAGCTTCTGCACATGGGACATTCCCTGGTCTTTACCAGGAGGTTTACCTGCACGACGTTGTGGCACGCTTCGCATAGGCAGGGGAAGTTGCAGACCGAGGTGAAACTCTGCATACCGCCACCGAGGAATATTTGGAATTCGAGACCACACTGGCACTTGGCAGTTACTATTGATCCCATCCCATTTCCTCTCACACACGAATTAGATTGGCCCGCGCCTGGACGGGGCACGGTGCACGGGTTTGTGTAGGGCCGAGCGGCGTTCGGCCTTGGCCCAGCTCTGCTGGCCCCTACAATAGCACGCGGCGTGGCACGGACATCCTGCCCCGAGTTGGGTACCCGGGGGGGTTGGGTTCTGGAAGATTCTCCCTAGCCTCATGATTGGGATTGTTGGATTGGCCAGCCCAAATGTCTCAAATCGAGACACTCTTCCTCTTTGAACCTCTCCATACACATCGGTTTAGGACAGTCTAGCTACTTCTATTTGCCGGAACCTCTTAAAACCATTCGCGATACAAGAAAGTTCAGCGACCCGCAGCGACTGGCATTCGTTGTGCAATCTATCCAAGCCGAGAACCGAACGATTCCCCTTGCGAAGCCCTGTGCAGACCTGAATCGGCGGAGTCGCTCACCTAAGGAGTCGCGCGGTGCAGACCTTGAAGCTCGAATTAGGATCGTGTCGTCAGGACCCTGCTGCGCGGCCAAGTATTCGCCCTTTGATGTACCTCTTCTTCGCCGTGATGGGGGGCATGGCCGCCTACGAGGGGCTGAAGATGGTTGCTATTCCGCACGTCACAATGTGGGTATCGCATTTGATGACGATCGGCGTCAGCAGCGTTGCGGCCGTTGCGGCGGGGTACCTGGTGTTGCAGCGGCAATCCCGCATGCTAGAGCGGGCGGCCATGGAGCTGCGCCAACGTAAGCGGGCAGAAGTGGAGCTGATTGAGGAAAGGCATCTCCTCGAAACCCTTATGGCCAATCTCCCCGACGCGATCTACTTCAAGGATCGGGCGAGCCACTTTATCCGGATCAATAAGGCGCAAGCGAAACTGTTTGGGCTGAGCGACCCTGCCCAAGCGGTCGGCAAGTCCGACTTCGATTTCTTCACCGCAGAACATGCCCAAGAGGCCTACAACGATGAGCAGGAAATAATCAGGACCGGGCGCCCGATCGAAAACAAGGAGGAGAGGGAAACCTGGTCAGACGGCCATGTGACCTGGGTCTCGACCACGAAGATGCCCCTGCGTGACGCCCAGGGGAACAGCATCGGAACTTTCGGTGTCTCCCGCAAAATCACCGAACGCAAGCAAGCTGAAGGGGAGTTGCGAGAAAGGGAATCCGTTCTGCGCGCCATCACCGAATCGGCACAAGATGCCATACTGATGATGGACCCGCAGGGTCGCGTGTCCTTTTGGAACCAGGCGGCCGAACGCATTCTAGGGCACAGGCGGGATGAAGTGCTTGGCCAGAACCTGCACGAACTGCTTGTTCCCGAGCGTTATCTCGACGCCCACCGCAGACAGCTCCCGGAGTTCGTGCGAACGGGATGCGGCGATGCCCTGGGCAAGACACTGGAGTTACACGCCCGGCGGAAAGACGGCCGGGAAATCAATGTTGCGCTCTCTCTTTCTGGCGTTCAAATCAAGGGTGAGTGGCATACCGTGAGCATCCTGCGCGACGTCACGGAGCAGAAGCGGGGCGAAGAGGCCCTCCGGGAAAGCGAGAGGAAATACCGGCAGTTGCATGAGAGCATGATGGACGGATTTGTACAAGTGAATATGGAAGGGAGAATCACAGAAACCAATTACGCCTTTCGCAAAATGGTCGGCTATGAGGCCGAAGAGTTGACTCAACTCACGCTCAAAGACCTGACGCCGGAGAAATGGCATGCCGACATGGATGAGATCTTCAAAAGCCAGGTTTTCCCGAGAAGATACTCAGAGCCATATAAGAAAGAATATCGCCGGAAAGATGGGGTTGTCATCCCTGTCGAGCTCCGCGCCTATTTGGTGCGGGACGAAGCGGGAAATCCCCGCGGCATATGGGGGATCGCACGTGACATCACGGAGCAGAAGCGAATTGAGGTGGAACTCCGTCGTGCCAAGGTAGCCGCCGAGGCAGCCAGCCTTGCGAAGAGTGAGTTCCTGGCCAATATGAGCCACGAGATTCGGACGCCGATGAACGGCATCATCGGCATGACGGAACTGGCACTGGATACCCCCTTGAGTTCCGAGCAGCGCGAATACTTGACGATGGTCAGCGACTCCAGCAACGCTCTGTTGGCTCTTCTCAACGACATCCTTGATTTTTCCAAAATCGAGGCCGGCAAACTAAGCTTGGATCCCACGGAATTCAATCTGTCCGACCTTCTTGCGACCAGCTTGAGGCCGACCGCGCTGCGGGCGAGCCAAAAAGGGCTTGAATTAGCATGGCAAGCGATGCCTGGAGTTCCTGAGTGCCTTATTGGGGATGCTGGACGCCTTCGCCAAGTCATTGTGAATCTGGTCGGAAATGCCGTCAAATTCACTGAGCAGGGTGAGGTGATAGTTAGTGTCGATGTCGAATCCCAGCAGGACGAAGGCGCCCTGCTCCACTTTACGGTTCGAGACACGGGGATTGGCATCGCGCCCGAAAAGCAAAAGGCGATCTTCGAGGCCTTTACGCAAGCGGATAGCTCGATGACCCGGAAATTCGGAGGGACGGGCCTCGGCCTTTCCATTTCTGCGCGGCTGGTGCAAATGATGGGCGGCAAAATCTGGGTCGAGAGCGCGCTAGGTGAGGGAAGCACATTCCATTTCACAGCGTGCCTGGGTCAAGGAAGGGCCGCCACGTCGGATTCTACTCCAAAGGAAGCTGCCAGCCTGCGCGACCTTGCAGTCCTCGTCATCGACGATAATGCGACCAATCGGAAGATACTGGACGGGATGCTCAAACGCTGGTCGATGCAGCCGGAAACGGCCGCGAGCGGCAGGGAGGGCCTCGCCGCGCTCGAGCGCGCCGCTTCCGCCGGAACGCCTATTCCACTGGTCCTTCTCGACGCGCAGATGCCGGAGATGGATGGATTTACGTTGGCAGAGCGAATTAAGCAAAACCCGGCACTCGCGGAGGCAACCATCATCATGCTGACCTCGGCCGGACAGCGCGGCGATGCCTCTCGCTGCCGGGAGCTGGGCATCGCCGTTTATCTCCTCAAGCCGATCCGGCGGTCGGAACTGCTCGAGGCCATCCTGGCCGGCCTGGGGAAGGCACCCAGGAAGGAGATTACGGCCGTCATCACTCGCCGCACGCTCCACGAAAACCGGCGCAAGCTTCAGATTCTCCTGGCCGAGGACAATGCGGTCAATCGCCAGCTCGCCGTGCGCATTCTCGAGAAGCGTGGCCACATCGTGACGGTGGCTTCAAACGGCACAGAGGCGGTGGACTTGGTCAAGAAGTTGCGGTTCGACGTGGTGTTGATGGACGTTCAAATGCCCGATATGGATGGGTTCGAAGCCACGGCGGTCATTCGAAAAGAGGAAGAGTCTACGGGAGCCCATCTGCCCATCATCGCCATGACCGCGCATGCCATGGAGGGAGATCGCCAGCGTTGTCTTACGGCCGGTATGGATGGTTACGTCGCCAAACCCATCAGGGCCGAAGACTTGGTCGAGGCCGTCGAAAACCTCAATCCGTCTCCCGCCGGCGCTCCAGCGGCCACTACGGCAAAGCGCCAGAAGCAGGAGCCGATCGACCCCGCGGCGGCTCTCGCGCGCGTGGACGGGGACGTCGGTCTGCTGAAGGAGATCGTGGCGTTGTTCCTACAGGAACTTCCAGAGCTGTTGACAATCCTCCGAGAGGCCGTCACGGGGGGGAATGCCCAGGCCATCGAACGCGCCGCGCACAAGCTCAAGGGATCCGTGGGCAATTTCGCTGCTTACCCCGCCTTTGAGGCGGCGGCGAAGTTGGAAGTCGTGGGCAGGGAGGGAAGCCTTTCCGAAGCCCTGCTGGCATATGCTGAGTTGGTAGACGAAATCCAGCGTCTCACGCCAGCGATGGCCAATTTGAGCGAACTGTACGTGCCTGCATGAAGGTCCTCATTGCGCACGGCAAGCGGGTGGTCGTGCGTACGATTTCGAATCACCTCAGGCATCGGGGATTGGAGCCCGCTCCTGGTTACGACGGGATGCGGGCGATGACGTACGCGCGGCGCACAAATAGGGGAGCCATGTGTCTTCAGGGAGACTTGCCAAAGATCGAAAACAAGCTGCACACCGCGAAAATGAGCACGAGCGCCGGCGGTTGCCCGGCGCTTCGTCGAGTTGCAGCGAAGCTTAGCCTCTAGCCCTTAATCCCCGGCACCAAGTCCCCAGCTCGGCCGTGCCACACACTCGGTTGCGGCTCGGCCGCTCCGCTCCGAATTGGCAAGGAGAACTGTCGGGCTAACCACGAGGCCCAAACTTTATGGCAATCGTCAGACCCGTTGTTGGAACGACACCAAACGGCCGGAAGATTGCGCCAACCTCGCGGGGCACGTCAGAGCGGAGCTATTCACGGTTTCAGCCATTTCTCGGCCACGCCATCAAGATCCAGCCGTTGACGTTTGCTCTGCTCAAGCTTATTCGCCTTCATCAGATCGGCATCGATATCGTTTTTCACAGCAGGGATTGATTTCGCGTTCGGCCCCCCCAGGTGGATGCGGCACACCGCTCGCGCAAACTCGTATTCGACCCACCCAGGCTCTTTTGACTTGTCGCGGACGGCAATAGCGTCGTTCAGTACGTCCAATGCCTTTTGCCACTCCTCCTTCTTCTCTTCTTGTGTCATCAGAGCGAAAGCATACTGGCTGCGGTTGCGATGGAATATTTGCTCTTGATCGGCCTCGACCAGAGCTTGAAAGATCGGAAGGGTGGTGACGCTTGCCTTCCTGATTTTCTCCTTTCCCTCGTCCGTCTCCGGGTGGTCCGTGATGTCACGCTTATAGCCGTCCGCGGTAATGAAGACCAAGCCTTTGACGGCGGAAGACGATTTTTTGATGTCATCCATCATATCGCTGCGCGCTTTGTCCTCATTCTGGGCAATGGCGGAGTGTTGATGTAGCCAGCGATCGACATCGGCAATGGCTTTGGCGTCAATCTGTGACTGTCTCTCCAATTTTCCGATGCGCTGGCTCAACAGGGAGTCACCAAACGCGCGGGTCAGCCGCATCCGCGTCCACAAGTAGCTGATCAAAAAACCCAAGGAAAGAAAGCAGACGATGATAACCAGCGCGGCTGCCGTGGCGCCGGTGCCGGCGTTGCTCATCCCTGACGCGACATATCTCGCCAACTTGTCCAGCAGAGGAGGCAATTTGGAAAGCTCGACCAAACTGACGCCCACAATCGTCTTGGTAAGCCAATCGGAGATCTGTTCCAGGTTCGTGTTGGCGACCACATGTGTTCCTTCACCGTTCCCGGACCCTGCCGAACCTGCGGTGGATCCTCCTGACGCGTTCGCCGAGGGCGCACTCTGGCTTCTCGGCACACCAAAGAGGAATCCAAAAACAGCCCCGGCAGCAAGCGACCCCGCCGCGGTCAGCAGACCCATACCGATCGTCTGAGCCACCGCCGCCGATCTCCAGTTGTTGTGTTGAATGGCATAAATGATGATGGCGGCCACTCCGCAGCCGCTGAACTGCACCAGCCGGACGATGGTGACCGTTCCAGAGTCCTCCGCATCCTCGCGCGGTCTTTGGGCAGACGGTTCACGCAGCAGGTGCCGGATCAGCCAGACGGCCAAGGCCAGCAAAAGCAGGATGGCGAGAAGGCAAATTTGGGCGGCGATCCAGGATTGATGTACAACCGAACGCGCCAGCCCTAGAGCCAGAATAATCAGCAGGAGAATGTCCACGCCCAGGGCAATGGCTTTCCAGTTCCAATTCTTCATGGAAACCCTCTTCCCGGCATGATTCGGAGCTTTCTTCTTCCAGCTCCAAAACGGCATAGAGTGTTCTCCGACGTGCCGCACTGAGCCTCTGGGAAAACGCTATCGAACGCTTCCGAGCATATGCAACCGGGAGATTGACGCTTGCCGCTCGGCGGGCCGGTCCGCGAAGCCATCGGAGCTTTCGCCCCGGCAGTCTGCCTGTCCTTGCTTGACGGTTTACACCTTATTCACTGGAATCCAGGATTCTAGGACAAGAACTGATCAGTATTCAACACTTTTCCTACGGAACTTGTAGCGGCGGGAAGAGGGGGACAATGCGGTTGGAGCACCTACCAAGCACGTGCAGGGCGCGCGGGGCTGGGAAAATGAGGCCAATTTCGCCAGATGAAAAGATGAATCAAGTGGCCGGCTCCGAAAATCGCTAATCACAAATCCTCAATTTAAGATCACCAGGTGGCCCGACGAACCGATGAACCATCCCTCAATGGATTTTTTCTTGACAAGCTTTTCGATTCGCCGCATGTTACGCGATAACACTCTGGCCGACAGCAGAAAGTATTTGCCAACCTTCGCGAGCTGTTCGACCCTCGGGAGAAACTAGGTTGAAACAGCACTTGCTTCGGCGTTTTATGTTACTCATCGTGTCAATTTTCGCGGCAGGCGGCAGCCTTTGGGCGCAGACCACGGGCACGATTCGCGGCACAGTGCAGGACCCTTCCGGCGCGATTGTCCCCGGCGCTCAGGTGGCGGCAACTCTGGAGCAAGCCTACGTCAACCGCACCACGCAAACCAATGCCGAGGGCCAGTACGTTTTCCCTGCTCTTCCCGTTGGCCGATACTCGGTGATGGTGAAGGCGCCGGGGTTTCAAGAATACCGGCAATCGGACGTGGAGGTCCAAATCGGACACGTTACGGTTGCCAACGTGAACCTGGAGCTGGGCACGCTGGCGCAAGTGATCACCGCGGAGGCGCAGGCGCCGTTGGTCGAGACCACCAGCACGCAGATGGGCGCCGTGGTATCTGACCGCATGGTGACGCAGCTTCCCCTGAACGCGCGCGACACGTACCAGTTGCTTCAGTTGCAGCCGGGAGTGCAGTCGCAATTAGGCTCCGACCTGTTTTACGGCAGTGACCAGGCGGGCGTGGTCTCGGTGAACGGCGGGCGGGGGCGCTCCAACAATTACACCGTGAACGGTGGCGACGCCAACGATCAATTCGCAAATCTTCCCGCCATTCAGCCGTCGCCGGATTCCATCGAGGAATTCCGTGTGATGACCAGCACCTTCGACGCGGAGTTCGGACGCAATTCCGGTTCAGTGGTGAACGTCGTCACCAAGTCGGGCACCAACGCGGTGCACGGAAATCTCTATGAGTTTTTGCGCAACCAGCATCTGAACGCGCGCAACTTCTTTGAAGGTCCGCGGCCTGACTTCAAGCAGAACCAGTTCGGCGGCACGCTCGGAGGACCCATCAAGCGCGACCAATCTTTCTTCTTCCTGTCGTACGAAGGCCGGCGCATCCACCAGGGGATTCCTTCCGCCACGGTGGTAGTGCCCACGGAGGCCGAGCGGCAGGGTGATTTCTCCGCCGGGCCCGCGTTCGCCGGCACCCTTACGGATGACTTCCTGGCGCAGACGCTCAGCACGCGGTCCGGCTGCGCGGCGGCGGTGCAAGGGAACCTCGGGTCGAGCATCGCGGCTGGAACGGCCTACGCATCGATCTTCCCCGGCAACGTCATTCCGGCGGGGTGCTTTGACCCGACCGCTGCGGATTTGATGAGGCAGTTCGTGCCCTTGCCCAATTCGAGCGGCCTCTATTACCAATCCTCGCCACTGGAGCGCAACCGCGCGGACCAGGGGACCATGCGCGTCGACCAAAAGATCTCAGAGCACCAGCAATTCAACGCGTACTACTACTTCAACGACGATTACCTTGAGAAACCCTTCGCGAAGTTTGAGGCGGGCGGCGCGGCGCTACCGGGTTTCGGTGACCTGACCAACGAACGCTTTCAACAAATCAATTTGACGCACACTTGGGCTTCGGGTTCCACGGCGGTGAATGAATTCCGCTTCTCGTTCTTCCGTGAAGGCCAGGAAAGATTCCTCCACCCGCAGCGGACCAACCTGGTGCAGGACTCCTGCGCGAGCGTTCCTGCCGACCAGTGCTTCAGCGATCCCACGGACCCAACTTTGGGCATTACGCCAAACCTGGGCGCGGACCACGAAGGCGTGCCCTTTGTAACCGTCTCGGGCGGCTTTTCCCTCGGCAACAACTTAGAAGGGGAGCTGCCGCAATTCGGAAATACCTTCCAAGTGACGGACAATCTCAGTAAGGTGAAGGGCAACCACACCTTGAAGTTCGGAGTCGATCTGGATCGCCAGCAGTTTGACCAGACCCTCTATTTTGCTACTAACGGGAATGAAAACTTCTTCGGCGGCGGGCCCAACGATGTGGGTTATTCAGACCTCATTCCGAATTACCTGCTGGGGATTCCCGACAACTACCTGCAAGGCTCCGCCCAGAAGGAATACGTTCGCGCTACGGCCTTGTACCTCTTCGCCGAGGATAGCTGGAAACTGCGGCCTAACTTAACGCTGAACTATGGCCTGCGCTGGGAGTTGAACACCCCCATTGCCGACGTCGGTGGTCGCACGCAGACTTTCCGGCCCGGCCAGGACACCACCGTCTTCCCTTGCCAGCTTGCCGCGGATAATCCCCTGGTGGCGGTTTTCGGCACCAACGATTGCGGCCCCGGCAGCGCCGGCGAGTCGGTGTTTCCACAGGGCTTGGTCATACCCGGGGACGCGGGTATCCCCAAGGGTCTGACGCAGACTTATTACAAATCGTTTGCGCCCAGGTTGGGCTTGGCATGGAGCCCTGCATGGAATAGCGGTTGGCGAAGGATTCTCACCGGTGGCCCGGATAAAACCAGCATTCGCATGGGCTGGGGAATGTTTTATAACCCCATCGAGCAGTTGGTTCTAGAACAGTTCAACGGCGAACCACCTTTCGGGGGAAGCACTAATCTTTCTAACAACATGTTCAACACGCCCTTCTTGGGCCAGGATGGAACAGTAAGCCCTAATCCGTTCAACGGAATTCTGAATCCCCAGCGTGGGCAGCCCGTGGATTTCTCTCAGTTTCGGCCCATTGAACTCTACGGCCAGTTTCAACCCAATCTCCGGTCACAGTATTCCGATCAATACAACTTCAATATCCAACGCCAAATCACGCCCACCCTGCTCTTGGAGATCGCCTACGTCGGTTCCCAGGGGCATCGGCTGTTGGCTACGCACGATCTGAATTACTCCAACCCGCAAACTTGCCTCGATTTGCACCAGATCGCCACATTGACGGGCCAAAGCAGCATCGATTGCGGCCCGTTTACTGAAGACAGTTCCTTCTTTCTTCCGGCTGGAACCATCCCCGCCGGAGTGACTCTGCATCTGCCCTACGGTTCCGTCCCGTCCCTAACCGGTCCCAATCCGAGCGACATCACGCTGGTGGGTCTACGGAAATATTCCTCGCCGTTTTGCCAGCCGACGACGGGCGTGGGATGTCCGCCGGACGGTGTACCCGTTTTCTCCAGCATCTTCGCGGAAGACACGATCGCGAATTCCAATTACAACTCTTTGCAAGCGCAGGTGGAGAAGCGCTTCTCCGCAGGTGTGGAGTTCCACCTTGCTTATACGTGGAGCAAGTCTTTCGATGAAGCTTCGAGTTTCGAAAATGTCCTCAACCCGTTAGACTTCCGCCGGAGTTACGCGCTGTCGCTGTTCGACGCGCGGAACCGGCTGGTTTACAGCTACGTGTGGCAACTGCCCATACCTGCAAAACACGGCCTTGCCGGCAAGGTGGCCAACGGTTGGGCTGTCTCCGGGATTACCACTTTTCAGACAGGCTTTCCCTTTCGCATAACATCCTCGGATGACCTGGAGCTTATGAATAGCTATGATTTCGAGTTGCCGGGTGAGCCCGATATCGTCAAGCCTTTCCGGACCATCAACCCTCGCGGACAGGGGAACCTTTTCTTTGATCCTTCGACCTTCCAACCCCAGGCATTAGGCACCATCGGCAGCGCCCCGCGGTCGGTTTGCTGCGGGCCGGGCATCAACAACTTTGACGTGGGAATACACAAGGACACTCAACTTACGGAACAAACGCGGTTGGAATTCCGCGCGGAGCTCTTCAACATCGTGAACCACGCACAATTCATGGCCCCGGACGGTAACATTTCGGATGGCGCTGACTTCGGCCGCGTTATGCAGGCACGTGACCCGCGGCTCGTCCAGTTCGCGCTGAAGCTCTATTTCTGATGCGTAACGCCCCCATAGGCAGAAGGACCACCGTCAACAGGAAAATGAACTGTGTCAGTACCCGCAGAAGGGATTAATCCCACAGCTTTGGGATGATGTGATAAAGTGCGTCGGACCCTTTTGCAATGAGGAGGTTAGTTGTGATGGAGACCGACGAATAAGATGAAGCTGGGCATAAGCTCCTACACATTCGCTTGGGCGGTCGGTCTCCCAGACGCCATACCTAGCCACCCACTAAAGCCGCTACAACTGCTGGAGAGAGCCCGGGAACTGGGCGTGGGCCTCGTCCAATTCGGGCCGAATCTGCCCTTAGACGGAACCCCCGATAGTGAATTGCGCGACGTGGTGAAGCGGGCGAGCTCATGGAAAATTGACTTGGAAGTGGTAACCGAAGGCATCGACCCGAGCCACCTCAGGCAGCAGATAAAGTTTGCCAAACGAATTGGCGCCATACTTCTGAAAACCACGCCAGAGCACCCGATTGGGCAAATCCCGATGCACACCGAAATCTTGAATTGTTTGCGCGCCGTCGCTGGAGATTTGGCGGACAATGAAATCTGCCTGGCGATCGATAACAGCCGAATCCCAGCGCAAGACCTCAACGAACTACTGGGAGCAGTCCGCAGCCCCTGGCTGGGAGCAGCTCTCGACACGGCAAACCCGCTGGCGCTTCTCGAGGGATGGCAAGTCTCCGTCCGGGTATTAGGCCATCGTACGTTGAGTCTCCACATTAAAGACGTTGTTGTGCATCCTGCGGCACACGGAATGGGTTTGTCGATCACCGGCTGCCCGGTGGGTAAGGGCCAACTCAATGTTGCCTGGCTCGTGGAGTCATTCGCGTCGCTCCGAATTGAACCTTCCGCAATTCTGGAATCTTGGACGCCGGCGCAAACATCCATCGAGGAGACCGTCGCACTCGAGGACGCGTGGGCGAAGCAGGGCGTGGATTACCTTCGGCGCTTCATACCCGACTAGACAAACTGTCCCTCAACCCCGTGTGTGGTTTTCAGCCCTGATGCCTTGATCGGCATTCAGGAAACTCCCTGCCCGCACTGGACCTTTCTAACCCCGACAATTCAAAGATGTTATGACGCGCATCCGACTGCAATGTCCCCGCGTGTCATTGACATCTCGGGGTGCGTGTGCTAACAACAGACAAGGAAAGGATTCACATCAGCATATGGGCGCCGAGGAACTTCAAGCCGCGTGGGACCTGCTCAAGGAGGCGTATCAGTACCAGATGGGCGGGGACTACGACATGGCGGTCGAGCTTTACAAGCGCTCGCTGGACCTTCACCCCACGGCAGAGGCTTTTACGTTTCTGGGCTGGACTTATCGCTTCCAGGGAAAGATTGACGACGCCATTGCGGAGTGCAAAAAGGCCATCCAGATCGATCCGGAGTTTGGCAACCCGTACAACGACATCGGCGCATACTTGATCGAAAAAGGCGAGTACGACGAGGCGATTCCATGGCTTGAGCGTTCGCTGCAATCCCGGCGCTACGAATCCTATCATTATCCCCATTACAATCTCGGACGTGTTTATTCGGCTAAGGAACTGTACGGCAAAGCGCGCCACCACTTCGAGGAAGCGCTGAAACTCTCCCCAGACTATACTTTGGCGAAGGAAGGCTTGGCCAAGGTCCGTCACAAAATTCAATAGCGGTCTCGACCCTTCCCGCATTCATCCTCGCACCCCAGCCGGTGTGTTATCATGGCGCGTTAAAATCGCTGGGGACCACCCTTGGGAGTTGGAATATGCCGAAAGCGGAGTTGCAGTACCTCACCGATGAACTCGCAAGGCTACGTGAGCAGAAGCTCTATCAGAAATTGCGCATTCTGGAAACTGAGCAGCTTCCCGTCTCGCGTTTTGACGGGCACGAGGTCATCAATCTTTCGTCCAACAACTATCTGGGATTGACCACTCATCCCAAGCTCCGGCAGCGCGCGTTGGAGGCCACGGAAAAATGGGGAGTGGGCTCCGGGGCCGTGCGGACAATCGCCGGCACCATGTCGATTCACATGGAGCTGGAAGAAAAGATCGCGCGCTTCAAGCACGTGGAAGCCTCCGTGGTGTTCCAATCGGGCTTCACGGCCAACGCCGGGACGGTTTCCGCCGTCCTCGGGCGCGAGGACGTGATCATTTCCGACGAGCTCAACCACGCTTCCATCATTGATGGCTGCCGCCTTTCACGGGCTGAAATCAAGGTATTCCCGCACAAGGATGTGGACACTTGCGAGAAAATCCTGAAGGAAATCGCCGCCCGCAAGTGCCACAAGCTGCTCATTACCGATGGCGTGTTTTCCATGGAAGGCGACATCGCTCCCCTGCCGCAACTTGTGGAACTCGCGGAAAAGTACGGCTGCATCATGATGATCGATGACGCGCACTCGTCCGGAGTGCTCGGCCGCAACGGACGCGGGACGGTGGACCACTTCAACTTGCATGGCCGCGTGGATATTCAGGTCGGAACCCTTTCCAAGGCCATTGGCGCCTTGGGTGGCTACGTGTGCGCAACACGCGACACCATTGATTTCCTCTACCATCGGGCGCGCCCGTTCCTGTTCTCCACGTCCCACCCGCCCTCGGTCGCTGCCACGTGCCTGGCAGCCTTCGAGGTTCTGGAAGAGGAACCTCAACTCATCGAGCAACTTTGGACGAACACCAAATTCCTGAAGGCCGGGCTGAAAGAGCTTGGCTTCAATACCGGTATGAGCGAAACTCCCATCACTCCGGTCATCGTGGGTGACGCGGCTTTGGCCTATGAGTTCTCTCGTCAACTCTTTGCGGCCGGAGTCTTCGCGCAGGGCATCGGCTTTCCGACTGTGCCGCACGGTAAGGCGCGCATTCGCACCATCGTCACCGCTACCCACACCCAAGAAGAATTGACGCGGGCGCTGGCGATCCTTGCCGAGGTGGGCAGAAAACTAAAGATCATTGATTAGAGACCATGGCTAGTGCCTTCATGCATTCGGAGCGCAACGCGGCTAGGACGCACACGAAAGTCAAAAGGCAAAGTGCAAAAGGTAAAAGTTCGCGTGGCCGGTACATTGGCTTTTGCGTATGTGCCACGCCCCAGCGTTGCTGAAGCCGCACCACTGCTGCACGCATCACCCTGCCGAAGCTTGCTTCCCCAGGAATCTCACGCCGAAGTGCGAGGAACCCATGAGCGAGAAAAAGTGTTACGCCACGAACCCTAAATCAGGCAAACCAATCTGCGCAATCATCGTGTTTTTGCTCGGCGTCACCACTTTGGTAGCGCAAAACAAACCGGACCTCCTCAAAAGTGGATTCGAGAATCCGCCTGCCGGTGCGCGTCCGCGGGTGTGGTGGCACTGGATGAACGGAAACATCACCAAGGAAGGCATCAAGCTGGACCTGGAGTGGATGCACCGCGTGGGTCTGGGCGGCTTCCAGAATTTCGATGCCGCATTGGAGACGCCGCAGGTGGTGGACAAGCGCCTGGCTTACATGACCCCTGAGTGGAAAGATGCCTTTAAGTACGCCACGGTCCTGGCCGATCAACTGGGGCTGGAAGAGGCCATCGCCGGTTCGCCGGGCTGGAGCGAGTCCGGCGGCCCGTGGGTTCCGGCGTCGCAGGGAATGAAGAAATATGTGTGGAGTGAGACTTTCGTCGAAGGCGGCAAGCCTTTCACCGGGACGCTGGCTCATCCGCCGTCGAGCACTGGGGCATTTCAGAACCTGGGCATTGAGGACGTCATCGCCGTTCCGCCCGCCGCTCCGGCCATTCCCCAGTACTACGCCGATGTCGCGGTCATCGCCTACCGCCGTCCTGCCAGCGACGTGCCGCTCGAACGATTGCATCCGACGGTCACGGCAAGCGCCGGCGCCCCTGACGTCGCGATGCTCAGTGACGGGGATTTGCAAAAAACCACGAAGCTTCCAATTCCCGCCGCCGGCGAAAGTGCCTGGATTCAATACGAATTTACTGCGCCCGAGACAATGCACGCGGTCACCTTCGTGACGAAAGATGTGGAATCGCTTGCCGCAACGTTGTCCGGGATTGCCAACCCGGAGATATCCCTCGAGGCGAGCGACGACGGGCACGACTTCCGCGCCATCGTGAAACTTCCTGACGGCGACGCTCCCGAACATACGGTTGCCTTTCCTGCGGTGAAGGCAAAATTCTTCCGCGTGGTCTTCAAGCGAACACCTCCTCCTCCCTTGCCTTCCTGGGCGATTGGCTTGGACCCCGCGGCACTGGGGGTCAAGATGGGTGCGCCTCCGACCGACTATGAAATTGCCGAGTTGGTGCTGCACCCGGGAGCGCGTGTCAACCGGTTCGAAGAAAAGGCTGCGTTCACAACTTTGCCCGACCTCTATCAATTTTCCACACCGCCTGACCCGGCTGCTGAGGTCATTGCCAAGTCCGATGTGCTCGACTTGACCGCGAAAATGCACGCGGACGGCACGCTCGACTGGACTCCTCCCGCCGGCGACTGGGTCGTGCTGCGATTCGGGTACTCGCTTTTGGGAATCACCAACCATCCAGCTACCCCCGAGGCTACGGGGCTCGAGGTGGACAAGCTGAATGGCAGCTTCGTGAAGAACTACATGGAAACCTACCTGGACAGCTATAGGGAGACCGTCGGCGCGGACTACATGGGCAAGCGAGGCATCCGGTATGTGATCAACGATAGTTGGGAGGCCGGCTCGCAGAATTGGACGGACGACATGATCGCCCAATTCAAAACGCGGCGCGGCTATGACCCGCTGCCCTGGATGCCGGTTCTCGCCGGACACGTGGTGGAAAGCGCCGAAGCCAGCGACCGCTTCCTCTGGGACTTTCGTAAAACCATTGGCGACTTGATCGCGGACGAGCACTACGGCCAGTTGGAGGCGACTCTGCATGAGTGGGGCATGGGCCATTACGGCGAGTCCCACGAGGACGGACGCGCCTTTGTTGCTGACGGAATGGAAGTCAAGAAGTTCAACGAAGTGCCGATGAGCGCCATGTGGACCCAGACGCCTGGAGTGAATAAAGAGCAATACGGGTACAACGCGGACGATCGTGAATCCGCGTCGGTGGCGCATATCTACGGACAAAACCTGGTGGCCGCGGAATCGATGACAGCGGCTGCCGCACCCTGGGCGTGGTCGCCCGCGACGTTGAAGCCCACGGCGGACCAGGAGTTGCTGAACGGAATCAATCGCTTCGTGATTCACGAATCTGCCCACCAGCCGCTGGTAGGCAAGGCGCCGGGAATGACGCTCGGGCCCTACGGGCAATGGTTCAATCGCAACGAAACTTGGGCGGAAGAGGCGGGTCCGTGGGTGAACTATATTGCGCGCAGCAGTTACCTGTTGCAGCAAGGGCACTTCGGCGCGGACCTTGTTTACTTCTACGGTGAGGATTCGAACCTCACGGCAATCTTTGACAATAAGTCGCCGGACGTACCGCCGGGCTATGGATTCGACTACATTAATGCCGACGGCCTGATTCACATGCTGGGCGCCGCCGATGGTCGAATTACGACCAAGAGCGGCATGAGCTACCGCGTGCTGGGGCTCGATCCGTACAGCCAGCACATGTCGTTGCCCGTGTTGCGCGCCATTCACAAGCTGGTGGAGGGCGGTGCGGTAGTAGCGGGCCCGATGCCAACCGATGATCCCAGCCTCGCTGACGACCAGGCAGAGTTCAAGAAGCTGAATGACGAACTCTTCGGCGACGGCACGGGCGTGCACCACGTAGGCAAAGGCGTTGTATACGCGGGCCAGAGTCTGACGGATGTTTTCAACGCCTTGAAGGTGGCGCCGGACTTCGACTACACCAAGCCCGAGAGTGATACGAGAATTTTGTTCGTCCATCGCAAGCTGGCCGACGGCGACATCTACTTTCTGGACAACCGCAACGACCGTGACGAAACAGTGGATGCAGCCTTTCGCGTGACCGGTAAGGCGCCGGAATTTTGGCATGCCGAGACCGGAGAATCGGAACCCGCTTCCTACGAAATCGCGGATGGCCGAACAACCGTGCCGTTGCACCTGGAGCCCTGGGGCACGGTGTTCGTAATGTTCCGCCAGCCGGCAAAGTCCACATCGCGCACTTTGCCCAAGGTGGTGGAGACGCCGCTCGCGACCGTGAACGGTTCGTGGAATGTGGGCTTTGAACCGGGGCGTGGCGCGCCGCCCTCGATGACCCTGGACAAGCTGATCTCGTGGACGGACAGCACGGATGCTGGCGTCAAGTACTTCTCCGGAGCGGGCACATACTCCAAAACCATTCAGGCTTCCTCGGATTGGTTCAAGAAGGGCGCGCATCTGTGGATCGACCTTGGCGACGTCAAGAATTTGGCGGAGGTGACGGTGAACGGCAAGTCGCTTGGGATTGTCTGGCATGCACCCTACCGAGTGGATGCAACCCGCGTGCTGAAGCCGGGCGCCAACGAGGTGAAAATCAAGGTGATCAACGCGTGGGTCAACCGGCTGATTGGCGATCAGCAGCCTGACGCGACCACGAAATATACATTCGCTGATGTGAAGCCGTACAAGGCGAATTCGCCACTGCTGCCTTCGGGACTGCTGGGACCGGTGCGCGTCTATTCCGCTGCCGCACAGTAAGGAGATCAGAAGGGCGCCAAAGGCCGGCGGCTGGCTGAGCGGTTTTCAGACGGGCCCTGCCTTCATCGGCTCCGCCGGCAGTTGTGCTCCGTGCCAGCATGCGACTACCCAGATAGTTCTGTCTTCGCATCGATAGAAAAAGCGATAGGGCGAAGCAATCACTTCGCGAAAGGGAAGGTCCGGAAATTCTGGAATCAGCCGGCCGGACCCCGGAGATCGTGTGAGGCGTCGAAGCGTGCGCTCAGCCTTCTTCCGGAACTGCATGGCTGCCTGCGGATTGTCTTGCAGAATATATGACACGGCCTGAAGAAACTGCATTCGGCCGGCGGGTGTAAACCGGAGTTTCACTTGGGGTCGCCGGCCAGAAGAGCGTCCGCCTCCGCAAGGACCTCATCCAGATTGAATCCCTCTCCCGCGCTGATTTCCTGTTCGCCCCGCGCCAGCAAATGCAGGAGCTGACGCTCGTGTTCACTGCGTTCGTATGCTTCCATGCTCAGCAGAACCGCCGCGGCCCTTCCGCGCTGCGTGATAACCACAGGCTGGCGCGACGACCTCACTTGGCTCAAGGCCGCGGCGGCGTCTTGTCGAAGATCAGTAATCGGGATGATGGTAGGGACCCTTGCCATAGATGGAACCTCCAGAAGTACGTCTAAAGATACCTCCAGCCTTCCTTAACTGTCAATGATGGCCTTCTTTAGGCGGTTGATGAAGAACGCGGCATCACGTCAAAAACGACTGCGCCGATCATCGCCGGCGAAGCTTCAATTATCGGGGCTTTCGGATTTGCCGAACGACTTGAGAATGACGCGGAAGGTTTGCACGGCTTCCTTGCCCGTATCCGCATTGACAGTGACGATATCCACGCTTCCGGTCAGGCGGAGGTAATCCGGATC
The DNA here is from genome assembly GCA_052139985.1 of Terriglobia bacterium. Classification (GTDB taxonomy): domain Bacteria; phylum Acidobacteriota; class Terriglobia; order UBA7540; family UBA7540; genus Bog-366. The sequence goes on from JBKQVI010000262.1 coordinate 24,703, forward strand.
TTTGTCCTCGAGACCTTTGCCGCGTTCCACCGTTCCGGAAAAGCGGTAGAACTTTCCATGAATCCGGTTCGTGCGGAACTCCACGTGAGTCTTCTTGCGCGACCCTTCCAGAATGTCGTAGCTCAGGATGTCGTCTGACTCCTCTTCCGGCTGAGCGACTTCGATATATCCTTTGAGCCTGCCCTCCTCGTCGAGGATGGCCAGCATGTCGTCGGCGGAAAGGAAATGATACTTTCCGGTCATGTCCCCGACAGTTAGATTTTCATCCTGGGCTTTGACGGGCTGAGCCGAAAACACGGCTGCCGCCAAAATGGCGAGGAAGCCGACACACTTCGAGATGCTGACTGCTCGCGGAAACCGCGACAATGCTGTTTTCCTGACTTCGCGAACCATTGGCGAACCCTTCCCCCCGCTTAAAGCCTCATTCTGCCGCACGATTCCGAACAGCAACTGCAACTTCGACCAGTCTATTCTTAGTCAGGCGCGACGGCAAGCGCCGGCAGGATATGGTATTGCCGCAGCTTGATCTTGTAGCGGCAAATTTACCGCGCCACGTGGCGGCGTAGAGCCGCCCCTGTGTCAATCTAAGAGACTGCCCAATACGTCCCCAAGAACAACCCCGAGTGTGCAAGTTGGACATTAGGTGAAGAGAGGGTCGCTCGTCTCCGCGAGCTAACTCGGCGCGCAGCGATCGCGTCACTCCGTCAGGGGCCGGTGTTTGCCCATTCAGCGCGCGGAGCCCCTTAATCGATGCCAACGCGACGATTCTGTGTTGCTCTTTCCGTTGACTTTCAACCTTTATTTTCATCAACATAATGGAGACACGCCTAGCCGCGGTAGGGACAGCGGTTACCCGGCACCCCTCGCACGGGTCCGTGCGTGCGCTCCTTAGCGCATACGGCTCTGGTGGCGGATACAGGGCGGCGAAAACGATACGCTGCTCACCGCACCCCCCTCAGCCCCCTGATCATGTCCCACATTTTCTGCTGGACACCGGGGAGAGGATATTTTAATCTGCCCCTATGCGGGTTTGCGGGCAAGAGTTTAGTGGGCGGCTGCTGGGGCGGATTCAGCAAGCGGTGAAGGAGGA
>JBKQVI010000263.1:0-9079 GCA_052139985.1 Terriglobia bacterium
ATTCCCGAATGAATCTTCATGGGAAGAATCGACGTTGGCTTTTCCTGACATTGCTAGCAGTCGCGGCATTGGGTTATGGGATGCGGCGCGGCATGCGCAGCCCATTTGCGACCCGGACGGAGTTTCCCGCCAACCCCCCGCCCGTTGTGGCATTCCCGCTGAAGCCCGATTCTGTCCGGTTTGCGGTCATCGGCGACAGCGGCACCGGCGAATCCCCTCAGTATGAGGTGGCGCAGCAGATGGTGAGCGCGTGGGACACGTTCCCATTCGATTTCGCTGTGATGCTCGGCGACAATATTTATCACGGATACTCTTCCAGGGGTTTTTCTGTCAAGTTCGAACAGCCCTACCACGTGTTGCTCGATGTCGGAGTGAAGTTCTATGCCTCGCTTGGGAACCACGATGACCCCAGCGCGTGCTTGTACAAGCCTTTCAACATGGGGGGCCAGCGCTATTAGGCCTACACCAAAGGCAGCGTACGCTTCATCGTTCTCGACAGTAACTACATGGATCCGGCGCAACGCGACTGGTTGGAAGAGGAACTTCGCGGTGCAACCTCATCTGGGAAGATCGCCTATTTTCATCATCCCCTCTACTCGGATGGAAGGTTCCATGGCCCGGACACAGATCTGCGGGCGAGCATCAAGCCGCTTTTTGAGAAATACGCCGTGAACGTGGTCCTTTCGGGACACGAGCATGTGTATGAAAGAATCAATCCGCAGCACGGAATTTACTACTTTATTCTAGGGAATGCGGGCGAGCTCCGCTACCATAACTTGAGGTCGTCGCCGGAAATGGCAGCGGGATTTGACGAGGACCGCTGCTTCACGTCGGTTGAGATTGCGGGCGACGAGTTCTATTTCCACACCATCACGAGGACGGGCAAAGTAGTGGACCCTGGCGTTCTCGAGCGACAACCAGCACAGCGAGTGCCCCAATGAGAATCTGGACGGCCGGGCGCGACGACCGTTCAATGGACCGGGAATCGTCACGCGCTGATGTACTGCGCGTTAAGGGCAGACGCACGGCCGCAGCAGTGGTTCGAGCCAGCCCATACCCGTGTACTCTGCCAATCCAAACACCCAGTCTGTCCCCACCGGCCCGCTCCCCTCGGCTATGCCGGAGCTGACGTTCCAGTCGAATTCGGCTTCAAGGATTTGCTCGAATTCCTCGCGCGACAGAAACCTCACCCACTCCTGGCATAAGGGGCAATACCTCACAACACCGGCAGTTGGCAACTTATCAGGAACTTCATCGCAGGTGCAATAGTTCATCTCATCTCCGCGTGCGCATGCCTCTTCCCCAACGACCGGCATCTGTCCCTCACTTTTGAGTTAACTGGCCCCTGCTGTAGATGGTTTCTTACGGTTCCGATCTAAGCTTATTGCCCCCCAATTGGTCTGCCGATTGGCGGGGCTTGGCGTCTTCGTCTTAGGATTGTCTCGGGCCTTCAAGCCTCAACGCGAGTGCGAGCGGCTTTGCGTGCCGCCATCTGAAGCTCCTTGTGACCCTTTGTTTGAACCGCTTTCGATGCCGCCTGGCGCCGAGCTGCAGGTCCTCGTGCGCGGGCGCTGCGCCGGGCTTGACGCGCGAGGGCTTCGGGGGAGGCCGCTTCATGTCCTTCCCGCTTCAGTGCCCTGTGAATCGCTCGCGAGCGTGTGGCGGACGGTTTCTTTCTCGGTGCGTCCCTGCCTTTGGAAAGATCGCGCTCCGCTTGAGCTCGCGTCCTTGCTGAGGCCTTTCCTTTTGCCGGAGCAGGCAACTTCACCCCCGCGCGCCGCGCTTTGGAGAGACCAATGGCGATCGCTTGCTTCGTCGACCGCGCTCCGTGCTTTCCCTCCCGGATATGGTGCATTTCTTCCCGTACGAATTCCCCGGCTTGGCTTGAGGCCGACTTGCCCTTTCGGGCGTCCTCCCTTGCTCTCTTCAGCGTTTCTTGTTCTGGCATGGTTCTCTCCTAACGACAAGGGCGTCTGATCTACATCGCTGACGGCAACTGGAGCGTGCGCGAACCTATCAGTTCCACACGACGTTCCCTCATGGGTTACCGCGAAGAGGCCGCGGTAGCCCACGCCATGGGTTTGATTCCACATTTTATTGTGTGGAACTTGCCTTCTGATCCTTCACCTGTAACTCATTCACTACCTGTTGCACATTGGGGATGCCGGACGCCACTTTCTCGGCCTGCGCGCGTTTGGCTGGGGAGTTCACTTCTCCGGTCAATGTCACAACGCTGTTCTTGACGTCGTAACTGACTGCCTTGTGGAGCCGGCTTTGGATGAGGGCAGCATCCAGATTCTTGCCGATCGCCTTGTCCAAATCAGAGTTTACGGTTTTGGTGTCACCCTTGTCTCCAGGAGGAAGCACGGCGATCTGGTTCGATGTTATTCCTCCGGTCAGCGTCTGTGGACCCGAATAGTTTTGGCCGATGCCTACCGGCGCCTTTTCGTCGAGGCCCTGCAAGTTCGGCGTTGAGGCGAGGCCCCCGACGAAGCGATTCTCCCGCCCAGCAGAGCGGGCGAGCACCGCATGGCAGCTCAGGCCCGAGCGCCAGCGCCTCGCACCAGATGGATGATCAGTGAGATCACCGCACAGATGAGCAGGAGATGAATCAATGCGCCGGCGATGTGAAAAGCAAGAAAACCCATGGCCCAGGCAATCAACAGGACGATGAAGAGTACTAAGTACATTCGTTTCCCCCCTTGCCCTTGAGATGGCCGCCAGGGGCGCTTTGCAGTGATGCTTCCCTTGCCCACGAAATGACTTATGGGGCTGCGTTACTTCCCGTGCACAGCGCGGGCCTAAGTCGCGGCCTTACGCGGACGTTGAGCGCCGGATTGGGCGGTCGCTCTGGTCAAAATCAGCGCTCGCCTCTCCGGTGGACGAGATGTCCTGAGCGCCGGTGCGTTCCAGAACTTCCTTGGCCCGCTTCGTCCACTCTGAACTGTCGGAATGGACTGAAAGCAGAATCCCGCCGTCCTTGACTCGCCCTTGGTAGCGTTTGGCTTCGTATTCGGGTAGTCCGAGACCAATAAGGCCGCCCGCTACCCCACCCACCGCTCCGCCCGCGCCCACTCCCGCGAGGGCAGCTACAATGGGGCCAGCGGCAATGAAGGGTCCAATTCCGGGAATGGCAAGCGAACCAATGCCCACGAGCCAGCCCAATACCCCGCCTACGACCGCACCTGCGCCGGCGCCGGTTGCTGCGCCCTCCGGAGCTTTCGTTCCTTTTTCGTGAGCGAATTCCTTATTTCCCACATTTTGCGGAAACAGGACCGAGATATCGGTGCTGCGGAATCCTCCGTCCTTTAACGTCTGAACTCCAAATTCAACACTCGAATAATCGGGATATATCCCGAACACTGCTGTATTTTTTCCCGCCATTTTCAATCCTCCCTTTTCGTTCTAGATGGACGTTGACCACTCCAGAATTCTCTCTTGTACCCTAAGCTCCAAGCCGGGCAGCCTCATTCCGCGGCCTCTTGACCTGTGCCGGGAGCTGCCGGAATCTATAGTTCGGGCAGTGCGAGCATCAGTCCCAATACGGCTTCGCGCCATAATAGGAATAAACGCCCGCGCCCCACGTGCGGTCGGCCATGTTGGGCCAGTGGTCTTTGTCGAAGCCGGGTGCGCGCTCCAAAATCGCCTTATCAACGTTTAGGACAAATCGCTTTTCCTGCGTGTCGATCGCCAGTGAACTCCAAGGGATGGCGAAAAGCTTGTCGCCCAGGCCCAAGAAACCGCCGAAGGAAAGAACCGCATAGGCGACGCGCCCGGTTGCCAGGTCAATCATCAAATGCTCGATCTTTCCCAGATCTTCCTTGTTTAGGTTGACAACCTTGTCCCCGGTTAGGGTGTCTGCCGCCATGACTGCCGGCGCGTACGCAGGACTGTGTGCTGTGAATGCCATACTGCCTCCTTTTCTTGTTGCCGCGTTTCATTCTCGCCACGGAGCTCGTATTGCAGCCCGCGGGCGCTTGCCGTTTACTGACGTGAAGAAGCCCCTCATTCCACAGTTAGTCTGAACTCACCAGGCCACTGTGACCATTCGGCGGAGTCGGTACTCTCCAGAGTCTCTCGCCGTAGGCGCGAGGACTGCCGTGCACCTGTCGATCTGCCCCCTACGACCTTCCCATGCATTCAGCCGGTCATTGACTGCATTGACCGCCCATCAGGGATGGTCGACCCCGAACCCCGGCTGGATAGAGCCGTTATGCAGGCACCAACTGCGGAAGCGGGTTGAGATGCCTTATCGCAATTGGCTGGGCGAGGAGGGTGATTCAATGTTCAGAAAAACCGTGGGGTTGCTCGCGGGCCTGGCGCTCGTATACATCGTGGTTAACAGTCTGCCGGACGTAGTCCGTTATGTGGAGATCAGCCGGATGTGATTTGCTCCCCCGGCGGATCCCGGGGCTGAAGTAACCGCAATCTACTGCGAATAAGCGCCGGGATTACCATTTCCGCTCGATTGCCGATTGCCCAACGCCAAGCTACCGTAAGCAAAGCCTTGGGGATTTGGATGAGCAAACTCTGCAAAGGCAATATCTACTTTCGCAAAGGAGACTGAATATGAACACCAGCACAAAGGATATGGCAAAGGGCAAGCTTCATCAGGCAAAAGGCAGGCCAAGGAAAAAATTGGAAAGGCAGCCGAAAGACCCGATTGGGAGAACGACGGCCGGGCCGAAAACGACGCCGGAAAGGTGCAAGAAAAAATCGGCCAGGTTGAGAGGATTTTCGAAAGGAGAGCTTTTCGAAGATTGGATTCTGAGGCCGCGGTTTAATCCGCAAAGAACCCACCCCGTGGGGCATTAACGCACTCCAAGGAGGACGGAATAATGGGAACTGTTTTGATCGTTGTCCTGATCCTGATGCTGGTTGGGGCCGTGCCAGCCTGGCCTTATAGCCGCGATTGGGGCTACTACCCCAGCGGCGGGCTGGGCTTGGTTCTTATCATCTTAGTGGTATTGGTGTTAATGGGGAGAATATGATCAAGAAAGTTAAGGAAGGGTACAAAGTTCTGTCTGAGAAAACCGGTAAGAATTTGGGAGGGCCTTACAAGACGAAGGCCGAGGCAAAAAAGCGTCTTCAGCAGGTCGAATACTTTAAGCGGACGAAGGGCTAGTCGCCGCTGTTCACGGCGACAAAACCAATGAGTTCAGAAGCCGCCACAAAAGAGGGGATGTTTCTCACCGACAGGGAGGAGATTCGCCGCCGCGCGCGCCAACAGATCATGGACGGCGCCGTGACGGCGGAATACAAAGGTGATCGTAAGACGGTGGTACGCATTCTCAACCAGGCTCTCGCCACCGAACTGGTTTGTGTCCTGCGGTACAATCGCCATCACTATATGGCGAAGGGCATCCATTCCCAGGCAGTGGCTGAGGGGTTTCTCGAGCACGCCGCGGAGGAGCAAGGTTACGCCGACAAGGTCGCGGAAAGAATCGTGCAATGGACGGGGAGCCGCTAGTGCCACGATCTAGTGTCGAGGACCGTTCCTCCCTCGATCCGGATTGGCGAAGCTTTGGAGGGGGGCCGCCATTCGACCGCGGCATTACCACAAGCTCCCTCCGCTGCTACAGCAATCCGAAGGCGGGCTTCACCCGCAATCACCATCTCCGTTCAGCAACCGTAGCAGGATGGACGGAATTCCGGCAGGCTTCACCGTTCCCAGTTATTCGCATCTGCCCAGGGCAGGTAGAGATTATATAGCGTACTTCGATTGGCGCCATGCGGGGGAAGGGGCCGCCGACCGCGCGGCCCCGAGCCGAGTTTCATCAAAAAGGCCGTGATTTCAAGCCTTTCTGGCCGTCCACACGGGTAAGTTTCTGCGGAAAATACACGCTTCGCCGGATTGTGGCTTCTGCCTTGCTTATTCGCCCTGATGTCGGGAGGTCTTCTTGCCGGCGCGGCCTGAGCGATCGGGCCGGGGAGGTGAATATGGTGAATCTGTTGAACTGGGGAAATTGGGGGATGCTCCTTCTGGGGCTCGTGGTTCCGCTTGGGGTGCTGGCGGGTGGACTACTGGTGTAGCGGCGGCCGGCAGGGCTAATTTATCTGTCTGCCTCGCGTGAGCGTGAAAGTTCAGGATGAGGGTGCATATAAAGAAAATGGCGGAGGCGCGCCGAAAGAGTTTGGGCGGTCCGGAGAACCCTCATCCTGCTAACCGTCGTTCTTCCTGCCGGCAACGGCCTGGTCCGCGCTAAAGCAACGCCACCCGCGGACAAAGCCGGGAATATTCTGGGCAGGTGGGGAAACGGTCAGGTACCGTATAATCAGGAATTTTTGCGCACTTTGCCTTTATCGCCCAATTTGTGCTTGATGCAAGGCGCCGGTTTATGTCTTAATCGCCGAGGTGTGAATCCTGTACTGGGGTGGACTTTATAACCGAACTCCTCGATGCCCGCGGTAACTTCGTCCATTTGCTGCCGCATGGCGTGCAATTTCATGGAGACGATCACAGGTACCCCCCTGGGATGAGCGTTTGAGAAATCGTCGTCCGCGCTGTCCATAAATTGAAACGGCCCACTCAAAGGCGAGCGATCCGCGCTTCGTAAAGGTAAAGTGTAGCACCATCAGGATTCGAATCCCCATGACCGAACCAGACAGGCAGCTCTTGCGGCCCGACCTGGAGTTCCTGCGGACCACCCCAGCCGCGGCCTTGGCGGGTCGGAAGCGAGCCAGATTCCTGACCGTATTTGCTGCTGCGCTGGCGGCGGCCTGCCTCATCGCGTTGGGAATCGCGCTGGGGCCCAAGATCTTTTTCACTTCGATGCTGGTCATCGGTGCGTTTGGTCTGGCGTACCGGCTGCTGTATCGCGAAGTGATTCGCCGCGGACTGTCGGAGAACCTGGTGATCTTCGGCTTTACGCCGCTCACGATCGTTCCTTTTCTGCTCTACACGCTGATGCGGCGCGCCAGGCCGCACCAGGATCCTGACCTCCTCGAAGCGAGAGGCGTGGATGCCAGCGCCCTCGGTAATATGGGCCTGATGTGGTCCGTGGCCCTGCTGGGTTGGCTCCCGTTCCCGCCATTCATGATGAACGTGATCGCCTACTTCGCCCTCCTGGCGCTCCCGCGGCGCGTGGATACAGATGGCGTGTTGATGCGCAGTTTGCCGTTCCGCCCAGGCAAGCGCTATCTGTGGAGCGAGTGCCGAAGCTTCCAGGCGGTGCGGACCGAGGTGGTGGGCATCCTCATTCGAGGGCCGTTCAATCGCGAACTGCGCCTGAAGTTCTCGAGCGGCGTGGTGAGAATCAGGACCCCGATAGGCCGCGATGCCCCGGAATATACCTTCGCGCTGCGGATGCTGGACCGCTTCCACATCACCCACGATCCGAAGGTGAGGACGCTGACGTAGAGCAAGCAAGCCTTTGCGGTCCGCGTCTCTTAACCTGATAGCCAAGGCGTGGTAGTAGTGAAAGCCGGGTGGGGGGGCGGCGGTCAATCTCAGGCGGTCGATGGTCAAAGCCTAGCGTTACAGGTGTCCCTCCGGGCGCATGCCCGCATACTCGGGGCGCACGGTGATGAAGGAATATCGGTGCGAAACAATAAGACGCCGCAACTTCGACACGGCGCTACACTACAACACTGTAGGCATGATTGCGGCCGAAAAGACTACCCGCTTTGAACCTCGACAGCAGACGAAGAGTTTGGTTGCGGCTCCGCTGCCCCGCGTCTCGGCCGCCATTGTAGCAATTCCGCTCGTTTGGAGTAGAATCACCGCCCTAGTATTGTCTCAGCCCGCGACAGCCGCGTGAGGTGGCAATGAAATTCCTCAAAACGCCGCCTTTTTTCATTCTGGCGATCGGGTTGGTCTTTGCCCAGTCTGCCTGGGCGCACCCGAAGGACGTAGAGCCCAGCGGCGCTGGGCCGAGGCCGAACGCCGTTCGGCCCTACAAAACAAGTTCTGCTACGCTTAACGAAGAGTGCTTTCTATTCGGAGACCTTCGATCCTCTCAAAATGTCGGCGATTGTTTGTAAGGAGCGTCAGGTCATGACGCAACGCCGAAGCGGCAACTAGCAGATCAAAATCGCCGACAAGTTTTCCGGCGCTGCGCAAGGAGCCGCGGAGCTGCCCGAAACGCCGGCAAATTTCCTCGTCGATGCCCAGGATGATGACGCCGGAAAGGAACTCGGTAAGCAGCGCTTCACTCCGGGCGGGGTCCTTGGAAAAGTGCACACCCTCCCACAATTCCGCGACGGAGATGATACTCAAAGCCAGTCCCTGCGCGCGGAGTGCTTGCAGGTGTCGGGTTACGGTCTCGACTCCATTGAAGTGGTCAATTACCCAATCGGTGTCAACCAGGAAGGAGGCCAGGGTCATAGGCGGGGTTCCGGGCGCGTCGTGACCAAGCGGCTTTCATTAACCTCATGCTTCAGTCGTTCTGCATCAATCAGTCCTGCCCAACCGCCCGCCGTGCGAGTGAGAAAGTCCGCGTCTACCTTAAAAGGCACACTGAAAATCGTTACCGTAACCTCCTGGCCCTCTGTCAGCTCAACCTTTTCGAGTGGCTCCAGGACGCCTCCTGCGTAACGCGCTTTGATTGTCGTGCCCACGTGTTTTACCTCTGTGTCGCAACGCTTGCTTGCAAATACCATTCTAGCATTTCGATCACCCCTGCCCTCATAAATTCACTTCGGCCCAGGCTTGCCTCGTTCCAGACAGGCTGACGTTGGCGCGCGCCTTCGCAGTTAATCCTTCGCGGGTGAGCGGGAGCCATCGCGTCTTCACTCACCAAGGCGGCAGGCCTCGCGGACCTCGGGGACAGGCTTGTACCGCAGTGCCCGCTCTCCGGCGCTGCGGCTCTTCCACCGGTGAGCGTTCTTGCCACGCCGCAGTGTCTTAATTTGAGCGTTACGCCGCGATCCTGGCGGATTTGCCGGCTGGAAGCCGGCGCTAGTGCGCCTGAGAGCGCACCTGGTTGGAGGGGTGAAAGTCCGCTCCAAGTCAACGTAACTTGTAATCGCCTGCAACTGCGTCGTGGTGACACGGGGTGGAGAGCAGCAGGGGGTGAACGACTAGTATATCGTTTCAGTGCAATATATCTATCAAGATAAAAAGCATGTTATGCTCAGG
>JBKQVI010000264.1:0-4456 GCA_052139985.1 Terriglobia bacterium
GGTATGGGACCCCCTCACCCGTCCCGCCCCCGCTGGTGAAAGCGCGGGTTGCGGTCCACCCTCTCCCCCAAGGGGGCGAGGGCTGGGATTTTTGCCTTGCGGGTGTTTTGAAATGTAGAAACTCCAGATGCCGGCTGGAAGCCGGCGCTACGTCTCCGCACCCTCAGTGCAGCGAACCCCCATTTATTAAGGGCAATGCGCTACAATGTTCTTGAACATGGCCACTAAACCTGAACTCTTCGGCACGGACGGCATTCGAGGTGTAGCCGGGCAATACCCCCTGGACCAAGTCACGGTTCTGCTGATTGGGAGCGCCTTGGGCACGGTCCTTAAGAAATCAGCTAGCCCCGTGCGGGTCGTGCTGGGAAAGGACACACGCGAATCGAACGAGTGGATTTCCCAAGCCCTCGCAAGTGGTCTCGCTTCAACCGGAGCACAGGTGGTTGACGCCGGAATTATCACCACGCCCGGGGTCGCGTTCCTCACCCGCCAGCATGAATTCTCCGCCGGGGTGATGGTTTCCGCCTCCCACAATCCGTTCCACGATAATGGCATCAAGGTGTTCTCGCCCGCCGGGACCAAACTGGCGGAAGCAAAAGAACTGGAAATCGAGAACCAGATCAAGGTTCTGCCCGAACTGCCGGAAATCACCGAGAATGCCGCGCAGTCCGTTCCGGGGTGGGTGGAAGATTATGTTGAACACCTGGTGGGGCTTATTCCCGCTGGACTCGATTTCTCCCGTTTTCGCCTGGTGGCTGACTGCGCCCATGGAGCGGCGAGCCGCGTGGCGCCCTTGCTGCTGGCACGGTTGGGGATAAACTCGCACGTCCTCTGCGCGGAACCGAACGGACGGAATATCAACTTCCATTGCGGATCGATGCATCCGCAAACAATGGCGGAAACTACTCGCGCGAGGGGCGCCGACTTGGGAGTGGCATTCGACGGCGACGCCGACCGCGCTATCTTCGCCACGGGTGAAGGCCGCCTGGCCGATGGCGACCACGTGCTCTACGCCCTTGCCCCCTTCCTCGCGCGAAAGGGCAATTTGAAGGGCGGAGCCGTGGTTGGCACGCTGATGACCAACCTGGCTCTGGAACTGGCTCTGGCTCGGCAGGGCATCGGCCTGAAGCGCACCGCGGTGGGCGACAAGTACGTTCTGGAAGAAATGCTGCGCTCGGGGATTTCGCTGGGAGGCGAGCAGTCCGGCCACATCATCTTTTCGGACCTTTCACTAGCGGGCGACGGCATGATTACGCTTCTCGAAGTGTTGCGCCTGCTGGCCGAAACCCAGCAGCCTTTCGGCGAACTGCTTCGCGGATACCAACCGTTCCCGCAGTTGATTCGCAACGTGCGTGTGAGGGAAAAACCGCCGCTGGAGGCAATTCCCAGCGTCGCCAAGGCCATCACCGAATGTTGCACGGAGTTGGGCGAACGCGGCCGCGTGGTGGTGCGCTACTCCGGCACCGAGCCGCTCGCACGCGTCATGGTGGAAGGTGAAAACGCACAGGCGGTGGAAGACCACACGTCCCGCATCGCCGAGGCCATTAGGTCTGCGCTCGGAATTGAGTGATCGAGCCATTGGGTCATCGGATCATTGAAAAGCCGTCCTTGGTCAGTGGTCCGTTGTCCGTTGCAGGAAGTTGGGCAAGATCATGAGCTGATTTCCGCAAAGAGTAAGAACTCACCATGGAGGCACGGAGACGACAGGGAAAGAGGAGAAAGGATCTGGCGCGACAAATTGAAAACGTGGCACGGGCTTCCAGCCCGTGACTGGTCACGGCCAAGATGGCCGTGGCACAGTTTGGTTGCGGCTCTGCCCCGCTGTGCCGCCGTGGTGAACTCCTTTTTCGGATTCTGAATTAGTCGCGCTAATGCGATAGCAACCTTGCACTTAGGAAGCACATCCAACCGGCTTGAAACGAACACAAGCCCAAGGAAGGCGCATCATGAAAGCCATCACGCTCTCGATTCTGATGCTGGCACTGGCAATTCCGGGTTTTACCCAAACTCCGGCAGCGCCCACGGGACCTGCTGTTCAGCCACAAACTGCGCCACCGGCGCAGCCTGCGAATCCACCGGCCACCACTCCGGCCCCTCCCGCCGGCTCGCCGGTTCCGGTAGCGAGTTCCAAGATTGTGGTCCCGGCGGACACGACGATCCCATTGATCCTTGAGAACACCATTAACACCAAGTCGGCATTCGTCGGCCAGGCGATCTATTGCGAGTCGATCTACCCCATCACTGTAGGGAACCGCATCATTATTCCCAAGGGCAGCTCGGTGCGCGGTACGGTGACGGAAGTGGTTCGCCCGGGACGCGTCAAAGGCCGCGCCCAACTTGGCTTTCGATTTGATGAGCTGATCCTTCCCAACGGCACCACTCGACATTTGCGCGCAACCCTGGCGGGCTTCGGAAGCACCGGCGACGACAAGTTCAAGCCCAAGGAAGGACAAGTGGAAGGGGGAGGGTCCAAAGGGAAAGACGCGGAAACCGTGGCGCGGACCACGATCCCCGGTGCTGAAATCGGGACCATCGTGGGAGCCGCAAAGGGAGCGCCACTCGAGGGGTTGGGCATTGGCAGCGCGGCGGGCGCTGCGACGGGACTGATCTGGATTCTGGCCACGCGCGGCAAGGAGGTCGTGCTGGCGTACGGCACCAACCTGGATCTGCAGCTCAGCCAGCCCGTGACGTTCGATCACGAAGAACTGGACCCGCCTTCCCATTACGACGCGGGACCGGCGATTCCTCGCCGCGAATACGGACCGCGCAACTGAAGGGATTAGCGCCCGGCGACGATCACGAAATTAAGATTGTGACTGGAAGCAAAGCTCGCCTTGAAGTGAACAGTGTTGCCCCTAAACTGGGGACCGAAGGGCCGACCGGCATCAAGAGTAACCGCACGTTCGCTCTGCACGCAGACAGCGAAAACTTAGGGAGTGAAAACTACCGATTGCACTCCGGTAATCTCAAACCTCTTCCGGCATCGCGGATTCTTACACTGCAACATATCGTCAAGGCGAGTCATGTAAGACTGCGCCTTGGCAAACTTCGCGCGATCGCGTTCGTCCGCGTGACCGCGTAACGCCTTCTTCTTCGTGCGCACCAGCCATCGAATTTCGTACGTCTCCGACTGCCGACAGTGCATGCAGGAGAGGTTAGCGGGCTTTCGAGTTTCGCTCTCGTCAAAAAAGTCTCGTTCATCCATAGGGCAGCTATTCTAGCCGGAATCACGCGCAAAGGCCACTGCGGTGTTTGAAGGTGGAGTATTTGCGGGCTTCAGTCGGGAAGTATCCAACCCTTAGCGCCGCGATTGTCGGGCGTAACCGGGAAGACTTGGGCCTTCACTTGTTTCTCCCCGAGGGTCTTTTGGATCAACTCGCCAATGACGGCCGGGTCGCCCCGCGTAAAAGCCAATAGGGAGGGCCCCGCACCGCTCAAGCAGACGCCCAGCAAGTCTGGGTGGCTTAAGGCAAGCACTTCCGGCAGGCCGGGCACCAGATGAGCGCGGAAGGACTGATGCCAGCGATCATCGAAAAAGCAGCGATGCAATTCCGCCTTGCCGGAAAAGAACTGTGACGTCAGAACCGCCGCGCGCTGCAAATTGTGGACCGCATCGGCCCGCGAGTAGTTCTCCGGCAAAACCTTGCGCGCTTCCCCGGTGGGCACGGCGTAGTCCGGCGACACCAGAACCAACCCTAGGGGTTCAGGAACCGGGCAAGAATAGCTGAGAACCCGGCCGGGAGTTTCCACAGCCACGGTGAAGCCGCCTTGCCATGCGGCGGCCACGTTGTCGGGATGGCCTTCGCGCGCAGCGGCGAGCGACACGATTTCTTCGTCAAGCAGCGTACGGTCGGCCAGCCGATAACTTGCGGCGAGGGCGCCCACTATAGCGGCTGCGCTGGAACCCACGCCGGCGCCCACCGGAATCTGATTCTCAATTTCCAGCTCAAACCCGCGTGTCTTCCCCCAACTGCCAAGCGTCTCGCGCATGGTTCGCACGATCAGGTTGTCCCCGCCCAGGGACACACGGTCGGCATTGACACCACGGTAGCGCACCACGACTTCGTCACCGGCACGGGGCGTGACACGAATATCGAGATAAAGGCTCAAAGCAATCGCGCCGCAATCGAAGAGACAACCGAGGTTAGCACCGGTGGCCGGAACGCGGATTGCAATACGCTCACTCATAGACAAAACCCGTCCTTGCGGAAACCGACTATGATATGCGACCAGGGAACAATCGGCAACGTTCGATAGGAACGGAATCAGGGCCACGACAAAGTCGCGTCGACATGGAGTGCGGGAGCTTGCTCCCGCTTTCTGGGCCGGCAGCTTGCTGCCCGCCCAGAGCGCGCCGGCGAGCTGCCGATCCATAATTCGCCCCGATCGCCTTTATCCTGTTATCTTGCAGTTATGCGACTTTGACGTACCCCTGATGACTGAAGGCAAGGTTGCG
>JBKQVI010000265.1:0-3153 GCA_052139985.1 Terriglobia bacterium
GATCGGATATAGCTTGACGCCCGGACGTCTGCGCAAAGGGTACAAGAAGGGGGACCTCCCGTCCGTCCCGATGCCGCAGACCCGGCTGGGACTTCTCTGGACCTTGGGACGCTTCACATTCCGCGACAAGTCCCTCTTCTTACTCACTCAGGGTTTAGGGCCCCAGCCATTTCACAACAGGATTGTCCTGATCGTGAACGAATGGACAAACAGCGCGGCGGAGATGGTAGCGGGCTTCGCCTCCGAGAATGGCTTGGCCACTATCGTTGGCAAGAAGACAGCCGGCAATGTCCTGGGCGCAGCAAATTTCAAGGTGGGCAGCGGATACTGGGTGCGCTTACCGATTTTTGGTTGGTACACGTCAAAAGGGGATTGCCTCGAAGGCAAAGGCGTATTACCGGACGTATCGGTCGACGTAGATCCGTGCCAATTGAATGTCGGCGTCGATCAACAAATGAACAAAGCTATGGAGATCGTGACCCAGTTTGAACACAGTTCGAGCTTGGCTGCGAGCGGCATCGGCGGACACAATCAGATGTGAGCCACATTACTGCTGGTATTGGCAGTGCCGCCCAATCGCCCTGTAGTTGAGAACTCGATTTCATCGCGGTCCGAGAACTCGCGCAGATAAAGTGTATTTTTCCGATCAGCTTCGAGCGAGATGCCTCAACTGCCCCGCAAAGTGAGAGACCGTGAGCGCAGCCCTAGGGACAAGCGAGCACGGCGGCGCCCTAGCCGGGCTGTGCTCGGACGTAAAGTCCGAAGATAATTTACGTAAAAATCCACTCAGAAAAAGATTGAAAAACCTTCCTGCCGGTGCTAGCCTTTGGGCAGTTCCATAGTCTAACTATGCCACGGAGGCAAGCTCATGCACCAGGACGAAATCCCTCCCGGAACGCTCTACCTATTAATCCTCAAAGCCCTGGCCCGCGGCGGCGAACTGCACGGGTATGAAATCGCCAATTGGATAGAGCAGGTTTCCGATGATGTTCTGCAAGTTGAGGAAGGCTCGCTCTACCCCGCTCTACAACGCATGCTGATCAGAGGTTGGGTAACAGCCAAATGGGGCGTGACGGCGGGGAATCGCCGGGCGCGGTACTACCGCCTCACCGCGTTGGGCCGAAAACAGCTCGAGGTCGAAGTCTCCCAGTTCGAACGGGTAGTACAAGCCATCACTCGTGCCATTCAGACCGCCCGAGGGGGTGATCGCCATGAGTTGGTTTCATGAAATCGGCAGACGGCTTTGGACGTTGATTCATGGCAATCAACTCGAAGCTGATTTGCATAAAAGCCATGCGCTTGCACATGGAGATTGTCCCGGAGGATCGGGCAGTCCGGGTCTCCGCAACCGTAAAGACCTAAGCCAACTCACGCAAGAATTCGTAAGCAAATACTGCAAGCTCTGATGATGATAACGTTCTATGTCATGGATGCAAGAGCGTCATAAACTTGTTTCGCTACATCGGCCGCGTTAATCACAAAGACCCTGATCTGCTACCTCCGAACGGACGACGCGATGGTGATTGAAAATGAGAAATCGAATTTGGGGAAGCCTGACTGTTGGGAATGTTCTTGGCTTGATGCTATTGCTGACGGCTTGCTGCCTCGGGCAGCAGCCTAAGGATTATAGGGCCGTCATCCCTGAGTCCGCTCGAACACAGAACGGCATATTCAAGGTTCACCGAGTCGGCGCGAAGATCTACTATGAGATTCCGCGCTCTGAGCTCGGCAAACCATTTCTCTGGTTGACCCGCGTTGCACGCGCCGCGGAAGTGCTGGGCTTTGGAAACGAGTCCGTAGCAAGAATGATGGTTGTGTGGGACACCACGGAAGACAAAATCCTTTTGTGTAGTGTCCAGTCAAATCCGGTGGCCGCCCCCGATCTTCCCGTTGCTCGTGCGGTTGCCGCGCTTTCGAATCCCACGATCATCCTGGCCTTCCCCGTGCAAGCCTATGGGCCTGATCGGAGCCCGGTGATCGACGTGACAAGTCTGTTTGCCACTGACGTGCCGGAATTCAGCATGCGCACGCAACTGAAGGCCCAGGGATTCGACGCCAATCGCTCGTTCATCGAACGTGTGAACGCGTATCCGACCAACATCGAGGTCGAGGCTACGTACACCTACACTTCCATATCGGGCGCTCGACCCGCGGAGGAAGGTGCGCATACAGGCGGCGCCAGCAGCGCGTCATTCGTCTTGCATCACAGCATGCTTAAACTCCCGGAGAAGCCGATGAGGCCGCGGCTGGCGGACCCGCGGGTGGCGTTCATTACCGACGATTTTCTGGATTTCGGCATGGACACGAACCGCGCACCGGTCCGGAAATACATCGAACGGTGGCGCCTGGAGAAGAAGGACCCGGCTGCGGCCATAAGCGATGTCGTGAAACCGATCGAGGTTTATGTGGATCCGGCGACACCCACCAAGTGGGTTCCCTATGTGAAACAGGCGATCGAGGATTGGCGGCCCGCCTTTGAACAAGCGGGTTTTCGCAACGCGATCGTGGCGCGAGAGGTCGCCGCTGACGACAAGGACTGGAGCCCCGAGGATGCTCGCTACACCGTGGTGAGCTGGCAGCCGCTCACCTCCCCTCTAGCTTACACGAGTTTTGTCACCGATCCGCGCTCGGGCGAGATGCTCAAGCCGGAGATTGAGTTCTACCATGGCATCATCGATCGCATGGCGGGAAACTACTTCGTGCAGGTTGGCCCGTTGGACCCGCGCGCCAGGAAATGGCCCCTGCCGGATGCGGTGGTCGGCGAATTCGTTCGCTACGTCGTGGCGCATGAGGTGGGCCACGCGCTGGGGCTCAGCCATAACTTCGAAGCGAGCGCGATGTATCCGGCGGAGAAAGTGCGGGACAAAGCCTGGGTGCGGGAAATGGGGTATTCACCGTCCATCGAGGATTACTCGCGTTTCAATTACGTGGCCCAACCGGAGGACGGGATGGCGCCGGAAGACCTCGTGCCACGCGTCGGTCCGTATGACCGCTGGGCAATTCGTTGGGGTTATGCTACGGTCCCCGGGACGAAAACTGCGGAGGAGGAAAAGCCGACCCTTGACGCCTGGGCGCGGGAACAGGAGAAGACACCTTGGTTCCGCTGGGTTACCGAAAACGGAGGCGAGGGTGACCCCGCGGACCGCATGGAAT
>JBKQVI010000266.1:0-13961 GCA_052139985.1 Terriglobia bacterium
GTGCCCGAGGCGGAATGGGACAAGCTCCCCAGCGACCTGACGGATAACCTCGATCACTACCTCTATGGGACACCTTGACCAACGGCGGGACAAAGAGTACAGCCTTACGGACTGCGCCTCGATGAACGCCATGCGATTGGAGTCAATCCCCGAAGTTCTGACGAATGACCATCATTTTAAACAAGAAGGTTTCACGATTCTTATGAACAAACGGGACTAAGAAATTGGATGCCCCTATCAACCCACTGATTCTCAATCCAACCTCTGAAGAACCCTGCGAGCCAGTCCCGCCGCAGTCAGGGATTCCGCCTGGGAAACCGCCATCTCGTCAATTGGACTCCACTTGGCCGTGAAACGGCCTATCCGCCGCGGCATCGCTGTCAGTTCCGAGAGCAAGTTCGAACCACCCTGCACGAATGGTAGGCCAGAAGAAAGGAATGCTCTACACGGGAGTGACGGGTGGCGCCTCCGGCCCGCTCGGGGGGGAGAGAAGGTGCCGGTTGCCCCAGGCCCTTAGCCTGAGGTACATTAGGGCGCCTGTCTGGGGCTCAAGAACCGGCAGGTCGAATGAGTTCCAGACTCGAATTGCATTCTTATTTCAAAGGAGATTCGAAATGACCGAGGAGAAAACGGAGAAGGAGAAACGGGATTTTAATCGCCGAACGTTTATCGGCGCCGTAGCGGCGGTGGGCGCCGGCGCGGTGCTGGCCAGTTGCAAGAAGTCCTACCCGCCCATGTCCTTCGTGGATGTGGCCCCGGACGGACCGGTACTGAAGGCGGGCCTGATCGGTTGCGGCGAGCGGGGCACCGGCGCTGCCTTGAACTTCCTCAAGGCAGGCCCCAACCTTAAGATCGTGGCGCTGGGGGACGTTCTCCAGGACCATCTGGATAAATGCCGCGCCCAGCTTACCCAGGAGGGGCAGCAGCAAATTGCCGATGACCATTGCTTTATCGGCTTTGACGCTTATAAGAAAGTGCTCGCGACCGACGTGGATCTGGTTTTGTGCGCCACGCCGCCGCATTTCCGGCCGCTGCATTTCGATGCTGCCGTTGACGCTAAGAAGCACTGTTTTCTGGAGAAGCCGTGCGCCGTCGATGCCCCCGGAGTGCGTTCCATGCTGGCGACCGGCCAGAAAGCCTCGGCCTACAACTTGTGCGTCGTGACGGGAACTCAGCGGCGGCATGACCGCGCGTATCAGGAAACTTACAATCGCGTTTCGCATGGCGCCATCGGCCAAATCGTTGGAGCCACCGCCCGCTGGAACCAGAGCCAATTGTGGTATGCGCCGAAGAAGAAGGAATGGTCGGATATGGAAGCCATGATTCGCGATTGGGTGAACTGGCGCTGGCTTTCCGGCGACCACATTGTTGAGCAGCACGTCCATAACCTCGACACCATCCTCTGGTTTACGGGAATGAACCCTGTCTCCGTCACCGGTTGCGGCGGGCGCGTACAGCGCGTGACGGGCGATCAGTATGACCACTTCAACTTGCAATTCACGTACCCCAACGGCGGAATCCTGGAGAGTATGTGCCGCCAGATCGACGGTTGCACCAACGATGTCTCCGAGTACGTTGTGGGGACGGAAGGTTACACAAACTGCAAGAATACGATCTACGACCTGACCCACAAAGTCGTGTGGCAGTATCAGGAGCAGGGGCAGGATCCCGGCAAAACGAAGTTCAACCCTTACGATCAGGAGCACGTGGATTTCGTCACCGCCATCCGCCGGAACATGCCGATTAACGAAGCGGAACACGTTGCCCACGCGACGCTCGCCGCCGTTATGGGACGCACCGCAGCCTACACCGGCAAAGAAGTGAAGTGGGACGAGATCATGGATTCGAATGAGCGCCTCGGCCCCTCCGAATACGCCATGGGTCCGGTACCCATAAAAGCGGAAGTGCCGGTGCCGGGCGATGCCGCGAACGTCGCCAAGCACGCGCGGGCCGCTTAATCCGTCGCGCCACCTCGCCGGGGCACGGCGCGCCGTGCCCCGAGCGTCGGCGATGCTGTACCGCCGCCATCTTGGCGGCTCAACGCCGGCTGGAAGCCAGCGCGACGTCCGCAATTCTGCCTTAGCCCCAAAGGGGCGACTTAATCTAGCCCAGGGCAGCGCCCTGGGACAAGCGCAAAGCCCGAAGGGCATCCGCGCCCTGAAAGGGCGCGGCCTCGAGTTTCCACATTTCTGGTGAGGGAGCTTTCATTTTGCGCGACCATCATTACCCCTTTCATTCTGAGCGCGATTTTTGCGCGAAGAACCCCGGTAGTTTGCTGTGCTCACGCACACTCACGAACTACAGAGGTCCTTCGCCCCGATGAAGAACTTCGGGGCTCAGGATGACAGCGCCTCACATGGGACCTTTGATTTTTCCAAACACTGAGGCGAAACTGCCCTGGCTACAAACCCCGAAAGCTGTCGCCGCCACACGGAAAATGTAGAAACTCCAGTCTCGATGGACCTCGGCTTTCACTTTTATTTCGCGCACCCGCACCGTGAATGCTGTCATATGACCCGGCATGAGTTTTGGTATACTCAATCGGCAGGGTGAGGATCTGCACAACTATGAAACGAACACGCCGGGCAGTTTGGTTTATCTTATCTACGGTCATCCTCTGTGCGCTGTTGGGTGGCACGCACGGCCGCCAGGTTGACGCCGCCACCGGAAGTGATGACTCCGACATCAAGGCGAGCTTGGGCGCCTTCACCCTCGTTTACAATATCGTTGAAGCGAACTACGCGGACCCCGTCGATCCGGACCGGATTATTTATGGCTCGCCCAATAGCATCACGGGAGCTATCCCCGGGGCGCTGCACACCCTGGACCCACACTCAAATTTCCTCGACCCGCAAGCGTTTGAGCGGCAGCGTGAAAACCAGGAGGGCAAGTATTACGGCGTGGGCATGACCATTCGACAGCGGCCCGGCGCCATGGGCAAGCTCGTGACCGTCGTGGAAACGCCTATGCCGGGGTCGCCGGCTTTTCGTGCCGGGCTGCGTCCGGGCGACATTGTGGCGAAAGTCGATGGCCAATCCACCGACAGTATCGACAGCGCGCAAGTCGCCAAAATGCTCAAAGGGCCCAAGGGCACGCAGGTTCACGTTACCATCGTGCGCGAAGGCTACGAACAGCCGATCGAGGTCAGCATCACCCGGGATGAAATCGCCCAGCAAAGTGTGGACGCCGCCTTCCTGCTGCGCCCGAACATTGCGTACATCCACATCGGCAATTTCCAGAACGAGAATACCAACGATGAGCTCAGCGCGGCGCTGCGCAAGGTGGGCGAAAAGAACTTGCAGGGATTGATCCTTGACCTTCGAGGTAACCCCGGCGGATTGGTTGCCGAAGCCGTGGAAGTTTCCGACCACTTCCTGGAAAAGCACCAGCTTATTGTCTACCACTCCGGCAGGCATTCGCAGGAAAAACGGTATTACGCCACCCGCGGCGACGACGGCAATGAATATCCCATTGTTGTTCTTATTAATCGCATGACGGCGAGCGCGGCGGAGATCGTCACGGGCGCCCTACAGGACCACGACCGCGCGTTGGTGATGGGTGAGCCCAGCTTCGGCAAAGGCCTGGTGCAATCGGTGTACGAGTTGAGCGAGCATACCGGTTTGCTCTTGACGACCGCACACTACTACACGCCCAGTGGCCGCCTGATCCAACGCCAGTACGAGAACGTTTCTCTATACGATTACTACTATCACCCCGAACTCACGAAGCCTAGCCATGCTGAGGTGCGGCTGACGGACGGCGGGCGCGAAGTTCATGGCGGCGGCGGCATCACTCCCGACATTAATTTTGTCGATCCCAAGATGAATCCCGCACAGGAATTGCTGGTGGAGCACAGCGCCTTCTTTAACTTCGCGAAGTCCTACCTGGGAGTTCACAAGACCATTCCCAAGGATTTTGAGGTGAATGACGCCGTCCTCGATGAGTTCAAGAAGTATCTGGCAACCCAGAAGATTGCCTTTTCCGACCAGAACATGAAAGACAATCTCGACTTCGTCGAGACCCGCATCCGCGTGCAGTTGGTGGGCTCGATCTACGGCGAAAATGAAGCGAGCGAGATCAACGTTGCCAAGGATCCGCTAGTGCTGAAGGCGCTCGACAGCATGCCACAGGCCAAGGAGCTGATGGCTGAGGCGAAGCAGTATGTTGCCAGCAAGTCCGTCAGATAGGATTCCCGGGCCCGGGATTGCCTGCAAGAAAATAGACAATCTCACGCAAAGTCGCAGATAAGCGCAAACAAGAACTCCTTTGTTTGGTGGGCGGGCCTTTGGGTCCTGGCGTCTTTACGTAAATTGTCCTTGGATCGTTCTATACACAGCCTCTGAGCGTCCCGGCGCCGTGCTTGAGCCTCAAGGGGACGACCTGATCCAGCCCAGGGCAACGGCCTGGCACAAACTTTTGCCTTTTGCACTTTGCCTTTTGACTTGCTCTTGTGGCGCCGTCGCGCTGCGCAACCTGTTGCCCGTTATTCCCGGCGATTGGGCCGGCGTTCGGCGACGATGGTGACCTGCATATCGCGGGCGTGACGTACGATTCGGTGGATCAGGTTGCGTCCGATAAACCCCTCCCAGGGGGAATATTGGGGACGCACCATGAAAATCTGCGTGATGTTGCGAAGCCGTGCGAAATCGAGCAAGGTTATGGCGATATCGTTGCCTTGCAGGACCCGGGTTTCGATGTGCAGGTTGCGTGCGAAGTTGAGGTGGCGCTCCACAGCCTCCCGTTTGGTGGTGGGAAGCGTATTGAAATCCAGCTCGGCATGGACGAATACCGCGAAGCAGTCGGCCTGGAGGTAGTCCGCCACTCTGCGGCCGCGGCGGATCAGCATGGCCGTGGAGGGATGCTCGGTGACGTAGACGAGAATACGGTCGTTTGTGCCGCCAAAATCGCTGCCCCCTGTAGCCGCGTCTTCCTCTGCGGTGGCCGCGCTTTCGGTGGCCGATTCCGGCAACGCCACGTGCCGAATCTCTACTTCGTGCGCGGTCTGCCGCAAGGCGATTTCCCGCAAGGCGACGAGCGTGGGTTCTTTGAAGAAATTCTGCAGCGCGCGCTGGGCCTTTTCCGGCGGATACACCACGCCACGCTCGAGCCGATTGATCAGGGCCCGCGGAGGAAGGTCCACCATGACTACTTCGTCGGCCTGTTTCATGACCCAATCAGGAATCGTCTCGCGGACCTGCACGCCGGTCATGTCCTTGACCTGATCGTTCAGGCTTTCGAGGTGCTGGATGTTCATGGTGGTCATGACGTCAATTCCAGCATCCAGCAGTTCTAATACGCATTCCCAGCGTTTTAGGTGGTTGCAACCCGGGACGTTGGTATGCGGCAACTCATCCACCACGCACACCTCGGGATGGCGTTGGAGGATGGCCGGCATATCCATTTCGTCGAAAACCGCTCCCCGGTATTCCATTTTGCAGCGAGGAATCAGCTCCAGCCCCAGGGCTTGCGCGATCGTATCCTTGCGTCCATGGGGCTCGAGATAACCAATCACCAGGTCCACGCCGCGCTTCACCAGCTCATGCGCATCCGCCAACATCTGGTAGGTTTTTCCGACGCCGGCGGCAAAACCCAAGTACATCTTAAGCCTGCCGCGTTTGTGTGAAGGTGAGTCTGCCATATAGCTTTCAGCGATCAGCTCTCAGCGTTCAGCAACCAGGTAAGCCTTCAGTGCTGAAGGGGTGAAACAGCTAGATGCGATGATGCTCGAGCCAAAAGCTGAGAGCCGATCGCTAATGGCTGATAGCTGCCGTTAATGCGGAAACACGCGCACATCGATCTCCTCCGCGGCGCGTATGAGCCGATCCAAGGGGCCACCCAGAAAGCGATCCCACCAGTGATCCCGGCTGGGATGGCCCACGAAGATTTGCGTAATTCGATGCGTGCGCGCGAAGTCCATGAGAGCCTCAATTGGATCGTACCCGTCAAGGGCTGCGGTCTGGGCGCCTACCTCTCCAGCTTCCTTGAGCAGCTCTTGAAAACAGGTTTCATCTTTCTCGCAATGCCGGTCATCCCGAATGTAAACGGTGAAAAGCTCCCCATGGAAGCGGTCGACGTTACGCCGTCCGCTTTCGATCATGGCGCGGGCATTGGCTCCGCGCGTCAGATAAACCAGGATGCGCTCCTGCGTGCCCCAAAGCTGCTCGATACCGTGCGCGAGAAGGTAGTCCTCAAGCTGCCGGTCAACCACTTCGGCGGCGAGAAGCAAGGCGATCTCGCGCAAGGCGGAAAGCCGGCGCGGCGCGTCTGCGGCATCTGAAGGGGTCGCGGACGGCTGCCCGGCGCGCTCCAGAAGGAGTTCCGGCGGGACATCCACGATCACGATTTCGTTGGCATTGTAAAGGAACCGCTCGGGGACGGTGTCCGTAACGCGCTTCCCCGTAATCCTCTCCACCGCCTTGCGGCGCTCCTCGATGTGCTGGAGGTTAAGGGAAGTTATAACGATGATTCCGGCCGCCAGAAGGTCTTCCACGTCCTGCCAACGCTGGGGGTTCTTGCTGCCGGGAGGATTGTTGTAAGCCACGCCATCCACCAGACAGACTTGTGGGTGCCGGCGCAAAATGGCCGCCACGTCCATGGCCTCGCCGTCACCGATTTTCTTGACGGGAATGACCTCCATGGTGCCCAGCAGAGTGCTCAGCTCGGCGGGCAGGTCCTTCTGGATGGCCCCGATGACCACGTCCTGGCCGCGCGCGCGTCGTCGTCGGCCCTCGTCGAGCATCCGAAACGACTTGCCTACTCCCGAGGCGTACCCCAAAAAGACCTTTAACCGTTCGTGCTGGAGCTGTTCGTCCTGCACTTCCAACTGTTTGAGGAGCACTTCCGGGTCAGGTCGGCGGTCAAAATCGGTCGGCATACAGGCGGTTGTCTCCCCGTTGGCAGTGTACTATTGGACGAGCGTGGCGGCAAGACGAACACGTGCAAAACAAGCGTAGCGCAGACCTCCGCCTTTTGAGGTCTGCGGTTCTTCTCTCGCAAAACAACAAGTCGATGAGAATAACGCCTGCCGTCGGGTTCGGGAGCGCGGGTCTACGCAAGAACCGCAGACCTCAAAAGGCGGAGGTCTGCGCTACGCTTGCTAACTGGAGGGGGGAAAATTCGGGTTAGGGTTTCCCGAGTAGGAGTATTCGATCCCGTTCGGGGAATTTCTGGTTTAAGTCCAGGTTCAAGATAAGTACGTTGACGCGCGGCTCGCCCAGAAAACCCCATTGCCGTCCTTCCGTGTGGGCCTGGATGAGCTGCGTTAACCGATCGACCGTAACGCCGCGGGCCTCAGCGACGCGTGGGGCTTGGGCAAGCGCAGAGGCGGGACTGACGTCGGGGTCCAATCCGCTGGCGGACGTGGTGAGCATGTCCGCAGGAATGGGGCCTTGATAACCCGGATTCTCTTTGCGGAATTTCGCGATGTCCGCCTTCATTCGATCGACCAATTTCCGATTGGTGGGGCCGAGGTTGGACCCGCTTGATGCGGTGGCATCGTATCCATCATTGCCGGCAGCCGACGGCCGAGGGTGGAAGTATTCCGGCTTGCTGAAGTTTTGGCCAAGCAACGTGGAGCCCACGATCTTTCCATTGACTTCCAGCAGGCTTCCGTTCGCGGGGCGGGAGAACAGGATCTGGCAAAGGCCCGTGACTACGCCGGGGTAGATCAGCCCGGTCAGAACGGTCATCAACAAAGTGAAGCGAAATGCTTGGGAAAATTGATAGCGCATGCAAAGCTCCTTAAGCCAGGTGCAACACACCGAGCAGCCGGTCGATCAGCCAAATGCAAGGGAATGGCGCAACGAACCCGCCCAATCCGTAAATCCAAAGGTTGCGGCGCAACATCGCCGCGGCGCTTTGCGGTTTGTATCTCACCCCGCGCAACGCCAAGGGGACGAGAGCGATGATGATCACCGCATTGAAGATCACCGCGGCCAGGACGGCGCTCTGCGGACTGTGAAGGCGCATGATGTTGAGCTTGTCAAGCTCCGGGTAGGTGGCCGCGAACATCGCCGGGATGATGGCGAAGTATTTGGACACGTCGTTCAAAATTGAAAAGGTTGTTAACGAGCCGCGGGTAATCAGCAACTGTTTGCCAATGGCCACAACCTCGAGCAGCTTGGTGGGATTGCTATCCAGATCCACCATGTTGCCGGCTTCCTTGGCGGCCATCGTACCCGTATTCATGGCCACACCCACATCGGCCTGGGCGAGGGCCGGTGCATCGTTGGTACCGTCTCCAGTCATGGCGACAAGCCGGCCTTGCCCTTGTTCTTTCTTGATGTAATCCATCTTGTCTTTGGGCGTCGCTTGCGCGAGGAAGTCATCCACGCCCGCCTCGTTGGCAATCGCCGCGGCGGTCAAGGGGTTGTCCCCCGTGATCATGACCGAGCGAATTCCCATCGCTCGCAATTGCTGCAGGCGCTCGCGCATTCCACCCTTGACGATATCTTTCAGGTGGACGATCCCCAGCAGACGTCCCCCATCGGCGACGGCAAGTGGCGTGCCTCCCGTACGTGAAATGCGATCCGACATTTCGGTGAAGTTCGGGGGAACTTGGCCACCCTTGTCGATGACGAATTGCACGATGGCGTCAGTGGCCCCCTTGCGTAGGCGGCGACCGTCGATGTCAACACCGCTCATTCGGGTGTATGCGGAGAAGGGCAGGAAGTGAGCCTCGTGCTCAGCGACCTCGCGCCCCCGGAGGCTGAACGCTTGTTTAGCAAGCACTACAATCGAGCGGCCTTCGGGCGTCTCATCGGCCAGGCTCGCGAGTTGTGCCGCGTCCGCCAGCTCGGGGCCGGTGACCCCCTCGACGGGAAGGAATTCCACGGCCTGCCGGTTGCCCAGGGTGATGGTGCCGGTCTTGTCGAGCAGGAGCGTATTGACGTCTCCGGAAGCCTCCACGGCCTTTCCGCTCATCGCCAGCACGTTGTGCTGCATGACGCGATCCATACCCGCGATGCCGATGGCGGAAAGCAAACCGCCGATGGTGGTTGGAATCAGGCAGACGAGGAGGGAAACCAGCACGGCCACGCTGGGAACCGTTCCTGCATGGGCGGAGTTGACGGAGTACACGGCAAACGGCTGCAAAGTGACGACGGCCAGTAAGAAGATGAGGGTCAACCCGGCGATCAGGATGTTGAGCGCGATTTCGTTGGGCGTCTTCTGGCGCTCGGCACCTTCCACCAGTGCGATCATGCGATCAAGGAAGGTCTCGCCGGGATTGGAAGTGATCCGAACCTTGACCGAATCCGAGAGGACCTTGGTCCCGCCCGTAACCGCGCTGCGGTCTCCACCCGATTCCCGAATCACGGGCGCGCTTTCGCCGGTGATGACCGACTCATCGACGGTGGCGATGCCTTCGATCACTTCGCCGTCGCCGGGAATGATTTCGCCGACCTCGCAGATGACCACGTCCTGAGCGCGCAACTTGGAGGCAGGAACGATTTCCGTCTTGCCGGGCGAAACGATCCGCCGAGCCATGGAGTCGGTTTTGGCCTTACGCAGAGTGTCGGCTTGTGCCTTTCCGCGCGCTTCCGCCATGGCCTCCGCAAAGTTGGCAAAGAGCACTGTGAACCAGAGCCACAGAGAGATTTGCAGCGAGAAGCCGATGCCGGACGCCCCGATGAAAATATCTCGAATCAGAAAAACCGAGGTCAGCGTTGCACCCACTTCCACCACGAAAATCACGGGGTTTCTGAAAAGCGTGACTGGATTCAGCTTCACAAACGACGCCTTCAGGGAGCGTCCCATGAGTTGCTTATCGAACAAGGGACGTGCCCGCACCATTTTCTTCGGTACGAGGGTCGTTGAATCGTCAAGTGCAGGAGGCGTTGCAGTGGTCATTGGCATGAATTAGCTCCAGATCGTCAACATCAGCGAGGACAAGAGTTTCCCCTCGCGCATGAAAAAGTGCTCGACCAGTGGACCCAGCGAAAGCGCCGGGAAGAACGTCAAGGCGCCAATCACCACCACGGTACCCACCACGAGGCCGATAAAGAGCGGTCCATGAGTCGGGAAAGTACCGCTGGTGGTAGGCACTTTCCTTTTGGCGGCAAGGCTGCCGGCAATAGCCAGGGTTGGCAGAATGAAACCGAAACGCCCAATCAGCATGGCCAGTGCGGTCATGAGGTTATACCAGGGAGTGTTGACGTTGATTCCGGCAAAGGCGCTGCCATTGTTTTCCGAAGCGCTCGAAAAAGTATAAAGCAGCTCACTGAAACCATGCGGGCCGGAGTTCGCGAGATTAGCGATGGCCGCCCCTGGGGCATTCCAGTAACCATTCTTCGCGAAGGGAATGACCGCGCAAACCGCCGTGAAGGCCAGGATGGAGAAAGCCGTGGCAATGACGGCCACCATGGCCATCTTGACCTCTTTTTGCTCGATTTTCTTCCCGAGATACTCCGGTGTTCTGCCCACCATGAGTCCGGCAATAAAAACCCCGACGATGGCGTACAACAACATGCCGTACAAACCTGACCCGACGCCGCCGAAAATAACCTCGTCCGTCTGTAAGTTGAACAAGGGGATGAATCCGCCGAGGGGTGTATAGCTATCGTGCATGCTGTTCACGGCCCCGCAGCTCGCATCGGTTGTGGCGGTCGCAAACAACGTGGAACCGGCCATGCCAAAGCGGACATCCTTGCCCTCCATGTTGCCGCCCGATTGGGTGGGAGTGGCTGCCGTCTCCACCCCTAATCGGGCAAGGTTGGGATTACCCGCGTGCTCCGAGGGATAGCAGATAAATACGCCCGCAAAGAAGAGGAACGCCATGGCGGCGAACAGCGCCCAGCCTTGGCGTGTGTCACCTACCATCCTTCCAAAGGTATAGGTGAGTCCCGACGAAATCATCAGGAGCGACAGAACCTGGAGGAAATTGGTGAGAGGGGTCGGGTTCTCAAAGGGATGGGCCGAATTGACGTTGAAAAAGCCGCCGCCATTGGTGCCCAGCATCTTGATGGCTTCCTGCCCGGCCACCGGGCCCACCGCGATGGTTTGCGTCGCTCCTTCCACCGTGGTGGCGACCTGGTAAGACTTCAAAGTTTGCGGCACCCCACGAAAGCAGAGAAAAAGGGCAAACACCAACGCCAGAGGCAGCAGCACGTAAACCGTGGCGCGTGTCGCATCAACCCAGAAATTGCCGATGGTATTCATCTGCTTGCGGGCAAAACCGCGAATGAGCGCGATCGCCACGGCGATGCCGGCGGCGGCGGACATGAAATTCTGGACCG
Source organism: Terriglobia bacterium (assembly GCA_052139985.1). Lineage (GTDB taxonomy): Bacteria > Acidobacteriota > Terriglobia > UBA7540 > UBA7540 > Bog-366. The sequence continues at coordinate 11,235 of JBKQVI010000266.1, forward strand.
TCAACGCTGCCATTTGGACGAGATAGCTAAGCGTTTGCTCGCCGCCGTAAGCCTGCCAGTTGGTGTTGGTTATGAAGCTTACGGCGGTGTTGAACGCCAAATCCGGCGTCATGGGTATGGCGTAACTGGGGGCATGGCCTGTGCTGAAGTGCATGGGGTTGAGAGGCAGCAATCCCTGCAAGCGCTGAATGGCATAGACAAACAGGAAGCCGACCAAACTAAAGGCGATAACCGATGCTGAGTATTGCGTCCAGCGCTGTTCGGAGGTTTCCCGGATGCCGCAAAACCTATAAACGAACTGTTCCAGGGGCCGCAAAAAAGGATGGAGAAATGTGCGTTCGCCCTCGAAAACGCGAGCCATGAAGAGGCCCAGCGGCTTCGTTACCGCCAAGAGGACCAGAAAGAACACAACAATATACACAACGCCAGGCATGGTCATGCAAGCCTCCTCAGAACTCCTCTGGACGCAAAAGGGCGTAAACCAGGTAAACGAACAGAAACAATGCGGCGATGCCGGCAATGATGAAATCCATGGGTCAGCCCTCCCTTAGAGACGCTCACAGATGCGTGTGAAAATCCAGCAACCGACGAAAAAAAACACGGTAATCAAGATATAAGCCAGGTCTACCATGTCAATATCACCTCAGCTCCGCGAAAATCACGTGGTGCCCATTCTTCTGGAGATCCCGCGCAAGGTTTTGTGCGGGGGTCCGCCACCACCGTTTCTTGCCACCCACCGCGACCAGGGAATGGGGCCTCAGGAGAATTTCCAATGCGCGCCTTTTATCGCGGCACAAATAAATATGCGCCGCGACTTCCAGACGAGTCTTACTCACCAATTTGCGGATTTGGCCCTCTAGGAACTCCACCGGCACCGCAGGCTTGCTCAGGGGTAAAGTGTAAGGCACTTCATAGGGCATGAGCAACTTTATCTGCGCCTCAAGTTTTTGCGCGAGCTCATCTGCCATTTGCAAGGCCGCCACCGTTCCCGGTGCGTCCGTAAAGATTACGAGCACCTCCAGCCCTTGCCCGGCATGGCCGTCAACCGGCTCGTGGTCCTCGGTATGATGAGAGAAATCCGCAGAGACGAGACGGTATTCGTCACTTGAAGAGGCTTCCATGGGAATCACCTATTCATAGTGCTCGCAGGCCCATAAGGAAATCATAAAGACTTGGTCAAGATTTCGTTAGGTCTTTTGGGGACGACTAAATCGGTAGCCAACCCAAGCCTCGGCCGGGAGATACGCGGGGTGGAAAGGATCCGGCTCGATCTTCTTGCTCAGTTGCTTGATGAACACGGGGAGGTACTCCACCTCCTCGCCATAATCCGGTCCCCAAATGGCTTGGAGAGGTTTCTATGAACGATCGCGAGGTTCGGCTTTGTAATGAAATAACGATGAACTTTGAAGTAGCGGGACGGCAGAAGTGAAACGCCCAGAATGCTGGAAATAGGAACGCGGTTCTGAAATAGTGTTCAAGCGTAAAATAATCCCGCAGGACGAGAATTCTGCTAGGCTTCTTTATGGATCGCAAAAAATGCTCTTTCAGGTTGAACATCACACACAAAGAATTCTTACCGATTGCCCGATCAAGTCTGAACGGCAACGGTTGAGCGGATGAAACTGTGAATGAACGCTTCCGATTATTGTTCCGGCACCTGACTTATAACCTGCGTGGCGGCTTCCTGATTCGTCCGCTGGCTATCGCCCTTATCTTGGGTTGCACCGGTGCACTTCTCTCGTCGCTGGAGGAGGCCGTTCCTGCCGTCAGCGGATGGGTGCCAAAGGCGCTGTTCCCATCGCACGCCGATCCCCAAATGGCTCAGGTCATCCTGGGAGGAATTGCCACCTCCATTATGACCGTCGTGTCTATCGTCTTCGCCATTCTGTTGATGACACTCACCCTGGCCTCCATGCAGTTCTCGCCACGCATTATCGTAAGTTTTACAAGAGATCGGGTGACCCAATGGACCCTCGGCATATTCCTCGGCACCTTCTCGTACTGCATGGCCGCACTTCCCGCGGCGCGCTCCTCGCCAGCACCTTTCGCACCGGTTGCCACGGTCCTGGGCGCGATGGTGCTAGCCGGCACGTCTGTGGCATGGCTGCTCTTCTTCATTCATCACATTTCACGGGCCATCAGCGTGAACCATATCGTGGATCGGATCGCGTCTGAGACGGAGGTGATGATCGATGAGATCATGCCAAGGCCCCGAAGGCTGGGCACCCTTGCAGCGCCCGATCCGACTCAGGCGACTATCTGGGAAACATCTGTCTTGAGCGATGCCTCCGGTTACATCCGCTTCATCGACACCACGAGGCTCGTTGTCCTGGCAAAGTCCTACCGGGTAAAGCTTCGTGTTCTCCGGCGAGTCGGCCAATTCGTTCCAGCAGGAATCCCGCTGCTGATGGTTTCGAAGGCGGATCGCCTTTCCCCTCAGGGGTGCGCTGAGATTCGCGAAGCTTTCGACTTCGGTCCATCCAGGACCTTGCAGCAGGATGTGGAATTTGGGGTCTTGCAGATTGTTGACATCGCGTTGAAAGCAATATCGCCCGCCGTAAATGACCCTACCACTGCTATTAGCTGCGTGGACCAGTTGAGCCGGATCTTGATCCGTTTTGTTTCCCGAGAGGTGCCAAACTCCATCCTCTACGATCCGCCGGGCGTCTTCCGCGTGAGTATTCCATGGATCGGCTTTGAGCACATGCTGGACTCCGCGTTTGAGCA
>JBKQVI010000267.1:0-13249 GCA_052139985.1 Terriglobia bacterium
GCCGATTCAATCGCCCCGCAAGAAACGACCACAACGTCTGCGCTCTGCTCCACCAGACGGTCGTCGGCATCGTAGTAGGCAACGCCTGTGGCCCGTCCGTGGGAATCGGTCAGAATCTCTCGCGTCATGCATTTTGTTCGCAGTTGACAGCTTCCCGTTGCCAGCGCTTTGGGAATCACCGTATTCTGTGTCCCATTCTTGGCGTCGACTTCGCAGGCGAATCCCACACACCAGCGACAGCGCATGCAGGGTCCCCGGCCGTTGAAGGGCACCGAGTTCCTGAGCATCGGAACACTAAAAGGATGCAGGCCCAAGCGCTCAGCCGCCGGCTTCAGGATCGCATACTCGCGATTGGGCGGAAGAGGCGGCATGGGAAGAGGGCGCTGGCGGGGAGCGCGGAAAATATTGTTCGCATCGTCGCCGGACACGCCAATTTCCCATTCGGCCTTTTCATAATAGGGTTCGAGATCGTGATAGGAAATAGGCCAGTCCGCCAGCGTGCTGCCGGGCACCGTCCCGTAGGTTGACTGCATGCGGAAGTCCCGCTCCATGTATCGCCAGCCCATGGCTCCATAACACGCCGTGCCCCCACCCACACATGCTGCGTTGTTGAAGTATTCGCCATTGCGGGGCCAAACCGTGCTCGGATGACCCTGCGCGTCCACAAGAACCCTGGGGTTCCTTCCGTCATCGGGTCCAAAAGGAACCCCGAGCGCCGGAAAACGTTGGCTGCGGAGGTCGTCCTTCCGGTCGTTGAAGGCCGTAAGCCAATCGCCGCGTTCGAGCAAGACGACGCTGAGCCCGGCGCTGCTGAGTTCCTTGGCCACAATACCGCCCCCGGCCCCTGCTCCCACGATGACGGCATTGACATGCTTTTGGCCCATGTTCGTTGTCTCCGGAAATCACTCCGCCGCCAAACAATGCGCCAGACGAGTATTTCATATCATCCTTGAGACGGGGAAGAAATCTCTTGCGGCCGGGGAGGTTGCGCGAGCGTTCTATGGAGTGCGACATTCATTGTGGCGCCGCCCTTGAGGGCGGCATCTCGAGTTTCTACATTCCTACTGAGGTTTCCCACCGGACCGGGTCCAAGAACATCCCACGGGGGGGCAGAGAAGTGGTAAGGCGACAAACCGTCAAGGTGATCGCGAGTTGCGGGAAGACCAAACAATAATTGGGTGGCGCATACATCGAATTTTATGTATGCGACGCTTCCCCCTTGCGGTAAACTCCGCCGATGCCACGCCTTAGGCATTTCTACGGAGAGAATCACTATCACTACTTGACCGAGAACATTTATCGGCGGGCGCGCATTTTTGACTCTGACCGCTTCAAGCGCAAGTTCGTCCAGACCCTGGACGATCTGCGGACAGAATTGGGTTTCAAAATCTTCGGCTATGTGTTGATGCCCGAGCACTGTCACTTGCTCATCTGGCCGAGCCCGGCGGCCAACCCCTCGCAAATCATGCAGAAGCTTTCCGAGCGCACGGCGAACTTCATGCTCCGTAACCTGCGCCAAAATCTGTCGTATCCTTGGTGCCAGAAGATGCTGAAGCGATTTGAACTATCTACGACCGTGCATCATCACGCCCACTATCGAGTTTGGAACCGGCGCGGATACGATATGAATATCTGGAGCGACAAGAAGCAGAACGAAAAGGTCGACTACATGCACAATAATCCCGTGACACGCGGTTTGGTGGCCCACCCCGGCGACTGGCCGTGGTCGAGTTGGAGGTACTATTACCTTGAGGATAGCTCCATCCTGGCGATGGATCGGCTGCGCTGAATCCCGACTGCTCCGAGTCGCAGACCCCTCCGGTCGCATACATACACGGCAATGTATGCGCCACCCGTGAATTTATAGAGCAGTTATAGGCAAACGGTGTCTGCGCCACGTCGCGAAAAGTTTTGGATCGACGGTGATCTCCTTGTGTTATTTCGGTGCAGCCAGCAGGGGTGCGTACGAGTCGAGCAAATGCATGCCGATGTCATCAACGCCGGCGGCCGTGGCGGTGTTCGACAAGACGACGATCCCAACACCGGTTCTAGCTTCATAGCCGATGAACGATCGATACCCGCCGGTGCCGCCGGTGTGGAAGACGATCTCATCTCGGTCTGAAAGCTTGACGATGAGCCAGCCCAAGCCGACCTGACCCGGCCCAGGAGTGCCGGTTGGCGGGCGGCGCACGGACAGCATCGAAGCCATCGCGGGCCCCAGCGGCGACTTCACGTACCCAAGGTTGGCCCCGAGAAAGGTGAGCATGTCGTTGGCGCTCGACCGCATCCCGCCGGCACCCGCCTGCGCCGGCGTGATATCCCAGTTTGGGACGGATTTAAGTTGGGCGTTGTGCCCCACCGCGAACCGCGCTTTCATTTCCGGCGTCAGGGTGATGCCGGTGCTTGTCATGCCCAGTGGTCCAGTGATGCGGGAGTGCACCAGCGCCTCATAGTCCATGCCGGCGCGGAGGGCCAGTGCGTGCCCAAGCAAACCAGCGCCAAGATTGGAATATTCAACTTGCGAGCCGATGTCGCGCGTCAGTTGATAGGTGGAGAGGAACTGATAGAGTTGTTCCACCGTGTAATCCGCATAGGGATTGGCCGGGTCCTTGGGGTGAAAATTGGAGGGCCCTCGCGGCAGGCCAGAAGTGTGAGTGGAAAGGTCCACCAGCGTGATCTGGCGCCCGCCGCGCTCCGGCATCTTGACCTCGGGCGGAAGATACTTCGCCACCGGGTCGGTCAGGGTGACTTCGCCGCGCTGCACCATATCAGCAAGCAGAAGTGACGTGAACACCTTGGTGACCGAGCCGATTTCGAAAATCGTGTCGCCGTTGAGGGGCCGCGGATCGCCCTTCTCCAGGCTGCCATAAGTAATGATCCGGCGGCCGTGGCCACCAATGACACCCACCACGATGCCCACCCCTTGGTGAAACGTGTCGATGCGCTCGATGAGGATCTTGCGAATCTCGTCATTGGATGGGCCAGGGGATTCGGCGCGGACCGCGCCGCCGCGCCGACAGTCAATAAAAACGCCAAACAAAAACGTCACAACTAGTAAGGTCGTGACTCTATTTATCATCCTATCCCCCATTTCAAGGTGCAAGAATTCATCGCAGAAGCGTTAGCCTCCTAGTGCAGTGCGCCGCAGATATCTCAACATAAGAGACCGAGCGCCAGTGATGTAGCGGGGCTGGCGCAGACACGCGGTTCAGTGTCTGCGTTTTTGGTCGTCCCGCTCGGGATGATCTAAAAGAACAAGTCCCTTCAGGGCCGCAGACTGCAACCGACGGCAATCTGCGCCAGCCCCGTCAAGGAGCCCGAAACTGTGGCTGACGATGTGGGTCCAATGTCTGCACCGACTTGGCGCTCCGCGTGTTTCAAAAACGGCAATTGTGAAACTGCGCCTGGGGGTGCTCGGCGCATCGATACACATCAGGAGTATAATCCAGCCGTGAATATGAGACAGAATTCCTGTGTTCTCGCATGCTGTCTCGCCTCGCTTGTCTTACTTGGAGTTGCCCCCAGATTATCAGCCGGCGCTTTGCAAGAAGAGGCAATTCCGCGATTTCACGGATTTCCGCGGGTGGCGCATACATCGCTGTTTATGTATGCGACCCGGGCCGTCGCCCGGCGACCCGGAGTTGCGGGGGTTCAGCGCAGGCGATCCATCGCCAAAACCGAGCAATCCTCCAGAGCGGTATCGACGCAGTCTGCCGCAAGCGGGAAGTGACGCATACATCAACTTCAATGTATGCGCCACCCATCATCGTTTGGTCTGCCCGCAACTCGCGCTCAGTTTGTCGCCTTACCGCGGATATGATCGACGCGTCCTATTTGACAGTCGAGCCTTGATGGGACGCCACTCGGAAGGCGGACAGAGGTGGTCAAGTTGCCGGTAACGCCCTTGCCGCCCAGTTGTTTCGGGCCGGGGCCCAATTGCTAAGATACCAGCTATGGGGTGTGGGGGATTCCGAATCGCAGGGGCTCCAGGCCGGGGCGCCTTGCCGGGCGGGGTTGGTTTGCGCCACCGGAAATGTAGAAACTCGGGAACCTGGGGACAGACGGAACGATACACAACAGGTTTATTATGTCCATGCCGTGCCTGGGGCCATCCGAAAGCGAAAAAAATAATCTCTACTGCGTTCCGTCGGACCCCATACTCCCTGATGATTGAGGTGGTCACGTCCGCTCGATCAACTCGAGACGGCGAAGAAACCCGGCCTGTATCGAGGCCGAGACCTCCTTGGGAAAACGGGCTGGAAGCCGGTCGAGGGTTTGTGTGATTGCCTCTTGGCCCGTCTCGCGCAATTCCCCGAATATCGAATGCACGATTTCCTCGCCTATTCCTGCGCGTTCTGCACTCTGAAGAAAATGTCTCGGTGTGATGCTATTGATCTGGTAATGCCGGTTATCGCCGACCGCCATGGCAAGGCGGAAGCTGTTCTGCCGGATTTGGCCTGCGTCGACGCTGGGCTGGGCCGAGATGACGTCGTAGAGTGGCGTCATCTGGTAGCGCCCCCCCGGATAAAGGAACACACTGAAATTCTTCGCGTGTCCGTCGGTTGCACCCAGCAGCCAGAAAACGACAATGGTCTTGAGAAAGGCACGCCGATCTTCAGCCGGCGAATCACTGCCACGCAGCAGGCGGAGAATGGCTGCGATACCTGGCCCGCCTTCGTTCTCATATTTGAGCGCGGGCGGGATGGAGAGAGCCTGGCAAGAGTCTTCCTGGGGCAGGCGGAGCAGACGCCCGTCTTCAGTCCAATGGCGATCGAAGCGTTCGACAATCAGAACCGGGCGGTCCGCAAAGCGAGTCATTCGCGCTTTAGCGGCGCGAAGCCCGAGCGATTCCGCGAGACGCAAGCAAAGATATTCGTTCTCCACGCTGTGGGTCAGATCGACTCCGTTGGGAAGCCGTCCAATGGAGGGTTTGAAGATGTGGGTGGTAGCCGTGGTTCCTCGCGGCTTGTACCATGCCTGCTTCCATCGTAGCAGCGCCGTCTTTTCCTGGGCGCCCGCAATCGAGATCCGGAACTCTTCATCCTCAGTGATTCCGAGCGGAGTGGCGGCAAGGTGATCGAGAATTCTGGCAATTTCGCCTGAACTGACGGGTGTCGCATCGAGTGCGCCCGCCGGGCCGGGCTCGCGTTCCGGGGGCAAGAACTGAAGAGCGCCAACGCAGTCGTGTCCGATGGCACTGAGCAAACTGTAGGCATCGGTTCCTTCCGCGTGCGCGTGCGCCGCGATGCGGCGGCGAAGTTCATCATTGTCTGGGAGCAAGTTTTCGAAGACGGCCCTGACTGGCGCGCCCGAATATGCGTCCTCCTGGAGAGGCAGGGAAAGCGAAACGGGCATGGTATGCTCCCACGCCAGCCAACTGCCGTCGTACTGGAATGAGATTGCTCCCGATGGCGACCGGCGGAGCTGGCCGACCAGACGGCTGTTCAGAAGGACGTTCAGCGGCTCATAGCGGCGGTGTCTGGGCATCAGAACAACTCCTCAATTTCCCGAGCCGATCCTTTGCTCCGAGGGCGAACCAGAATTTCAAGATCGAGCGCCGAGAGCGTATCGAAGAGCGTGGCGAGACGGCTGTCGGCGGCGGAGATCTCCAGCGCGGAGATGGTTGACTGGCGCAGATGGATGAGTGAAGCCAGCGCCTCCTGACTCAGGCCGAGCTCCCTCCGGCGGCGGCGTAGCAGCGTACCAAGCTGCTTGGGTGTGCGCGTGATCTGCTCCATGGGTGGCACCTCGTTATGCGGAATACCGCATAACAAGAGAATATACGCTAAACCGCCTAATCATGCAATATACGCTAAACCGCTTAATCGCGTGATATACGCTAAACCGTTTAATGATGTAATATACGGTTCAGCGAATGAAGAGCGAATCCGGGACAGACTCATTTCCTAATTCAGAAAATCAGGGCACCAAATTTCCGATTTATCGACATCATAGCTTCCGCCGCCTTCCACTAGGGACTAGGGGCTGGGGGTTGGGGATTAGGGTCTCGTAACCACCCCTTCGCTGCGTGCTCCGGCCCCTCCTGAATCAGGAGGGGAGCCCGTCAGTCCGCCCTGGCAGCCTGTGGCGCGGAGAATCCGCCGGTTTTCGTACGTGCCTCCGTGGTGAAGGTTGGTCTGGGGGGATTGGGTAGGTCGCCCTTTCAGGGCTGGGGGTTGATGGGGGTTCCGTTGACCCAGGCCGTTGGCCTGGACTTCGTTATTTCGCCTTTGGGGCTCATCGACGTGCATGGGCATCCTGCCCATGAAACGAACATGGCCGGGACGGCCATGCCACGAGCGACGACAAAGGTCACCCTTCGGGGAGGCTCAAGGACCACACCAGACTTTGCCAGACTTGGGTTCGTCCGGGCCACATTTCATTTCCCATTGAAACGCGGCACCAAATCCATCGCCGCCAGGGGCTGAGCAGTTTAACTTGCCGTTAAACGCCCTTGCCACCGAATTGTTTCGGGCCGGGGCACATTGGCTAAGATATCGACGATGTGGTGCAAGCGATTCCGGATCGCCGGGGGGGTCCACGCCGGGGCGCCTTGCCGGGCAGGGTTGGTTTGCGCCACTGGAAATGTAGAAACTCGAGGCGCCGCCCTTGAGGGCGGCATGCCGGGCTCAAGCCCGGCGCTACGTTCGAATGCGCAATCATTTATTTCGCTCTGTCTAGTTCTCTGACTTGTCGAAGGGGATTTCCTGGAGTTCCACCGGCTGCTGGCAGCAGACGCAGGGGCCGGGTTCGAGGGCTACGATATTGCACGTGGAACAGAAATAGCGCACACGAAAGAGCTTGCCGTCGTGGACGGTGTACAACCAGTGGACTTCGAAGGAGCCGTCCGGCTTCGCGATTCCTTCCAGTCGCACCTCGCGGCCGTCCAGCCGCTTGTCCTGCATAGTGTGCAAGAGGTGCGGAGTGTCGGCCGAGAGTGCTTGCTCGCGACCGTCGAGTTTCAGTAGGGGACAATCTCCGCGTGTGGCAATCAGTTTACCTTCGAGTACGGTCAGGGACTTTGTCTGGGCGGCGCATAGACCTGAGGTGAGAAGGGAAGCGAAGGCCACCACGAGAGCCCAGGCTGGAACCGGTTGGCGGCGAATTGTTGGAGTTGACTTCATGGGAGCTAATTCAAGATTCAAAATTCAAGATTCAAAACTCGAAATGCTCTTACCGGCTCGCGCGGCCCGAATCCGAGATCGAGAACGAAGAATTCAAAAGGCCTTTACCGTCGCGCGGCGCAATCTAAGAATCGAAAACCCACAATCGGAAATCTCAAATTGCAAATCCAAAATCCCCAATCGCAAACCTCAAATCGACAATCCAAAACGACAAGTCCCATTGGACAATCGAAAATCGGCAATCGGCAATTCCTCACCCTTGCCAGTGTCCCACCACGGTGATCGCCAGAGGCAGATCGCCGCTGCCTTGGTGTCCCTTCAATTGCACGTCAGTATTACCGGAATCATCCTTTCCGATGGAGGGAAAGCTGCTGCCGCTTACGGCCGCTCCCACCAGGAATCCGGGATGGGGCGTTCCGGACGCTTGTGCGCTCAGCTTCACCAGGTCTTCGAGAGAGAGGACTTTGTTAGGATTCGTGTCGGCGGCGATGGGCGCTAGAACGAAAGCGTCGCGCGTGGGATTCACCCCCATGTGGTTGCCATCCTGGGGGATCTGGCCGTAGCGCAGGGTGTAGAATCCCGCTTTGATGTTTTGGCTGCGGAAGTCCGTGGCCGCATTGGGGAAGTGCAGAACCCCCACGAAAGCTCCGACGGGAAGAGTCCCATAGAGTACGTCAGATGAGGAGCTAGGGTTCGGGCTGGTGGGAAGGGTCTTGCGCAACCATACTTCGCAGAGAACCGCGCCTTGATCGGACGTGACGCGGACTCCCGCCGAATCGAGTGTGCCCTGAATGGCGGCAGGAACATCCGCTGGGGCAGCGCCAATGGCTTCGGCCTTATAACTACCCTGACCGAAGGCGCTCAAGACCGCATAGAGTTGCAACGTCAGAACCAGTGCGAGGATGCGGTGCAGTTTCATCGTAAAGCCTCCCTGAGAATTAGATGACATAAATGCGAAACGGGAAACTCCCTTACGGAAGTTTCCCGTTTTCCAAATCGGCGTGATGCAAGTGGCCAGACGTGTTAGAAGCTGCCCACAAAGGCGCTGCGCTTGTCCACATTCTTCCAAACCTCACCCAAACCTTGCCCGGAGAATGAAGCGTCCAGCGTGAAGGCGGGCATGGAGTGGGCGAGAGCAATGAGGGGCGGGTAATACACCGTTTCGTTCCCGCAAATGTGATCGCCCTGGCAAAGGCTGCGCGTTTCAATTTGCGCGAATTTGCCGGCCACCACCTTGGCCGCGCCGTGCATTTCCCCATGTTCCACCGTCATTTGGATGGGCGCCGACTCAACCCGTACTACGTGGTTCAACAGACCACCGGCTTCGGAGGCAGCAAAGGCGGCGAGTGCGGCACGCTGCCGGCTGGTCGCGCGAGAGTCCACAATCAACACCGATTCTGCCGGGTACGGATCGTGATAAGGGTCGCCTAACGTCGCGTGCGCCCTTACTACGGCCACCACGCTCAGCCCGCTGAGCGAGACGCCCTTCCAGTCGCCCTCCTGAACCTTCCAGGCCAGAATCGCTTCCTGGCCGGTCAAACCCACTTCAGAATTTGCGAAGCACGGGCCCGTGTAAACGTCCGCACTGCGAGCTTCGATGTAATCACCCTTGACGGCTGCGGTTCCGGGAACTGCCCAAGCCGATAATAGACAAAGGGCAATTCCCCAATGCAAAGCGAGATTCCTCATGACTCGACCCTCCATGGGGCAAACTGTCGCCTAACGCCCCATGGACATTTTATCCGATTCAGCCCCGGCATTCAACCTGGACCGACCCGTAGCGGGCTCATGCGGCTCTCTGTCCCACCTGCTCCCGCGGCAAGCCGCCCTACAAAGCTTCGTAGCAGGGTCGCTCGGAGTTACAAGCTTCCGGAGTTACCACCTGGCCATCGGGCCCCATGCACTTCTGCGTGTGCACGCACCAGCAGATGCTCGCACCGGAACGGGGAACCGTGGGGTCAGGTTCCGCGTCGATGAACATCCACTTGGACCGCAGCAAGCGGCACTGCACCTTGGGCTCGGCGATTTGACGAACCGGTTCGGTGATCATCAGGCCTCTCCTTTTGCGGCGCGCAGAATGGCGCGCTTCACCGCAACGCGAGCCAATTGGACCTTGTAACCGTTCTTGGAAAGCGGCGTCGCCTTGCTGAGCGCGGCCTTGCCGGCTTCCCACGCGGAATCTTCGTCCACCGGTTTTCCCTTCAAGGCTTCTTCCGCTTCCGGTGCAGGCCAGGGTATCGGCGCGACGTGCCCGAGCACTACGCGGGCGCTCTGCACATTGCTGCCATCGAGCTTCAAGACTACCGCCGCCGCGGCGAGGGGCCAATCCAAAGCTTGCTTCTGCCGCACCTCGTAAATCGCCATCTTCACGTTTCCGGGATTCGGCACCAGAATCTCGGTGACGAGTTCGCCAGGACGCAGCGCGTGCTCGCTCTCGCCCTCGCGCTGTGGAGTCACGAAGAAATCCTTCACCGTTACCTCGCGCGCGCCTTCGGGCCCGTGGAGTTTCATCTTGGCGTCCAGCGCAAGCAGAATGGGCGCCAGGCTGGACGGGCTTACGAAATAAGCGGGACCGGAATTTCCCAGAATTGCGTGGTAGCGGTTATCGCCATCCGGAACCAAGGGTTTGTCCTTGTAAACCGCCAGCAATCCATACCCCGCGCGGTAGTACCAACAGCGTGGGCGCTGGCAGAGGTCGCCGCCCACCGTTCCCGTGCTGCGGACTTGCGGGCTGCTGACACCTTCCGCCGCCTGAACCAACGCGGGATAATGCTCGCGGACTTCGGCGTTCTCCATCAACTCTTCCAGGGTCACGCCAGCGCCCATACGTAGGCCGGACTCACCGTGGAAGGTAATCCCCTTAAGTTCGCTGACGTGTTGCAAACTCACCAGCCGCTTGGGTGTCGTGACGCCGTCCTTCATCAAGCTGATGAGGTCAGTGCCGCCCGCGAGTGCGAGAGCGCTGCCCTCCGAACCGGTGAGCAACTTGATGGCTTCCTGGGCTGACTTCGGCCGAGCATATTCAAAGGCTTCCATTAGGCAACCCCTCCTTTCGCGAGCGCGGCAAGAACCTTGTCAGGAGTCAGGGGGATGGTCGGTACGCGCACGCCGATGGCATTTGCCACGGCATTGGAAATGGCGGCCCCGGGAGAAACCGCCGGAGGCTCGCCGAGGCCAATCGTCCCGCGTTCGTCATAGCCGGGGCCCGTCATCATATGGACTACTAATTCGCCGATGTCCCCGATGCCGGCCAGCTTGTAAAACTCCATGTTGTTGTTCAACATGCGCCCCGTGGCCTGGTCCATGATTTTCTCTTCATGCAGGGCCCAGGAGATGCCCATGATCATGGCGCCATAGACCTGGCTTTCCGCCGTTTTCATGCTGATAATCAGACCGCAATCTTGCACCGCGACCATCTTGTTAATCCTAATCAGGCCGGTTTCCGTATCCACGGAGACGTCGGCGATTTGCGCTCCTCCCACGCCGCTATCTCCCAGTTTGCACTTGGTCCGATCGGGATTTTTCCCAGTGGCCTGAATGGTTTTGACCTGGAGCTTCGCGCAGGCTGCCTTCCATGTAAGTTGTTTGGAAGAGTCGGCTTTGGATTGAATCTTTCCGCCTACGGCCACCAGTTGGTCGGCAGGGGCGCCTAAAACTGGAGCGACAACTGCGAAGAGTTGGTCGAGGGCATCTACGGAGGCGCGCCGCGTGGAGGCCGAGACACCGCCGATGGTCGTGCTGCCTCCTGAACCTCCCGAAGCTGGGTACTTGCTATCCCCGATGTTGACCGTGACACCTTCTATTGGCAAACCCAGCGTCTCTGCTACTACGATGGCTATTGCCGTGCGCGTGCCGGTACCCAAATCTTGGCTCCCCAGGGTTACCTCCACGGAGGCATCGGGGTGGATGGTCACGAGGCACGTGCTGTTGTGGCCGCGTCCGCCCCACGTATGAATACTTACCCCCATGCCGCGCTTGATGTGGCCGGAGGTTTTGTCTCCGCGGGGGTGCCAGTTCTTTTTCCAATCGGCAAGCTCGGCGGCTTTCTGAAGTTCTTCCCGGTAGACTTTCCCGCGCCCTCCCGCAGCAAGGTCCGCGTTCTTGGAGAAGAACTCGATGGGATCCATGTTGAGTTTGGCTGCCAGATCGTCCAGCGCGCACATGGTCAATGCGGCGGCCTGCGGATGATCCGGCGCGCGCCAAGCGCGGGCGGGTCCGGTGTTGGTGGCAATGGAAGTATGTTGGGTGGAGAGGTTGGGTATCTGTAACACGTAGGGCAGGGGCACCATCCCCGTGCCGGTAGGACCGCCCGTGCCCCAGGATTGCGAATCCCACGCCACCAGAGTTCCATCTTTCTTCGACGCCACTTTGATTCGGGCGTAAGCGGAAGGCCGTGCTCCGGCTGCTTCCAGTTCCATATTGCGATCCAGCATCAACTTCACCGGCTTGCCCGTGGCCTTCGCCAGGTGCGCGGCGTGGATGCCCCATTCGTCGGGAGAGAACTTGCTGCCGAATCCTCCTCCGATGTAATTGCAGATGGTCTCAATATTTTTATCCGGAACGTTTACCCCTTGTTCGCGCAATGACTGTCCGAATTGGCTGGGGAAATCGGAAACACTCTGCGTGGAGGAATGAGTGAGCAAATTATCGCCATTCCACTCCGCCACGTTTCCGTGCGACTCCAAGCAACAATGGGTAATGGTCGCGATGCCGTAATAGCCCTCGGAAATCACCACGTCGGGATCACTGAACGCCTTCGTGGGATCGCCCGCTGTCTTAGCGCCCGCTTTCTTGGCGAAGCTGCCGGCCTGTTCCAGATTTTCGTCCAGGACCAAGTGGGGAAGTTCCTCGAATTGAACTTTAATTTTTCGGACGGCATCCTCGGCGATGTCCTCGCTCTCGGCGGCGAGGGCAACAATTTCATCGCCGACCCAGTTGGTCTCCTTCCCCACGCCCAGAACCACCCGGACATTTTTCACGCCGGGCAGCTTTTCGGCTTCGGAAGTGTCGATGGCGGTAATCTTTGCGTGGGCGTACGGAGAGCGATAGATTTTGCTGATCAGGAGTCCGGGCCGATTGATGTCGTAGGTGTATTTCGCGCTGCCGCTCGATTTGGCCGGGCCGTCGATGCGCGTGAAGCGCTTTCCGATCAAGCTGCGTTCACCAGCCGCCGGCCAATCATATTTGCACTTATCCATTTGCGCGTCCCCCTTTCAGAGTTTTGGCCGCTTGTACAACAGCTTGGCGGATTCCCGCATAGGTGCCGCATCGGCAGAGGTTGCCGCCCAATCCACGCTCCACATCTTCTTGGGTCGGATCGGGATGTTTATCCAGGAAAGCCTTGCAGGCGACGACAAAGCCGGGAGTACAGAATCCGCACTGTTGCGCGTCGTGCTCGACAAACGCCGACATTACCGGATGGAGTTTATCCGCCGTCCCCAATCCTTCGATGGTCTCGATGCGATGGTCTTCCGCCTCGACGGCCAGAACATTGCACGCATACACCGGGCGCCCATCCAGGATTACGGTGCACGAGCCACACACTCCGCGATCACACACCTTTTTGGCGCCGGTCAGGTCAAGTTGATTGCGTAGAGCGTCCAGCAAAGTCACGCGGGGCTCAACCTTCAAGTTGTATGCTTTGCCGTTGATTGCAAGAATAATCGGCACTGCTCCCGGTCCTAGGACGGAAGATGAATGTTCCTGCGCCGCTGTCGCGGTTTCCGGCGCGGTCAGTAAACCGGTGGATACCGCCATGCCAGCGCCCTTTAAGAAGTTGCGTCGCGAAAAGCCGCCCGGGGACAGTTCGCGAGGGCTTTCCTTCTTTGTTCGCATATTGGGCTCCTCTGTTGATTTACCAAAGTGTCAGTGATTCCAATTGCTGAACGGGCGCCGCTTGGCACCCCGGGTATTTGTGTTTTGCTGAGTCAGTCCTGAAACCGAAACTATAGATTATAACACCAGAACTAGCCAAGTGGTGTCCATTACAGCGGTCAAATCAGGGTGAATTTGTTCAATTCCCCAAGCGCTATAAGCCTTAGATATTTGTAACTTCTTCTGGACAATCCCGTCGCGATGCGGTATCTTTCCCCGATGGAGCAGGCGGAGAGTCGGGGTTGTACTGC
>JBKQVI010000268.1:0-17860 GCA_052139985.1 Terriglobia bacterium
CCCAGGGCCTCTCCCTCACCAGATACACAAACCTCATTCCCTCACGTTCGCGCAATGCCCTATTCCTAAAAAACAAGCGCCATCCTATGGCGACCCGCTTAGAACAAATTTACCGTGAACGAACAAATACGAAGGTCGAATCTTCCAAGCCGGAAGACGGGGATCGCTCGTACTTTATCCGGCAAGAGATAGAAAAAAACGTCCGACTCTGACACGGCCGGCCGGGCTCGTACCCGAAGGCTGCGCACCTACGTTCTAGCCGCCGCCCTCCGGCGCCGTTTGCGTGCAGCGTTTCTGGCTTGGATGGAGAGAGTAAATGCATTCAAACGGCGGAGGGCTGCCTCACCTATTTCGGGTTGGAAACCCTCTTCCGGATTGCAAACTAAAACTACACCCTGTGGTAGTGAAAAAAGGGGGCGTTCAGACCAGCGACGAAGTTCCTCTGCACGGCGCAGAGTTTACGAATCCACTTGGCCGGTTATGTCGCCTTACCGCTTCTCTGGGCCGCAGTGCGATGTTCCTAGACTCGGTCCGGGGGGAACATCAAATGTGGAAACTCGAGGGCCGAGCGGCGTTCGGCCTCCAGAAGTGTATCGGCGGCTCTGCCCGCAAATTGGCGATGTAGTGGCGGATTTACCCCGCCACCCAGCCCGTGATCGTGTGGCCCACAATGGCGGCGTAAAGCCGCCGCTACGACCGCGCGTGAAAATTCTGTGGCACGGGCTTCCAGCCCGTGACCGGTCACGGCCAAGATGGCCGTGCCACGCTTGGGTTGCGGCTTCACCGCGCTGTATGCCGGACGGCGCACGCGATGTCCAGGCCCAAATCAGAATTCCCGTTGAATCCTCTCTCATCTTCCCCACATCGAATCATTTGTAATCGGCCAAATCTAATTACCGAGAGGAGATCACATGCGAGCTGCGGTGGTTACCGCTGTCAACGGACCCTGGGAAGTCAAAGATGTTCCTCGACCCGAGCCTGGCGCGAACCAGATTCTAGTTAAGATGCATGCCAGCGGCGTCTGTTATACCGACGTCCACCAAACCTTGGGGCATATTCCCGGCGCTTTTCCGCGCATTTTGGGGCACGAACCGGTCGGAGAGGTAGTGGCTGTGGCGCCGGACGTGACCAGCCGAAAAGTCGGCGACCGCGTGGGCGTCCCTTGGATCCAAGCCACCTGCGGGCGCTGCGAATGGTGTGCGCGGGGACGCAAGATGTTCTGCGCCGGACAGAAAAGTACCGGCATGGATCTTCAGGGTGGTCACGCCGAGTACATGCCGATGTACGCGGACGCCACATTCCTGATTCCTGACGGTGTTTCCTACGACCAGGCGGCTCCGATTTTCTGCGCGGGTTACACCGTTTGGAGCGGTCTCCGCTGGGCTCGCCCACAACCCCACGAGCGTGTCGCCGTGCTGGGCATTGGAGGGCTCGGGCACCTCGCCGTGCAATACGCCAAAGCAGCGGGCTTTGACACCATCGCGATTTCCCACTCGCCCGACAAGGACAAGCTGATTCGTGAACTCGGCGCCGACGAAATCGTTCGCGATGGCAAGGGACTGGCGGCGGTTGGCGGCGCGGATATTGTCCTCAGCACCACGAACTCAACCAAAGCCATGGTGGACAGTATCCAAGGGCTTCGTCCCGACGGGCGCATCGTCACCATGGGCGCGGATATCGAGCCGATTTCGCTGTCGATCATGGAACTTCTGATGAGACGAATTCAGGTGATCGGAAGCCAGCAGAATAGCCCGGAATATCTTTACGAAGCGCTCGATTTCGTCGCCAAGGGAAAAGTCAAGACTATCGCGGAAACGTACCCCCTCGCCGAGGCTCCGAAGGCCTATCAGCGCGTGGCCGAAGGCAAGGCCCGCTTCCGTGCCGTGCTGACGATGTAGACCAGCTTAACGATGCGGACCATGGTCTTGGAGCCGTACGGTCCAGCGACAATCGGATTCCTCCAGAATGTAGCCGAAGCAGGGGGCGCGGAGGCTGGAGGCCCAACGGTGGTGTGTCTTCACTGTCGTGCCATCGAAGTGGATAGGGATGAGTACCCGTTTCTTCCGTCTTCCGTCTTTTTCGAAGGCCGCTTCGACCTCGTCGTCTGTCTAGGGGCTGCGGACCGAATACTCCGGTAGGACCACCACGGACTTGTCGTAGACGTGCATGAACTCGTCGATTTGTAGCGTATAATGGTCGCCGGAGTTGCCAACATGAAAATCAGTACAGTTCGGGAGTTGCGCGACGGGGCAACGGGGCTGCTCCGTTCGAAGGACCCGGTTCTTGTGACTCGCCGGGGCAGGCTAGCGGGTGTGTTCTTCCCCTACCCGCAAGCCACGCTGCCCTTGGATCTGCGGCGGGAAATCTTCGGCATGCTCAGCCGAGCCATCGCCCGCCAGATCAAGCGGCAAGGGCTCGGCGAAACAGAAGTGCTGGCCGACTTCGACCGCTGGCGGAAGGATCGCCGTGCGACTCGCCGCGGACGCTAATGTTCTCCTTTCGGCCGTTCTCGGTGGCCGCGCGAAGCTTATCCTTGAATCCCCTCAGATCGATGAGATTCTGACCGTCGAGCCAATCATGGCCGAGGTGGAAGAGTATGCCGGCCTTCTGGCGAGAAAGAAGCGCCTCGCGGAAGACTTGGTACTTCTTGCGGTAGGTGCTTTGCCCGTAACCATCGTCGGGCGGGCAGACTACGCAGCAGCGATCCCTGAAGCGATGAAACGCATCGGGCAGCGCGACCCGGATGACGCAGATCTTCTCGCTCTCGCCCTGACCTTCAATGTCCCAGTCTGGTCCAACGACAAGGACTTTGAGGGCGCTGGCGTCGCTTGGCTTACAACTGAAGCCCTCCTTCGCCAACTTCGCTTAAGCGACGTGTTCTAACCTCCCATTAGGTTTGACGATTACCCCGTATAGCCACAGACTCCAACGCGGGGAGAGTTGACGACCGGCAGGAGCATTTCCTCACCGCACTCGTGATCAACCGCGCACGATTCGCAAAGCCAGGCATCCGCGCTTTGCGAGCAGCTCCCGCAGACCTCGGTGGCGGGCTGAGTTTTACATTGGACGCAGACGAACTGCGGAGGTTCGTTCCTGGCCAGTAATTGCACGGCGCCTTTCGGCTTGTCTCGGCTCCAAAATCCCACCACCTTCAGCGCAAGTTCCGTCGTCGAACCGAAGTCATACTCATGGCGGAATTTCGTTCCGACATCGAGCACCTCGCCGAGCGGCGTCTCCATGCCCCTTTCTTCTTCCATCATCGGGGAGCGGGAGTAACGAATACCGGCAATCTCAAAGGCGCTCATGTGGCCGCAGCATTCCAGCCAAATCCTCCGGAGAAAGTCATCGAGCTTGCTGAGCGGGGCCTTCACCGGCACCCCCAAATGCAGCCAGTAATTCTTGGTCCATCCCCCTTCGACCACCAGATGAAAGGCGCGGGGAACATCCTGTTTCCCAGGTGTTTGCAACTTGCACTTGCTTAGGTGCCGGGTCATGAGCGATTTGCCGAACATCGCTCCACACAGATTGCACTTCCCTATCGATTGTTGCTTCGTCATGATTGAGCCCTCGGGTGTTGAGCATCGGAGCGCGCGTTGGCATCTTCGCGCGCCCCCTCTTTATCAGCATTTGGTTTGACACACAATAGTAATCGCTAGACCGGCTGCGAACCCGCGTTTGACTGCCGTGCCGGGTACGCCTAAAATGAGGTTCGGATACACTATCGATGGCTCCTGATTACTATTCCATCACTTCCCCGCCGCCGCGTCGTGAATCGCCACGCCACGTGAGCAGCCGGAGGATCTTCGGCCAATTTGTGTTCCTCATTCTGGTGCTGCTCGCGGCCGGAGCCGGCGCGCTGGGCGGATTGGTTTTTGTGTACTCTTCCGACCTGCCCAAGGTGCGCGAGTTGGAGGATTACCGCCCCGATGTGATGACGGAAATCTACGCGGACGACGGCACGGCGTTCGGCAGTTTTGCTCTCGAGCACCGCGTGATCGTAAGTTACAACCAGATTCCTCCTGTCCTTCGCAATGCGGTGATTTCCATCGAGGACAAGCACTTTGAAAGCCACTGGGGAGTGGATTTTCTCGGCATCATTCGTGCCGCCGGCAAAGACGTGCTGGAATGGCGCAAGACGCAGGGCGCCAGCACCTTGACCCAGCAACTCAGCAAGATGCTTTTCCTCACGCCCGACAAGAGTTTCCGCAGAAAATTCCAGGAAATGCTGCTGGCCATTCAAATTGAGCGCTACTTTACCAAGTCACAGATTTTCACCATGTACGCGAACCAAGTGGACCTGGGGCACGGCAATTTTGGATATGAGGCGGCGGCGCAATTCTATTTTGGCAAGCACCTCAATGACTTGACCTTGGCGGAGGCAGCGACACTCGCGGGAATTCCGCGGTCGCCCACAGCTTACTCACCTATCGTGCACCCGGATTTATCGCGGCGGCGGCGCGACCAGGTCTTGCGGGCCATGCGCGAGAATGGAAAGATCAGCTCGGCCGAGCTTGACGCCGCCGTGTCCGCCCCCCTCGGGCTGAACATCCAGCGCTGGAACTACACGATTGCTCCCTACTTTGTGGAAGAGGTGCGGCAGTTCCTGGAAAGAAAATACGGGCCGGAAGCTGTGCGCGAAAAAGGCCTGCGGGTTTACACCACACTCAACATCAAGACTCAAGCCGTGGCGGAAGAGGCCCTAAGAAAGGGCTTGCGTAACGACGACAAGCGGCGCGGCTGGCGAGGGCCGGAAAAGAACATTCTGAAGACCGCCCTGCAGACCCCGGGAGGCAAAATCGTCAGCCTCGAGACCTATGTCGACGACGACTGGCGTAAGCCCCTTGCCGCCGAAACTCTGGTTCACGGGCTGGTGATGGACGTGAAAGACGACCACGTCGATGTGCGCTTTGGCGACGTAACGGCGCGAATTACCCCGCCCGACTTTGCCTGGGCGAAAAAGGATACCGCCGCCGATCTGTTTAGTCCCGGGGACGTTGACCTCTTCCTGATCAAGGAGGTCAAGGGAAGAACTGCCAAGGCTACCCTGGATCAGGAACCCGATGTGCAAGGCGCAGTGCTCGCCATCGATAACTCCACCGGCGAGATCAAGGCGATGGTGGGAGGGTACGATTGGTCGGAGAGCAAGTACAACCGTGCGGTGCAGGCGGAGCGCCAAGTGGGATCATCCTTTAAGGTTTATGTCTACGCGCAGGCCATCACGGACGGAACTTCTCCCTTTGACACCGTGGTGGATGCGCCCATCGGCTACCACACCTCTTCCGGATTTTGGGCGCCGCACAATTATGACGATAAATTCGAGGGAACCATCACCGTGCTGCATGCCCTGGCGGAATCGCGCAACGTTCCCGCCGTCCGTACGCTCGCCCGGATCGGCGTGGACAAGGTCATCAAGCTCTGCCGCAAATTCGGGATCACTTCCCGCCTCGTCCCCAATCTGCCGCTGGCCCTGGGCGCCTCCGACCTCACACTGCTTGAGCACACGTCGGCCTTCACCACGTTTCCCAACGACGGAGTTCATATCTACCCGCGCATGGTGACCAGGGTAACCAATTACGATGGACGGTTGATCGATGATTTTCCGCCCGAGGTCACCGACGTCATTCCCGCCGCGACGGCGCGCATTATGGTTTCGATGCTGCGCGAAGTCTTCAACTCCGGCACGGCCACTTCCGGCAGAGCCTTCGCGGCCCAGTACCCCGTGGCAGGGAAAACGGGAACCACCAATGATTTTACCGATGCCTGGTTTTTGGGGTTCTCGCCTTCACTGACTTGCGGAGTCTATGTGGGATTCGACGACCATCGTACCCTTGGAAACAAAGAGGAAGGCTCCCATGTGGCATTGCCGATCTGGCTCGACTTCATGGAGCAAATGCTGAAGGGGAAACCGGTGGAGGATTTTGCTCACTCTCCCCTCCTGAAATCCCCCGACCAGGTTAAGGAAATCCTGGCAAACGCTGAGCCGGAACAACTGCTGGCGCCTGCGGCGACTCCCACCGTAGTGCCGGCGGCAGGCAAGCCTCAACCCCAGACAACACCTCCAGGGGAATCCCCCGAAGCTCCGAAGAAGGAAGTCGCGACACCCAAGCCACCCGCCAATCCACCCCCAGCTAGCGTTGCTTCCAGTCCCGTGGCCAAAAGCGTGCCGCCGGCCGCGGATAGACCCTAGGACAGTAGGCAGTCGGCTGTACACCGGTCTCCTCCTGCGGCTCCTGGTATTGCTCCCGAAGGGAGAGCCGCGCGCACAAAGCCTCACTCCGCCAAATTACGCCACCATCCATTGGGGCGTGGCCTTCTCGGCAGTGACAAAATGTACTGTCGCATATTAGATCCATTGACACTAAATATTGATAAGCGTATGGTCACCGCGATAATTGAACCGGAACTCCAGCGTTATTGCGGTCTCGTATTTCACTTTTCAGATTGTGATTTCCGTGATGCCCTCTTCAACGTTGTCCCTTGGATCGGCCTACCATCGGAATTCTTCCCATGAGGTTCGTCATGTCCATTCATCGTTTCCCGCGCATATCCTTCTCCTTGCTGTTCATTGGACTGCTCGTTTGCGCCTGGCGCTCGCCGACCGCCGGCGCCGTCACTTCGACCACTTCATTTCGTCCAGTCTCTCCCGAAGAACTGAAGATGACGAGTGAACCCGCCGCGCCGGGTGCGCCGGCCATTATTCTGTTCCGCGAGGTTTATCGCGACGACAGCGGCCGGGCTCGCCACGAAGACGACTACTTTCGTATCAAAATCCTTACCGAGGAGGGACGCAAGTACGCCGATATTGAAATCCCCTACGAAAAGAACGAGGGCAACATTGTCGGCGTCCGTGCGCGGACAATCAAACCCGACGGGACCATCGTCGATTACGACGGCAAGGTCTTTACCAAATCGATCGTCAAGGCCAAGGGCGTGAAATACCTGGCGAAGACCTTCACTCTCCCCGCCGTCCAGGTAGGTTGTATCATCGAGTATTATTACGCTTTCGATCTGAGTGAGGACTACATCTTTGACTCTAATTGGATCCTGAGCAATGAACTCTTCACCAAAGCCGCCAAGTTTTCGCTGAAACCTTATAGCAGCAGTTACGTTAACTACTACTTGCACTGGGATAGCCTCAACATGCCGGCCGGGGCGCCACACCCGAAAGAAGAGGCCGATCATGTCATTCGGTTGGAAACCGCCAATATTCCCGCTTTCCCCACGGAAGACTTTATGCCGCCGGAAAACGAGTTAAAGGAGCGCGTCGACTTTACTTACTCGCTGGATGCGCCGGACTCCGACATCAACCATTTTTGGTCTAAAGCCGGCAAACGATTGGACGGCCCCGTGGAAGCTTTCATCGGAAAGCGCAAAGCCATGGAGGATGCGGTTGCAGGAATTGTGGGGCCGAATGATCCGCCGGAAGTCAAACTTCAGAAAATCTACGCCCGCGTTCAGCAGTTGCGCAACACCTCATACGAGATCGCGAAGACGGGCGAGGAGGAGAAGCGAGAAAAGGAAAAAGGGCCGGAAAATGTGGAAGAGGTGTGGAAACGTGGCTACGGCAGCGGCGGAGATCTCACTTGGCTTTATCTCGCCCTGGTGAGAGCGGCAGGATTCGACGCCCACGGGGTCATGGTTGCCGACCGTCAACGCTATTTCTTCAATCCCGCCCGCATGCAGAGCGGAAGGTTAGATGGCAACATGGTGCTCGTCAAACTAAACGGCAACGACATATTTTGCGATCCGGGAGCGGCCTTTACACCCTTTGGCTTGCTGCCCTGGCCGGAAACGGGCATCCCGGGATTGCAATTGGACAAAAAGGAATCGACCTGGATCCAGGGCTTTTCCCCGAATTCCGGACAGGCTCGCACCGAACGCCGCGCCAGCTTGACCTTAACCGAAACCGGCGATCTGGAAGGCAAGCTCACCGTGACCTACACGGGACTGGAAGCGGCGCGCTTGCGGTTGGAGGAACGGCACGCGGATGAAACCGAACGCAAATCGCACCTCGAGGAAATCGCAAAAGGATATATTCCCGCTGCCAGCGAGTTGAATCTGACCAATCAACCCGAGTGGAAGAACTCGGCGTCGCCTCTGGCAGCCGAGTTCAGCCTCAAGGTTCCCGGGTGGGCGTCGATGGCGGGCCGCCACGCGATTATTCCTGTGGGTCTTTTTAGCGCGCGTGAAAAGCACGTATTCGATCACGTTGAGCGCGTTCACCCGATATATTTCGAATATCCATACGTGGAATCGGACGACATCGATCTCCAAATCCCGGCAGGCTGGCAGGTTTCCAGCTTACCCCCTGGACGGAACGATACCGGAAGGATTATCGGCTACACGCTTGCGGCGCAGAACGAGAATGGAAAGCTGCACCTGACCCGATCGCTGACAGTCGACTTCGTCCTGGTGGAGGTGAAGTATTACCCAGCGCTCAGGAACTTTTTCCAGGGGATAAAAACCTCCGATGAACAACAAATTGTATTGGATCCTGGCGCGGCGAGAGCGGGCAAGTAAGCAGGAAGGCAGTTGGCAATTGGCCGGAGGAATGGCATCTGGGGAAAAGACCATCGAACCATTGAGGTCATGATGAAACGGTTTTGGCTCATTGTGTTGGCGGCGCTCATCACGGCAATGCCGCTCTCGGCGGCGCACACCGGCGCGCCCGAATGGATGCACTCACTCGTCAGCGTGCCGATTCCCGCCCACGATGAAAAAACGGACGCCGTGGTGCTGTACGCGGAGGAAAACCTCACGGTGCTTTCCGCCGATAAATTTCGAACCGTCGTCAGACGGGCCTACAAGATATTGCGGCCGGAAGGGCGCGAATACGGCGAGGTGGCAATCCCCTTCGATTCCCTCAACGAAAAGGTCATGAGCATTCATGCCTGGTGCATTCCGGCTACGGGCAAGGACTATGAAGTCACGGACAAAGACGCAATCGAAGTGTCCCCGCTGAAGGGTGAAGATATCAGTCTTATCACCGATGCGCGGGCGAAGCTGCTTCGCATCCCTGCGCCCGACCCGGGGAATATCATCGGATACGAATACGTCATGGAACAGCGTCCGTTGTTCTTACAGGACGTCTGGCGTTTTCAAACAGACGTCCCCGTCCGGGAAAGTCGTTATTCAGTGGTTCTTCCGCCCGGATGGGAATTCAAGGACGCATGGCTAAACTACCCGGAGGTTAAAGGCCGCGATGCCGGAGGCGGGCAGTGGCAATGGACGGTTGGGGATGTGAAAGAGATTCGAGAAGAACCGGACATGCCGCCGTGGCGCGGAGTCGCCGGGCAGATGGTCGTGACCCTCTTCCCACCGGGAGGAGCGGCAGCGAATAGCCTTCCCACTTGGCACGAGGTAGGAGAGTGGGAAACGCACCTGACGAGCGGCCGGCTGGATGCGTCGCCCGAGATCAAGCAGGAAGTAAGCAAGCTCACGGCTGCGCCGACCACTCCCGTCGCCAAGATGCGAGCTCTGGCGGAATTCATGCAGCAAAACATCCGCTACGTCGCCATCGAATTAGGAATTGGAGGGTTTCAACCGCACCCGGCAGCTCAAGTGTTTGCCCACCGTTATGGCGACTGCAAAGACAAAGCCACCTTGCTGCAGTCGATGCTGCGGGAAATCGGTGTGGAGTCCTACTATGTGGTCATCAACGCCGAGCGCGGCTCGGTGACGCCTCAGACGCCGGCGTATGCGGGCGCATTCAACCATGTTATTGTCGCCATCAAGCTGCCTGATGGCTCGCCCGATGCCTCGCTGATCGCCACAATAAAGCATCCTAAACTCGGGACGCTCTTGTTCTTCGATCCCACCAACGAAAAGATCCCCTTTGGCCAAATTGGAGGATATCTTCAGGCAAATTATGGCATGTTGGTCGCTCCTTCCGGCGGTGAACTTGTGGAATTGCCGCAGCAGCCCGCAACCATGAACGGGACCCGGCGAACCGGCGAGCTGGCCCTTACGGTATCCGGTGAGATCCAAGGAGATGTGCAAGAATTGCGCGTGGGTGACCGGGCGGCTGGAGGACGGGAGGCTTTCACTTCGGCACAGAAGGAGATGGACCATATCAAACCCATCGAAAGGCTGCTTGCCGATTCGTTATCCGTTTTTCGAGTAACCAAGGCCAGCGTATCCAATCTTACGCAGACCGATAGCCCTTTCGTCTGGAACTACTCGTTCCAGGCCGAGAATTACGCCAAGTCCGCGGGCAACTTGCTGCTCGTGCGCCCGCGCGTGCTGGGAAGCAAATCCAGCGGTTTGCTGGAAACGCCTGAGCCGCGCCGCTATTCAGTCGAATTCGCGGAGCCTTTGCAGGATACCGATAATTTCAATATCACCTTGCCGCCGGGCTACGTGGTGGATGACTTGCCCCCCGCGGTCGATGCGGACTATCGTTTCGCGAGCTATCACTCTAAAACGGAAGTTGTCGGCAATGTGCTTCGCTACCACCGCACGTTCGAAGTGAAAGAGTTGAGTGTGCCTGTAAGTGACGCTGAACAGCTCCGCAAATTCTACCGCATCATCGCCTCCGACGAGAGAAACAACGCCGTTCTGAAGCTCGCTTCCCCTTAACAGCTCAGCGTGATAGACTTCGCTCTCGCGGACGGACTGAGGCTGTCTAACTCTATCCATGCAAAACGAAGGGGGATACCATGGAGAGAATTCTCTTGGTCATCGCTTTTGGCTTAATGGCTTGCCTGCTGGCGGTTTGGCCCAACACGGCGCGGGCCCAGGACGGGTTCGAACTGGTCACCGGAGGTGCTTTCGTTCGTGCCGTGCCTGCGGACTTTTATCTCGAGGGCAACCGGATTCCCGTGGAAAAGCCGCGAAACGCCGTTCTATTGAAAAATGCCAAGGGGTCGCGCGTGGTGGTGGGCCTCATTGACACCGCGGGATACAGCTCGCAAATCAAGCAGAAATATGCGGGCATGTTGATCACGGAAACCAGTATCTCCGTCTGCGGTAATGCCCTGGGCGTGGGGAGCTATGGGTTTGGACTGGAACGGCCTGCCGCCACCAGCGACGCCGATGCCTCGTTCAAGATCTACAACCAAGCGGGCGAAAAGGTGGGCGAATGCGCCGCCAAGAAGGACGACAGCATTAAGCAACCCAAGCCCCTGGCGGTGGACACCAAAGGTGGGCCGGCACGACTCGAATTGGGTAAGTACAGCGTTGAAATCAGGTAACCGCAGCACCGGTCCGGTCCGTAGATTACGCAGATTTCGCAGATTCAGAAACAGATGAAAATACTGATGACGAGAAGGGGGAAGAACGCTGAGTCCATCGCTCGGCGGTCGCTCCTCCCATCTACTCGTAGAAAGACTAGCCGCCCAACAATTTTCAGGCGCTTCTGGGCAACGCAGGCATTGTATGCCTTTCTCATCTTCGTAATCTGTGTAATCTGCGGATCAGGACTGGCGCCCGCGGCCCAGAAGCCTCACCACGCAGGGACCAAGCTCGAAGGCTACGCCACGGTGGTCACTCCGAACAGCATCACGGTGTTTGACAAGAAAAGCGAAGAAATCGAAATCCTTACCGACAAGGACTACACTTCCCTCGTCGGTATCGCCGCGCCGGTGACCGTCTGGTACACAACCGAGGGCGGCGTGAACCACCTGGAAGACATCGTGTACCCCACTAGGGCCGCAACGTTCGTCCCCGCCGATACGATCCTGAAGAACATCAAGCGCATTATCATCTTGCCGCAGCCGGAGGGAGTCGACAATTCCGACGGGTTGATCAGCGCGATTTCCACCTACCTCGCGGACAACGCGGGGTTGTTCGTGGCTCCACCGGAACTGGCGTTGGAAATCGCGAAGCGCAATGGATCTTCGGCCTCTTCCCTGGACGCGATTGACCCCAATACCGGCGCCGTCGATATGCAGCGGTATTTGGAACCCCAACGATCGCTGGTGGTGAAGATCGCGGAAGAAACGCACTCCGACGCAGTTCTGGAAGTCAGCGTCATCAAAGTGAAGGCCAAAGTTCGCTCCTCCATTGCCTCCTGGGATGACATGACGGAGCCCGTGGCCTCCCGGAAGACCCGCACCCTGTCCCCCTTTTCAGTGCTGGGGGGCAACGGCTGGGTGCACGCCGCCACCGCTGACATGAGTTTGTGGAACCACGACGGCAAGCTGCTGTGGAAAAAGCGACGAGGGTTTGCCGTGCTCGCATTGCAAACCGGGATCGGCGCCAGTTATCGCGAGCGTCCTCTCACCGACGTCTACCAGGATCGGGATGCGATGCAGCGCTGGCTGAGCGAAACTTTGGGCCAGTTGGCGCCTCCCATCAAGGGAATTCCTGCGGAGTCTCCCCAGCTACCTCCTAACATCCAGAAGCAGCTCGAAAAAGCCAAGCAGGCTGGCGAAGAACAGAAATAGCCCCCGGCCTGGATTTCTCACCACAGGACGGGAGTGCGGAGCGAAGTCGGACACCCTTGCGAAGCGGGTGGCTTGATGAGTGTGGCCGCATCGAGGGCGGTGCGCCGTCAGGTTCGAGGTGCTCCCATGCCGGATGCCACCGGAACCTCGCAGGGGTTAACATTATTAGCAATCGTCATCTATCATCTTGCGTACTATCAGCTTCGGGGCGTAAAATGGTCAATGGAGAGGGCATATAAACTCCACAAGTGTGGCAGCAAACCGGAAAGCTTGATGGCCGAGGATTCAGTCTGAAAGCCGCGGCGCGAACGCAGGTTCGACGAGCGCATCTTGGCAAGGCATTCCGAGGGGCAGACAATTCAAAGGAGGACTTAAGATGAAGAAGATTACACTCTTGGTTTTTTCGGTGTTGGTGTTTGGTAGTCTATCCTTTGCCGGAAGCAAGTCGGTCACTGGGGTCGTGAGCGATTCCCATTGTGGCGCGAAGCACTCAACGGCCGGCAACGCGGATTGCGTGGAGCATTGCGTTTCCGGGGGCGCTACGTACGTCCTTGTTTCGAAGGGAAAGGTCTACCAGCTTGACGCTCAAGACAAGTTTAAGGGATTGGGCGGGAAGAACGTTACCGTAACGGGTGCCGTCAATGGTGACAGCATCACGGTTGCCAGCGTCGCGGAGAAGTCAAGTTAGCTCCATGACGGGTGCCGTCCTAATTTGAGCCGTAGCGCCGGCTTCCAGCCGGCACAGGAGCCGCCAAGATGGCGGCGTTACGCTCAAATTAGGACAGTACCCCATGACGGATAAACTCGTGCGATAGGACGGCCACTCTTATCTTGGGGTGGCCGTTTGCTTTTTGTGAGGTTGCGCATCGGGAAGCAGAGTCCGCGCCCGCCAGGTCTCCTGATTCTTGACAATCGAGTAACTTGGAACGTCAACTGATCATCTAAACCCCAGGTGGCGGGTCAGGCCTGAATGGGGAGCACGACAAGAGAATCAGAATCCGGCTCGGTTGAGGAAAATCAAACTTCTCGGAGGGGGCATGAAGAAAGTCACGGTTTCGGTGTTGGGATTACTGCTGGCGGCGGGCATCAGCCTCGCGGCGCCGGGCAAAGACGCTGCGAAGACTTTTGTGGGGAGCATCGGCGATTCCATGTGCGGCGCCAAGCACATGATGCCCGGCGAGAGTGACAAGGACTGCACGCTGGGATGCATTAAGGAAGGCGCCAAGTACATTCTGATCGATCCCAGTGGGAAGGTTTATCAACTTAGCGACCAGAAGAAGCCTGAGCAGTTTGCGGGCGCGAAGGTTAAGGTGACCGGCACGCTTAGCGGTGACACGATCTCAGTTACGTCCATCACCGCGGCGAACTAGCGGGTTCGGGAAATCGCTCTAAGCGCCTCTGCCCGAGGGCCTGGATAATCCATGCGCGCGATGTCCTCAGCAAGGAATTGAAATATCCGCTATAATCAGCGGGAGAGTTGTCTTGAGGGATGAGAAAGGATCTATGGATACGGAACACAGCACGCCATCGAGTCAGGAGTGGAAAGTCCGCCGAGTAGGAACGGTGACGTTCGCAATCTCCAAACCGAAACGAAAGCCCAACAAGCTGCGCCAGATGCGCCTGAAGAATCGCCGGCGCGCGCGCTAACCAGCAACCGGCCACCAGAGTTGCATCCGAAGATTCGGACCACGGGATTACCGGTGGGAGGGTGAGGTGTTTTTGCTTCAGGGAAAGACCTTCGTAACCTTGCCTCGGCGTTGCGCAAGACGAGCCATGATCGGCGACAGGCAGGGTGCGATTGCCAAATCGACTCTCTGAAGTTCTGATCGAATGCGGTGGTTCCGATGGTCCACATCCTACGCCATTACGGATTCTCCTTCATCTTTCTGGCCGTGTTTGCCGAAAGCCTCGGCCTTCCCGTGCCCAGTTTTCCGCTGATTCTCGTCGCTGCCGCGCTGGCCACCCCACTGCATCTCCGCCTGTTCCTCATTTTCCTCGTCTGCCTAGCGCCAGGGCTGGGGGGCGACGGAGTTTGGTACAAACTCGGCAGGTCACGTGGGCGGCCCATTCTTCGCCGTCTCTGCTCCCTTTCCCTATCGCCGGATTCCTGCGTCAGCCGCACGGAGCGCGTCTTCCAAAGGTATGGAATAAAGTCGCTTTTCGTGGCCAGATTCGTTCCCGGCTTGAGCGCCGTCGCTCCAGCTCTGGCCGGTATGTTGAAGGTCGAGCCTCTGCGCTTTATCGCCGCGGACCTCGCCGGGATTTCACTCTGGGCCGGCTCGGCGATGGCCGTGGGGCTGGTGTTTCGCTCTGAAG
Organism: Terriglobia bacterium; assembly: GCA_052139985.1. Taxonomy (GTDB): domain Bacteria; phylum Acidobacteriota; class Terriglobia; order UBA7540; family UBA7540; genus Bog-366. Next base: position 14,703 of record JBKQVI010000268.1, read on the forward strand.
TTGAGTGGGCGATGGCATGGCTGGCGGCCTTCGGGCAGACGGGGGCACTGATTCTGGCGGTCTTATTGGCGGGCTGGCTGCTGCTCAAGTGGGTGGAGCGGCGACGACTCTACCGTTTTCTGGAGCGCTCGCGGATCTCCGCGACTGAACTTAGGGCACGCCTGGAGCGCGGCGAATCCGTCGTCATTGTCGACTTGCGGTCCGACCTCAGTTACCATGTAGATGCAGCCAAGGTGGCCGGCGCCATCTGGATTCCGCCCGAGGATTTCGAGCAACGCTATGCGGAAATCCCCCGCGGCCGCCCGGTGGTGATGTACTGCACTTGACCCAACGAAGCCACCAGCGCCAGGATGGCGCGGTTACTCATTGAGAAAGGCTATCGTGATGTTTGGCCGCTGCGAGGGGGATTTGATGCCTGGGTGGAACTCGGTTACCCCACCGATCCCGTGGCCCCCGCCGCGCCCGGGTTGACGTCGATCAGCACAGAGAGTTCTTCGGCGTAACCTATTCCACCGATTCTCTCTTTTCGGGAAGCTGCGGCCATGCAACTTTTGCGCGTTAGTAAGACTCTATGATTAAGGAAGCTTCCGCCGGATTCAAAACGCGACCCATAACAGGTACTTCGCAATGAAAAGAGATTCAAACCTCGGGAAGAAGATTTTGGCAGGGGTCGCCCTGCTGGTATTGGCCGGCTTGCTTGGTTCCGCCACGGCCCCGGCGGACCAACCCTTGTCGAAAGACGATGTCACGCTGCTCCTCCTCGGAAGTTCATCGAGCAAGGTTATCCAGATAGTGCAGCAGCGGGGCGTAGACTTCCAGATGAATCCGGACCTGGCCAAGAAGTTCCACGACGAGGGCGCCAGCGACGACTTGATTGATGCTTTGCAAAAGGCGGGTAGTAAGGCTGCGGCGGCCAAAGCGAGCGCCCCCGCGCCTGCCGCTTCCTCTGCAGTTGCCCCAGCGGCAGCGGAGCAAGGCAATCCCCCCGCCGCTTCGCAACCCTCGCTAGGGGGCAAACCCAACGCTCCGGATGCGCCGGAACCGCAAGCCGCGGAACCGCCCCCGGCGGCGCCCGCGACCTCTGCTGCTCCCACCACCCCAGCAGCGCCGTCGTCTTCAGAACCGGTGTTGCACACTCGGCAGGCCTCTGCTCCGGCCGCCGCACCGGCTGCGAGTTCTCCTTCGCCGGCACCGGCGCCTGCTTCGACGTCATCCTCTGAGCCGGTATTGCACACCCGGCAGGCCTCTGCCCCGGCTGCCGCACCGGCCGCGAGCGCTCCTTCCCCTGCGCCGGCCTCACCGCCGTCCTCTGAACCGGTTATGCACACTGCCGCAGATAAGGAAACTTCGCCGGAAACCCCGGCAGTGGCGAACGCTCCGGGTCTGAAGGATCCCGACGCACAAGGAATCCAGCACATCATCCAGGAATTTGCCGCCAAAGAGAAAATCTTTCGCGAGGCCCGCAACAATTACACCTACCACCAGATCAACAAGGTAGAGGAACTCGGCGCTGGCGACCAAGTTGTGGGAACCTATGAGCAGGAGTGGGACATCCTCTACGATGACAGCGGCAAGCGCATTGAGAAGGTCACTTATGCTCCCCAGAACACGCTGAAAGGTTTGATCGTCACCAAGGAGGACATTGAAGGATTCCGCAATATTCAGCCCTTTGTCCTTACCACGGATGAGATGCCGGAGTACGACATCAAATATCTGGGCCACGTCAAGGTGGATGAAATTACCGCCTTCGTGTTTTCCATCCGGCCTAAGGAGATCCAGAAAAACCGGCAGTATTTCCAAGGTATTGTGTGGGTTGACGACCGGGACTTGCAGATTGTCAAAAGCGAAGGCAAGCAGGTTCCCCAGGACAAAACTCATCACGGCCAGGAGAACCTATTCCCGCGATTTACGACTTGGCGCGAGCAGGTGGATGGCAAGTTTTGGTTCCCCACCTACACCATGGCCAACGATACTCTCTACTTCTCCAATGCCGCACCCGTTCATATGAAGGAAGTCGTTCGCTACACCGACTATAAGCAATTCAAGTCGGGCGTGCGCATTTTGCAGGTGGAATCAGTCGACAAACCGAAGGATCAAACCACGCCGGCAGCCACTCCGCCTCAAAAGTAGGCGCGCTCGGTCGGGAAGCGCTGGCTTGAGCTGAAGCCGTATCCGCCATTCACCTCCCGCCGTCCCTTACTGTTACAATTCCCGCCATGAACAAATTGAATTGGCGCATCGTGTTAGTGCGCCCCCGCAATCCCTTGAATATCGGAGCCGCGGCGCGGGCGTTGGCGAATTTCGGCCTTTTGGATTTGGTGGTCGTCGCACCATTTGAGCCCACGTGGGCGGAGGCGCGCACGGCAGCGGTGGGCGCCGGGGCCGTGATGGCAGCGGCGCGGTCGGTGCCAACCCTCGCCGACGCCATAGGTGATGCAACTTTGGTGCTCGGCACCACTACCGGCGCCCGCCGCAACATTGGCCGCGAACTCCTGCCTCTGCCTGAACTCGCCACTTGGCTACGCGTCCGCAAGGCGCGGGGAGCGGCTGCGTTGCTGTTCGGTTCGGAGAAAACCGGCCTTTCGAACGACGACATGAGCTACTGCCACGCATTGGTGCGGATTCCGACGACGCTCGATAGCCCTTCGATGAACTTGGGGCAAGCCGTAGCGGTTTGCGCCTATGAATTGGCGCGTGCGGGCATTTTGTCACCGCAGCCGCCCGGCGTCGTCGTGCGTCGCTCGGATCCGGCCAACCAGCAAACGCTTGATAACGTTCTTGACCGCGCCGCGCGGGTGCTGGATGTGTCGGGTTATCTTCAACCTAAAAGCCGTGCCGCGATGTTGATCAAGCTGCGCCGCGTGTTGCTGAGTTTGAACCTCACTTGCAGCGATGCGCGCATCCTGGGAGGAGTGCTATCGCAGATCGAGTGGAAACTCGCTCTGGATTCTCCCCCGCCGGCGGGAACGCCGGAGCCTTAGCGTCAGTGTGAAAGCTTCGATTTGTGGCTTCTTCTTAGATATTGACGCACTTCGGGTGTACGAGATAAAAGTGGGGGCTATGGAGTACGCGAGGCCCAAAAGTCTTCGAATCGACCGGAGAGAATGCAGCAGCGCAGGGCGATGATGGCATTCGCTCCGCATACGGACCAGCGCATT
>JBKQVI010000269.1:0-22194 GCA_052139985.1 Terriglobia bacterium
GGGAGGAACGCTAGCAGCATGATGACGAGAGAGCTGGGCCAGACCGGCGTCTACCTACCGGAAGTTGGCATTGGAACATGGAATTATCATGCGGGCCCAGGCCCCTTGCGCCGCGGTCTCGAGGTCGGCGCACTCTTCATTGATACGGCGGAATCGTATGGCACCGACCAGGTTGTCGGTGAGGCCCTAAAGGGACTTCGGGAACGCGTGTTCGTGGCCACCAAGGTATCACCGCAGAACTTCAGCCGCGCACGCGTGCGGGTATCGGTAGACTCCAGCCTCCAAAGACTCGGCATTGACACGATTGACCTTCTCCAGCTTCACGAACCTAACCCAGCAATTCCTATCGACGAGACCATGGACGCCGTCAAGGACCTTGTGGACGCGGGGAAGGTGCGGTTTGTTGGTGTTAGCAATTTCTCTGTTCCCCAACTTGAAGAGGCTCAGAAGGCGCTCCTCACGCACCCCATTGTGTCCAACCAGGTTCGATATAACCTGATTGATCGGACCATCGCGAAAGACCTACTTCCTTACTGTCAGAGTCATCACATCACCGTGATTGCCTACAGTCCACTCGCGAGGGGCCTCGGGCGCATTCGGGATTGCGATCCCAACGGCACGCTCGAAGGGCTGGCGCGCACGATCGGCAAATCCCCCGCGCAAATTGCCATCAACTGGTGCCTGTGCCACGAGGGAGTGGTGGCCATCCCCAAAGGCAACTCCGCGGAGCACATCCTTGATAATTGCGCCGCCGCGGGCTGGCGCTTAAGCACGAAGCAACTTAGCTCGCTGGATGCAGCGATTCAGTATCGCCAGCGGGGTCGCTTCGACACGTTGGTACGACGTTACATGCCGCAGTCACTCCAGACCCTCGCCGTGCGGACGCTGAATGCGCTGCCGCGAGGCTTGCGCCGGCGATTGAGTTGAAGGATGAAACTACAGCCCACTCTGAAGAAACTGCGCCGTCAACTGTACGGACTCCGCTCGTTCATACCCGGTTGGCGACGGCGCCACGAGCTTGAGTTGATGGTAGGACCGTTGGGATACTGGGACGAGTTACAAGCATATCAGTTCCGAGTGGTTACTCACCTCGGTTTGTTACCGCACCATTCCCTGCTTGATATCGGATGCGGCCCCCTGCAGGGCGGCATCGCGTTCATCCGGTATCTGGAACCAGGGCGATATATCGGTGTCGACCCCAATCCCATCGCCATCGAGGCTGGCCGCGAGGAGATTTCCCGGCACGGGCTTTCAGGAAAGAATCCTCGGTTGTTGGTCTCTCGCGACTTCGGTGACGGCCAACTTGCGGCCTCCACTTTTGATTTTATCTGGATGTCGCAAATCCTCTACTATTTCGACGAAGGAACGATGCATCAGTTATTTGCCGTCGTCCGTCGCCGCCTCCGCCACACTGGACTCATGGCCGGCGACATTCTGGGACCCGCGAGTGATCGAAGCTTCCTGCGCCCCCCGCATCCGCCTGTCCATACGCCTGAGTCACTCGACACTCTCGCGCGGCAGCATGGCCTGCAGGTGGTCGCAGACGGAACCCTGCACGCTTTCGGCTACCCGAAACGTTTAGGACTCGGCAACAACATTCTGCTGAAAGTCAGACATCGGTCCCGCTGAACTTGCGATTCTCTTGTAATTCCCCGCAGTTCGAGTAAAATCGGCAAATCCTGATATCGCCTAACTCAAGCATGAGGTTTTGAAAATGCCCTTTCCTGCTGGCGCAATTCCCGGTATTGATGTTTCGCACTACCAGGCTGTAGTGGACTGGAACGCCGTGGCTGCGGGCGGTGTACGATTCGGCTTTGCCAAGGCTAGTGAAGGAATGGCCGTGCCCGATCAATACTTCTTGGATAACTGGAACGGCATGAAGACCGCAGGTCTTTTGCGCGGCGCATACCACTTCTTTCACCCGAATGCCGATCCGCAAGCACAGGCTACCAACTTTCTCAACCGGCTGACTGCGGCCAATGGCGGCAGCCCCGTACTGGCGCCAGGAGATCTCCCGGCCGCCCTGGATATTGAAGTGACGGATGGCGCGTCACCCTCGACGTTGCTAACGGGGGCCAGTTCGTGGTTGGCGGCTGTTGAAGCTGCGACGGGCAAACATCCCATCGTTTACAGCTATCCCAGTTTCTGGAAAAGTACGCTGGGTAATCCTGAAGTGCTGGCGGCCTATCATCTATGGATCGCACACCTCAACGTGGCATCGCCAACGGTGCCGGGAGGCTGGCAAGGATGGGTCTTTTGGCAATATGACAAACAACCGGTACACGGCGTTCCATCGCCCACGACTGACTTGAATGCCTTTAATGGGACCTACGACAGCCTTCAGAGCTTGGCAGCCTAGCTGGGAAGTAGGCAGTTGGCAGAAGGCAGTAGGCGGAAAGCAGTAGGCAGAGAAACAGTCACCCCGCAAAATCCCGACGTCGGCTCGAGAGGGGTCTAAAGCAGGCACCGGAGATTCCTGCACGCCAACCTCATGCACGGCCTACGAGAGATCGGGCCGGGACCAAGTTTCTCGCTCCGCCGAGTCGTCTCTGGCATCTCCGAGCGACAATATGGCAGCCTCCGCATCGGACAAATTGAACCCGTTTTCAGCTTTTCTATGATTTATGGTAAGGGGATTTACTTTCAGTAAGTTCTCAGCTTCGTTTTTAGAAAATCGTTTTGCCAACCCTTTGTTTTCAGTAAGTTCTCAGCTTCGTATACTTTTTCATCACAGCGACATTAATTCGTAATTCCATTGGGATACTTTGTCCGCCCGCCGTACTGTCGCCCAAAGGACTCTCGCCGATGCGCCCTTGCCATTCACGTCTTTCATAGCCTCGTTCATAACTATACTATGGTAGCCTAAAGTGTTGGGGTTGTCAAGAAGAAAACGAAGGGTGGAAGGGCCCCACCACTCGGCTCCTACTGTGTCGCCTCCAAGTGTTCCAGGATGAAGGGATAGACATCCCTCACCGCATCCTTGCCAAAGATACAATCGATATGACCGTAGCCGGGAATCACGTGCCGCTTGTAGAGACTTCTCCCATTGGCCTCGGCCAGCTCATTCAGTGTCGTCTCGGTGCTTTCAGGAAGGAAGCATTCGTTCTGCTCCCCGTGGATAAAGGCGATGGGAATGGCCAACCGGTCCAGATGAGGAAGGTAAACCTCTCCGCCACTAAAGTCCACGAGATGACCGGTGTTCGTAAGGCGCGCGAGGTGCACGAAGGCTTTCATATTGGCCACGCCGAACATTTCGTGCAGGGCGTCGTGTGTCGCCTCGTTCAGGTTGGCGTGCTGGTAAAGCGGTGCGTACATGAACGTAATCCGATGGCAGGTCGCACTGGTGCAGCGGTTCTTGAGTTCCAGGGGGTAGAGTTTCAGCCCCGCATCGTAGACCTTGGCCAGCAAGCTTTCATGGTTGTCCACATAGGCGGTCAGCGTCTCAATGCCCGCGTCTTTTAGGAACGATGGCAGGTGCAATCCCGTTTTGAGATGGGTGGCCATCGGCGCACGGATTTGAGTGGCGATTTGCGACGCCACGGCCGACCTTACGCCTTTGAGTCCGGCCAGCATGGCCATGAAGAACGTGGTTGAACCCCAGCAGTGCGCCACCATCTGCACGCTTTTGGCGCCGGTGAGTTCCAGGACTTTGCTCACGGCGGCGGGATAATCCTTGGTAGCCACATCGTCGCCGCTCGCCTGGAGCGTGGCAGCGGGCAGTTCGATGCTGGACCGGTAATCGAGCAGCCATACGTCATAGCCGTGAGCATACAGATATTCGAGCAGATTGGTTTCAATGGTGTCGATGGAGAAGATCTGGCTTGAGACCCCTAGCCCATGAGCAAGAATCACCGGCCCTTTGCCGCCTCCCTGGTAGCGCGTAAGGCGCAGGCCCACGCCGTCCGAAGCCTTGAAAAGAGCCACTTGGGGCGCGCCCACCCGCAAGGGACGCTTTTGGCGGGGAGGGGCGTTAGCATTGAACACACTCGGGCGGACGAAGACGTCGGCGTACGTCTCGAACAATGGCCCCATAAAGAATCGCCCGAAACTGGCACCCGCCTTGAGGCGCTCGGCAAGACTGCTCGCGTTGATGATCCTCATCGTAGTCATTTGGCGAGCGAAATCTTCAGGAGCGATATGAAGGATGCCCTTGCCCAGGATTGGACTTGCGGCGTTCTCGCCGTCGTAAATCGTGATGTAGAGCGTCGATGTTGCGGGCCACGATCGCAGGACACTGTCGGGGTGCGTCTGCTTAAAGCCGTCGAAGTAGAAGGTGCGGCCGTCGTCAGTCACCATGTGCATCCGGTAGCGCATGTTGTGCGTGTCAACGTTGTTCGCGTCCACCGTAAAAAGGTTGAAACGCCCGTCGGTAATGGTCAGGGGATCTGGTGATAGTGTAGGCGCCACGACCGTCCCCACCATTCGCGATTCGTGTGCCGGGTTCGCAATCATATCGTTCAGGTCTTCGCTGACGATAGTGAGGGTAAACTGGAACGGCGAGTTTGCGGTCTCGCCGTCGTTGAATCCTTGCTGGTAGCTCGCGTCAAGCTGTAGCGCCGGCGTGGCCGTCTTCACAAGTGAAGAGAAATAACCCTTCATCGTCTCGGTGAACTCAACTCCCACCTTCACGGACGCGGAAGGTTTCGGCGCAGAGGGCAGCGAATAGTCGATCTTCCAGCCGCGATCCTTTGTGAGTAGCGCCAGGCAACGCTCCGCAACCGCGGAGATGGTGAGGAGAGGGTTGACCCCAAGAGGGGTTGGAATCACCGAACCATCCGCCACGTAAAGGCTGTCGTAAACCGCATCGCCCGCGGGTCCTGAAAACACCTGTCCCTTATGATTGACTACCCCTCCGTCGGCACGGTCCGCCATGACGCATCCCCCCAGCGGGTGCACCGTGGTCAAATTGCGACGAAGCAGCTTGCTCCAAAGCGGATTGTGGACGAATGTGCCGCCCCGCGCCTCAGTAGCTTGCTTCAGGCGGTCATTGACGCGTTCGAAGATAGGCTGATCGCCCACGCTTGGCCAATTAAGCGCAAGATTGCCTCGGGAGTCGAGAGTCATGCGGCCACTGGCATTATCATGCGTCATCACCAGATAAGTTTGCGTGCGATGCACAGCGCCGCGATAGGGACCCTCAAAGTCGGCAAACAGCTCGCGCTCCTTTTCCCGGACGCGTTCCGTTGTAGCCACCGGTTCGGGCGTGCCGGCTACGTCCGCGGCGGCGGCAAAGCCTCCTGGCAAAAACACTCCAAGCGCCCCCGGCACCGACCCTTCTTCGGCCACCATGCCGTCGGTAAGAGTCGGCTGGTGGCGCATGTCAATGATGCCGGTGATACAGGGTCCTACGGGAGGAATCTCCCCGGGCAGGTGATGTCCCCAACCCACACCGTTGATCACCTGATCGGTGTTGTAACCGAAAGCAAGCACGTCGCCGTTGCCGGTGAAGCACTCCCCGAGCTGGTTCGAGAGCGCCAGGCCGTGCTGCGCCGACCGCAGTAGAATTTCCGTCGACCCCAGCGTGCCAGCCCCCAAAACCACTAGGTCGGCAATCACAGCAACCATGGGCGCTTTGAATTTCTCGCGCCCTACTCCAAGAATTTCACACTGGATGACCCACTGATTGTTTTTGAGTTCGATCCAGCGGACAGAAACCTCGGTAAAAATCTCAGCACCATGATTTACAGCGTCGGGCAGGTAATTCATGATCAGAGTATTCTTGGCGGCGTAGTTGCACCCGCTAACGCAATCGCCGCAACCGTTGCACTTGTGCTGCCCCACACCCACATGGTTTGCGCCCTCAACGGTAAAGTTGACATTGATCGGCGGCCGATAGAATTTCTGGTCCAAATGCTGGGCGGACTCATCGAGAGCGCGGAGTTTCGGAAGTTCAGGCGCGGTTTGAGGATAAGGACTGGGCTTCAGCATTTCCTCGGCTCGCGCGTAGCCATCCTCCAGCGGAGTGGCGTGGTCGATCTCCACGGTCGGGTCCGCCGGCTTCGGGTTGCGCAGTTCGACCGGCCAACGTGGGTCGTCGAATACCCGCGGCTCCGCTCGCAGGGCGACATTGGCATTCACCAGAGAAGTGCCGCCCAGGCCGCAACCAACGAAGACGTTAATGTCCGGGTTGATATGAAAGTCGAAGAGCCCCGTCCGTGAACCGATTTGGGGGCACTCCGTCGTATGGCTCTGCATTTCGGCAACGGCCTCAGTAGAACGGTTCGGATACTCACCAGGCTGGAACTCGCGGCCCCGCTCCAGGACGCAAACCTGTTTTCCCGCACGAGCCAGCCGCGACGCGGCGATGGCGGCGCCGTAACCAGAACCGATCACGACCACGGTGTAGTACTCTTTGAGGGTTTCAATGGGTGATGCCAAGCGTGCCATATGGCCACCTCTCGTTACGTCAGCGATTGCGTGAGCATGGGCGTGTCCTCGTCGCTATCCTGATAGTAGGACACCTTACCCGCCGCCCCGTCGATTTCAATGATCGCGTAGCCGTGATTGTACAAGCCGCCGGTTATTCCCAACCGCATGTTATTGCCGTCGGCGTCCTTGATCACCGGCACGTCGGGATATTTCGGGACTTTGGCCAAGTCGTCCAAGCTTACAGGAAACGCTCCGTGGCCCAGGCAACAGCTTCGCGCGAGGCCCTTGTATGGGCCATAGGGCACAAAGTCGTGCTCGTGGCCCCAAATCCACAGCGCTACCTTGGACAGCAACGGAGCGACCTGGGGGTACAATCGCAGGTTAATCTCATTACAATCGATATCGTCGTATGCTGTGAAAAGCTGGTGGTGTGACAGAAGAACGGTGCCGCGCACGCCCGCATTATTCACCTTGTCGGTTAGCCATGTGACCTCGGTGTCCTGCAAATATGTGGCGCCGGCACCTCCGCCCGCCGGATTGTGGTCATGATAGCCCGTGTCCAAGCCCACAAACTGCCAATTGGCGTTTCGCAAACAGAAATAACTGGCCGGCTGGCCGAGATCCTGCTGGATCATCTGGTAATAGGGGCAGCCTCCCGAGTACATGTCATGATTGCCGGCGAGCGAGAAAGTCGGAATCGGCTTGGCGGCGAGGTTCAGAATCTGCTTCCAGGGTTGGAGGAAGTAGGTGTTGATCTCGAATTGAGTCCCGGCATAGTAGATATCGCCTAGGTGAATCACCACATCCGGGTTCTTATTCGCGATCTGCCTGAGAACCAGCTTAGCGGCATCCTGACCGGTCCCCCAGTCACCGACAATCGCCACCCTGGCCTTGGCCGGGAGCTTACCGTCGATCACGAAGTCGCTCAAGTTTTTGTAAACGACATAGGGAATCTGCTTTTGCTGGGCGACGAAGTACGCGGCGTACACCGCTGCCGCTTGAGCGTATCCAGGGTCGCAATCCCCAAACTTGGCAAGCTCAGCTTTGTACTGTTGTGTGGCTGCATCGTTGCCGAGAATCTTGGCCTTGGCGATTTTGAGCGCGGTAAGCGAGCAGAAGCCTGCCGTTTGGAGCAGTCCCTCGGTTGACGGGTGAACGGCGGTAACTTGTGTGAGGGGTGTACCCGTATCGACCTGCGTGCAATACGCGGCGGCTTCCGAGGACATGTCGTCCATATCATCGGGTCGGCCGGCAGCGACAACGGCAGTCCCGACGTCCTCCACCTGCGCGCCCGCGGCACGCTTGGCCGCGACCTCTCCCACCGCGGCTTGCCAAATCGAAAGTTCGGGGTCGTGAAACTGCTTAAAGCGTGCCATAAGCGAGGCTCCTCTCTTTTTCAGACCGACATCATCGCCCGCAGCAAATCGACCATGCCGGCGCCTTGATAGGCGCGGTCACGGCCCAGATCTGTTGCGGCTTTGACGAAGATTTGTTTTACGCCGTCGGGGTCGCCACGGTATTCCTGGTGCCCCGACAAGAAGGCGGCAATGGCGCCGGACACGTGAGGCGCGGCGGCGCTGGTGCCACTTGCTTCCTTATAGTGAAAGCCCTGCTCCGGATGGGCGTGGCAGGAAATGATCTTCTCCCCGGGCGCAACCAAGTCCGGCTTCATACGACCGTCCGCGGTGGGGCCTTTCGACGAAAAGTACGAAACACCGTACCGATGCGGTGCGCTCTTGTGCACCGAACCCACGCAGATGGCAGCTTCGGTGTTGGCGGGGTCGGTTATCGAGGAGACGACTGTTACGGCGGCCTGCTCGCCGGAAGCCATCGTGATTCGGCCATAACCCCAGTTGCCGCACGAAATCACAACGATCAATCCGGATTCGACCGCACGAGTCACTTCCTGGCACAGAGGGCTGTACCCGCAGCCGTAGCTTTGCGGGTCAAAAGGGTAGCCCAAACTCATGTTCACACCATCAACACGGATGCTGGTGCTAACATCGTTAAGCTTACGCAGGTACTCGAGTCCCCGGATGGCGGCGGAGGCAGAACCGGTACCATCGTCATTCAGGACTTTGATGTTCAAGAGTTTTGCGAGGGGCGCGAGACCTGAGGGCGATCCGGATAAATCGACAATTTGCGGCGTCTCCCCTTGTTCCTCCGTGAAGGTCGCGGCACGGTAAGGTTTGCCTTCCTCCCAGGGCGGAGCCATGCCGGCAATAATTCCGGCGACGTGCGTACCGTGGCCGTCCTTGTCATCGAGCGTCCCAGTGCTCGAGAAGTCTTTGCTGAGGTTTTTATCGACTGTGTTCAGTGCCGCAAAATGTGGATGCTCGGCGTTTATACCCGTGTCCATGACAGCCCACGTGATGCCCTTGCCACGCGCGTCAAAGGTCCGCCAGCACGACGTTGCCTTCACCGTGTCCGCGGAACTCAGCAGGTGACCGTAGGTCGTTTCATCCAACCATAGCTGATAAACCCACTGCGTTTGGTCGGCAAGCTTCTTGATGTCTTCCGGCAACAGGGAGGCGAAGACATAGAAGTCACTATCGGTTAGTTTTTCGGCCTTATCGTGCAGAAAGTCTTTGATAGCCGCCTTGGAGGCTTGGACACCTTGCTCGGGGTGTTCCGCCGACTCCTTCAGGCACACAATGATCGGAATGCGCTTGGGAGGACCGCCCGCTTGCGCCTCTGTTTCCCGCCGGATAGAGGCGGCAATAACGAAACTCTTCAGACTGGGAATGTGCGGCTTTCCGAACATTGGAAGCCTCGTGTATTCTGCTTTTGCCCTGAGCAATTAATGCAAATGCGCTGATCCTGAGGTGGTTTATAGCCTAAATGTCACTTTCAGTCAATAGAATGGTGGGGTCGAAAAACGTGGTGTCCGGCGGGCGGTAGGACTGAATCTCGGAACAGCGGAGGATCGGCCTAATGAATATGCTTGACCTTCTTCTTCATATAATCCATCAGCAGGTATTGTCCAAGGGTATAGGGTGTGGTGAAGTAGGCTTTGCCGCGGCAGATTTCCGTGACCTTCTGGATGAAGTTAACCAGCCCATAATCCGCGGCGAGCATGAAAGTGTTGATCAGGATTCCATTGCGGCGGCAGCGCGCCACCTCGTGCAAGGTTTCTGACACCACCAGGGGATCAAGTCCAAAGGCGTTCTTGTAAATCCGGCCATCTTCAAGCGTGAGGGCGGAAGGTTTGCCGTCGGTGATCATCACGATCTGGCGCATGTCTTTCTTCTGCCGCGAGAGCAGGCGCTGTGCCAGCCGCAGACCCTCCCGCGTGTTCGTGTAGTAGGGTCCCACACGAACCCGCGCCAACTCCGCCAGCGGCATCTCTTCGGCCGAGTCGTGGAAGAGGACAAGGTGCAGCGTGTCACCCGGATATTGGCTGCGAATAAGATGGGTCAGCGCCATCGCCACTTTCTTCGCCGGCGTAAAACGGTCTTCCCCATAGAGAATCATGCTGTGGCTGCAATCGAGCATCAACACAGTGGCGCAGGAGCTCTGGTATTCGCACTGGTGGACTTGCAAGTCCTGGTAATCGAGATCGAGCGGCGTCTTCAGGCCGTTCCGGCGGATTGAAGAAAGCAGGGTGGCATTGACGTCGAGGTTCAGGGTATCCCCAAACTCATAGCGGCGGCTGGAGCCTTCGGATTCGACGCCGGTGGAAAGCTCGCGGGTGTCATGCCGCCCGAAACTGGATTTGCCGAGCGAGCCCAGCAAGTCGCGCAGCGTTTTGAATCCCAAGAAATCGAGCGCTTTGTCGGTAACCTCGAACTTGGCGCTCCCCTGTTGCTGCCCAGCGGAACCATTGCCCTCGCGCTCCATGATCTGACCTTGGTTGGGGTTCGGCTGCTCGACGGAGACGTAGCCCTCTTCGGAGAGACGTTCCAGCAGCTTATTGATTTTCTCCGCCAGCTCCGAATTCTGATAGTCCTCCCAATTTTGCAGCATTTGTTGCAGCAACTCGTCGGGAAGCTTTCCCTGATCGCGCAGGGCCTCCAAAAGCGCCTGGTGGAGCTGGTCCATCGTGCGCTCGGAGTCCATGTCGTAGATGTTTTGGTACTGGCTGTAGAAGCCGCTGTCAAGCAGGAAGTCCCCGAGCATCTGGAGCAGGTCTTCGGCGCTGAGATCGTCGAAGGGGTCGGCCACGTATTTGGAGTACTTGACGTATTTCATACTCAAAATTCGAAACCGGAAACCGGAAACTGGAAACTCGTACGCTTTTGAGGGATTCTTCAAGCTTCCATTATCAAAGTTCGAAACGCATACTTGAATGAACGAATTTCCAGTTTCAGATTTCCAGTTTCCAGTTTCGGCCTTTCCTAGTTCAGTGGCCGGCGCCGCGGGGCCGTCGGAGTGGGTTCCTCCTCGGGCCGCTCGGCCGGTCGGTGTTCGGTGTGATAACCCAATTCCTCGTTGCGGCTGATGCGCTTCAACGCGTACAGTCCTTCCAAAATGAACTCGCCGCCCGCGGCCAACAGAGCGGGGTCGTCCTTGGCCTTCAGGCCCAAGCTTTGGGTCTTATCCAGCAGATTTTGGATCTTCTTGAACTGCTGGAAAAGCTCGTCGGAGGATGAGTTGGGTGAGTACCTCAGCGTACCGCCAAGCTCAAACCATTGCACGACGGATTGCAGCGGTACGTTATCGAAGTGCTTTTTGAAGACCTTGGCAATGGCCTGGCGAATGACCTCACGCGCGACGGTATCGGCACCACGCAGTTCGCCCTCGTACTCGAGTTCCAGTTTGCCAGTCAGAGACGGAAGCGAAGCGTAAATGTCGGAAGGCCGGGGCACGATCTTGCCGTCATGGTGCTTCAACGCGCGACACTCGGCACTGCTGACGGTATTCTCCAAACAAGTGATGGGCATGCGCTGGCTGACGCCGCTGCGTTTGTCCACGCGCTTGTCCGCGCGCGCCTCAAAAGCAATAGCCTCGATAATCTCGCGGATGAACTGGGGGATGACGAGGGGCTTGTCTCCCTTGCGGTCGGTCCATGCCTCCTGCGCCGTAATCGCCAGACCCTCGTCGAGCGTCGCCGGGTAGTGCGTGCGAATTTCCGAGCCGATGCGATCCTTCAGTGGGGTGATGATCTTGCCGCGGGCGGTGTAGTCCTCCGGATTGGCCGTGAAGACGAGCGCCACATCGAGCGGCAGGCGCACCGGATAGCCCTTGATCTGGACATCCCCCTCCTGCATGATATTGAAGAGTCCCACCTGAATTTTGCCGGACAGATCGGGCAATTCATTGATAGCGAATATCCCTCGGTTCGCGCGTGGCAAGAGGCCGTAATGAATGGTCAACTCGCTGGCCAGGGTATGCCCGCCGCGAGCGGCCTTGATGGGATCGAGATCGCCGATGATGTCGGCGATGGTCACGTCAGGTGTGGCCAGCTTTTCAATATAACGTTGCTCAGGATCGAGATAATCGATGGGCAGCGCGTCGCCCATCTCTTGCAGCCTTTCGTGGCATGCCCGGCAAAGAGGATGGAAGGGATCGTCGTTTATTTCGCAGCCCGCGACGATGGGAATCTCTGCATCCAGCAGCGTACTGAGCGAGCGCAGAATACGGCTCTTGGCTTGGCCGCGCAGTCCCAGCAGTATGAAGTTGTGTTTCGAAAGGATGGCATTAACAATCTGAGGCGTCACCGTGTCGTCGAATCCGATGATGCCGGGAAAGATAGCTTCTCCCGACGCGAGCTTGTGGAGAAGATTGGCGCGCATTTCCTCCTTGATGCTGACACTTCGATAAGGAGAGTTCTTCAGCTCGCCCAACGTCTTTAGTTTTTGCATTTGCCCCAGCCCCAAAAACCATTATAAGCGACTGTGCAAGGGAACTCAAACAATTGGGAAGTCCTGCCGCATTCTGTGGCAAGATTCCCAGAAGGGCACAAGGTGACTTCGGCTCTAGAGGACGCGCCATGAATCTTAACGATCTGCTGTTCGGAAAACCGCTGCGTTCGTCGGACGAGGCAGGTGAGAAGCTGGGGCCGATCGCTGGCCTCTCCGTCTTTGGACTGGACGCCCTCAGTTCCGCTGCGTACGGACCGGAGGCGGCGCTCACGCTGCTGATTGTGCTGGGAGCCGCGGGGGTTTCCTACATTGTGCCGATAACGGCCAGCATCGTCATTCTGCTGACCATCGTCTATTTTTCTTATCGCCAGACCATTGAAGCTTATCCGAGTGGGGGTGGCTCCTACACCGTGGCGAGGCAGAACCTGGGAGAGTTCCCCGGACTGCTCGCGGCGTCCGCCCTCATGATCGATTACGTTTTGACGGCCGCAGTGGGAATCTCGGCGGGCGTCGGGGCGCTGGTCTCTGCCGCACCATCACTCCTGCCGCATACCTTGGCAATCTGCCTCGCGATTTTGCTGGTCATCACGTTAGTCAACCTGCGCGGCGTTCGCGAAACCGGCGCAGTCTTTATCATTCCCACCTACCTATTCGTTGGAAGTCTGCTCATCACCTTAATACTCGGAGTAATGAAGACGATCGCCAGCGGCGGACATCCGTCGCCTGTCGTTGCCCCGCCGCAGCTACCCATGGCCACGGCCGCGGTCGGCGCGTGGCTTCTGCTCAAGGCGTTTTCGAGCGGCTGTACCGCGATGACTGGAGTCGAGGCGGTCAGCAACGGCGTCAAGGCTTTCCGGGAGCCGGTGGCGAAGTCTGCTCAGCGGGCCTTGACGGCCATCATCGCGATTCTCATCGTTTTGCTTGGTGGAATCGCCTTTCTGGTTCGCGCTTACCACATCGGCGCTACCGACCCTGGGGCGGCGGGTTATCAGAGCGTGCTTTCACAGCTCACCGCCGCTGTGGCCGGGCAGGGGCCTTTTTACTACATTACGATGGGATCAATTCTGCTTGTGCTGGCCCTATCGGCCAACACAGCTTTCGCGGACTTTCCGCGGCTGTGCCGCGCCGTCGCCGAAGACGGCTATCTGCCTCGCGGCTTCGCCTCTCTCGGAAGGCGGTTGGTGTACTCGCAGGGCATCTGGGTGCTCGCGGTGCTCTGTGCCTTGCTGCTGGTCCTATTTGGCGGGGTGACGGACCGGCTGATTCCCCTTTACGCCGTGGGTGCGTTCCTGGCGTTTACACTGTCCCAAGCGGGCATGGTAGCGCACTGGAAGCGGGTGGGAGGCAAAGCATCGCGACGCAATATGTTCGTCAACGGATTGGGATCGGTGGCGACCGCGACAACTGTACTCGTAGTGACCGTGGCAAAGTTCGTGGAAGGCGCCTGGGTAACAGTATTGCTCATTCCCGCCATCATGACCACGATGTATGCCATCCGCCGGCACTATCGCTTGGTTGAGGCAGAGGTCGAGAACTCAGGACCTTTGGAGTTGAGCGACATGCAGGCTCCGCTAGTCGTCGTCCCGATGTTCGCCTGGAACAAGATCTCGCAGAAAGGGTTGCGCTTCGCCCTTACCGTCTCCTCCGACGTCCTCGCTCTGCACATCGATTGCGAGAAGGACAAGGGAAGTTTTTGTCAAGGATGGCGGCGCGACGTAGAGGAACCAGCGAAACAAGCCGGCCGGCCGGCGCCGCGCCTGGCGGTCCTGCCGTCGCCCTATCGCTTCGTGCTCAGCCCGATTCTGGACTATATTCTGGATCTCGAGCGAAAGAACCCCGACCGGCAAATCGCCGTCTTGATTCCCGAACTGGTGGAGCGGCATTGGTATCACTATTTCCTGCACAACCAGCGCGCTGAGTGGTTGCGGGCGCTGTTGCTGGCCAAGGGGAACCAGCAAATTGTCCTTGTCAACGTGCCGTGGTACACAAAGGTGTGACGGATGTCGGCTGAACTCGTGAAGCCCATCCCGAGTCGCCCGGTAAGATGAGTTTTGAGAAGTGGTAAAATTTGTTGGTGGAAACAGGAAAGCCAAGCCGGACCGCCTGGGCCGTGGCCGCTCATCGTGCGGCTCATCAGGTTCTGGAAGGCGGGCGCATCTTCACCGATCCACTTGCACTGCGCATCCTGGGCGAAGACGGGACCACGGTGGCTCGTGACGCCGAGGCACACCCCTCCCGCCGCGGAATGCGAATCTTCGTTGCCGTTCGAGCGCGCTTTGCAGAGGATGCTGTAGCGGCTGCCGTCAATCGCGGCACTAGTCAGGTCGTAGTGCTAGGTGCGGGTCTGGACACTTTCGCCTATCGCAGCCCTCTACGCGAACGGCTGCGTATCTTTGAAGTTGACTATCCGGCAACTCAGGCATGGAAGCGTCAATGCCTCGAAAGTGCCGCAATTCCCATCCCGGATTCTCTAACCTTCGCCCCCATCGATTTTGAACACCAGACCCTGACCGAGGGTTTGGCCGCCGCAGGTTTTGATTCGTCGCAGCAAAGCTTTTTTACCTGGCTCGGCGTCGTGCCTTACCTGACTCAAGAGACCGTCTGGTCCACGCTCGGTTTCATCGCCAGCCTCCCCCATGGCGCCCACGTGGTGTTCGACTACAGCGATCCTCCGGATTCACTGCCCGCAAATTGGCGAGAGAGACATGATCGGCGCGCGGACCACGTGGCTGAGTTGGGCGAGGCATGGCTGAGCTATTTCGAAACGAACGAACTCCGCACCAAGCTTGAAGCGTTTGGCTTTTCTGAGATCGAAGACTTGGGGCCTCCCCAGATAGCTGCCCGATACTTTCCCCACCGGGCGACTATGCCTCCCGACAGAGGCGGCCATCTCCTGCGTGCGGCGACGCTCTGAAGGCGCGCCACTCGGTTCGCAAGCCAAAGCTCCACGCGGCGACACGCCACCTACAACCTACTGCTTGAGAACCTTCACGACAAAATAGCTGACCGAATGCGGGACTTCCCTGAACCAATGGGGAACACCTGCGGGAATCACGATGACGTCGCCCTTCGTCAAATGATGAACTTCCCCTCCCTCGATAGCCGTCCCCCGCCACTGCCCGGGAGAAATCACCTTTCCTCCCACCATCTTCCCTCCGGTAACGAATGTCGCGTCACCCTGAACCACGTAAAAAACGTCAGTTTCCTTCTCATGGAGTTCGGAATGCCCGCCCCCTGAGCGGTGAGCGCCCATAACCAGAAGATCAGAAGCCGTCACCAGCGTGCCGCCCTCGGCAAGCGCGGCGCCTACCTTCTCGTGCTTGACATGGGTGACCGGGGGTTCCCTGTCCCCGCTCGCGAGCAAAGCAGCCGTGGTCAATGACGCCAAAACGAAAAACGGAAACTTCATCGTTTACTCTCCTTTGGTCCTGTGTTTACCGGAAAGCCCAAATCGAGAAGTATTGCGTCAGGCGCGATTCATGTCAAACTGCTGTGTCGGCGGGTAGTATCCTAATTTCGACCGTAGCACCGGGCTTGAGCCCGGCATTGCCGCCCTAAAGGACGGCGCTACATCCAAATTAGGACACTACCTGTCGGCGGGGCGTGCGACACAAAAGTCGAAGCCGAGATCCTCAAGACTTGGCGCCGGGCATGTTGCCCGTGTGATGGCGGGGGCATGACAGCCCGGCCGCGAGCTTTTCCAGGCTCGTGGGGGGGCGAACCGCCGAGATCGTACACCCGTCCGTGACACCGGCCGCCGTGCTGGGTCTCGCCGCCGTGGGCGTAGGGCATGACGTTTTGTCGTCCTCCCTGGCAAGCGTTGTAGCCCGTTTCCTACGGGTAGGAAATAACGGGCGGGAATTGTAAAATCTCTTCCTACCGGCAGGAAATTGGCCGATTTTCCTGTTGACAACCTGTCTTGCCTCGGCGCTAGGCTTAGAGGGTGAGGATCACGCGGCCGGATGGAATTCCTTTCGGATGGAGCGCCGTTTTCCCTCCGGTACCCCCGCCAAGCCGGCAACCTGCCGGCGGTACGCTTCGTAACGCCGGCTTCCAGTCGGCACTGGGCCGCCAAGATGGCGGCGGTACGTTCTCGTATGCTACCCGTCGGTCGGTTGCGGGTCACCACCCCCGGCGCTAACGCGCCGCCCCTCCTAAATCAGGAGCGGAGCGGTTGTTCGGCCCGCCCGGATGTGCGGCCTTCACCCGCGAAAGACGCCGACTATCCCACGATGTATATGAAAACAAAATCACTTACAGGATATTCGCGGAACTTCCATGAAATTGTATGTGGTTGATTATAAATTACTTATCGCACTGGCTGGGTGTCGGCCAAGGGGAAAAGGGGAATAAAAAATAAAGGATAGTCCCACGATGTTGATGAAAACAAAGGAAGAAATAAGCGACATATTGACTAATGCCACGATGTTGATGAAAACAAACGGCTTATCTCTTATACCCCACGATATGTATGAAAGCAAAGGGAGTTATCTCAAACCGCAGGTGGAAAACAGAGATCGGGGCGTGCCCGGGACCGCTCGGACTTTGTTTCGGCTGGAGGCTCCGGACGTCGAAACTCCCGAGTCGAAAAGGACGTCGGTGCCAAAACTCGTCGCCTGGCCCTCCTGGCCATGACCTTACACGGGCAAGAGAAGAAGATGTGGAAGAATCCCTGCACGAGCAAAAGCAATTCACGCAGCGGGAATGCTTAGAGAAGGCAGCCAATGACCATCTTCAGTGGAAGCGGCACGGTCGGTACGTTCCAAGTGGTGGACCTGACGGCCGTGCTAAACGATCAAACTCCGTGCTACCCCGGCGATCCGCACTATTCCAGATCCTGGCATGGCCAATTCCGCGGGCAGGGGTTTTGTTTGTCGAAATTAGAGATGAGCGCTCACTCCGGCACGCACGTGGATGTCCCGCTCCATTTTCTTGGCGATGGGTTTCCAGATGTTGTGGGAATGGCCTTGAACCACTTTATGGGAGAGGCGATCGCCTTGGAACGGCCCAAGCAATCCGGCGAAGATCTGAGCGTCACAGATTTGGCGGAGGCAGAAATTCGTGCTGGCGACATCGTGCTCTTTCGGACCGGCTGGGACAAACGCGCCGGCTCTCCGGCATTTTTCCAGGACGAATGGCCCGGCCTCGAGCCGTCCTTAGTCGAGGAATTGATTCGCCGAGGAGTCAAAGCCATCGGCGGCGATATCGCGTCTGCCGACAGCCCCGCCGCCCTTGCCGCAGGGGCTCCCGCCCACAAATTGGCCGGACGCGCCGGGATGCCGATTTTCGAGGGTCTCGTCAACCTGGACCAAGTCGCCGGGCAGCGCTTCTATTTTCTTGGTCTGCCGCTGAAGTTGGATGGAGGCGAAGCCAGCCCGATCCGGGCGGTGGCTCTGGTCCCAAATGCTGAGCCGGCAAAGTAAGGTGTATAATGACGCCCTCTCTGATGTAACTCCTTTGGGAGGTCCGCTGAAGGCTGTGACCGGCTTTCCCCCTGGGGGCTGTCGAACCCAGCGCCATCAATTCACCGAGGGACACATGTACAGAAACGATCATCATACGAGGCAGGAAAGACGCCCGGTATCGATTTCATCTTGCGCCGCTGCAATCTTGGTCTTGACGGCCATGGTTCTGTCGGCTGTTTCCGCCACCGCGCAAGACAAACCACCCGCCGTGCCACCACCGGCCAAGCCCGCGGCCAACCACGGGACGGACGTCACCAAGCCAACTCTTTACGTCGTCGGCTACGCTCACCTGGATACCGAATGGCGATGGGAATACCCGCAAGTCATCAGCGAATATCTTCCCAAAACGATGCGAGCCAATTTCGCTCTGTTTGAGAAGTATCCCCACTACATTTTCAATTTCAGCGGCGCCAATCGTTATCGCATGATGAAGGAATACTTCCCGGCTGATTACGAAACGCTCCGCCACTGGGTCAAAGCCGGACGGTGGTTTCCCGCGGGCTCGTCGATGGAGGAAAACGACGTGAACTCGCCTTCACCGGAATCGATCATCCGCCAGGTCCTCTATGGCAATGAGTATTTCCGCCATGATTTCGGAGTGGCGAGCGCCGAGTTCATGATACCGGACTGCTTCGGCTTCCCTGCCTCCTTGCCGAGCATTCTGGCCGCAGCGGGAGTGAAAGGTTTCTCGACGCAAAAGCTCACGTGGGGCTCATCCGCTCCGGTAGGGGGACCAACGTCGCCGGAAAAGACCCCGAAAGGTATTCCGTACAATGTCGGAATTTGGGACGGGCCGGGTGGCAAAAGTGTGCTGGCGGCTCTGAACCCAGGTGACTACGGAGGGGTTATCGCCGACGACCTTAGCAAGAGCGCTCCGCCTCCGCACCATGAGGATTACGTAGACTGGCCCAAACGGCTCGAATTGGACGGCAAGGCGACCGGACTGCCGATTGATTATCACTACTACGGCACCGGCGACATCGGGGGTTCCCCAACAGAGTCCTCGGTAAAGTTACTTGAAGCCATCATCACCAAGAGTCTCTCGGTCCTGCCGGCCCCAACCAACCCGTGGGATAGTTTCGAAGCGGAAACGACCCAAACGCCAGGGGCACCGATTCAGATGGGCGACGGCCCCGTGCGCGTAGTCTCTTCCAAAGCCGATCAGATCTTTCTCGACATCCTCCGGTCGGGCCAAGCCAGCCGCCTGCCGCACTATAAGGGCGATCTTGAGCTCACCAATCACTCGGCGGGCTCGCTCACTTCGGAAGCGGCACACAAGGTCTGGAATCGCAAAAATGAGCTTCTGGCGGATGCCGCCGAGCGCGCCTCGGTGGCCGCCGCCTGGTTGGGCGGTCCTGCCTACCCCCAGCAGCGCTTGAACGACGCCTGGACGCTGGTGCTGGGCGGACAATTCCATGACATCATGGCCGGAACCGCCACCCCAAAGTCTTACGAGTTTTCCTGGAACGATGATGCGATCGCCACGAATCAATTCGCCGGCGTGCTGACCAGTGCCAGTGCCGCCATCGCCTCCGGCATGAACACGCAGGTTGAAGGCACGGCAGTGGTTGTGTACAACCCTCTTAACATCGAGCGCGAGGACGTGGTGGAAGCCAATGTTTCCTTTGCCCAAGGCCTGCCCCACGCCGTTCGTGTAGTCGGCCCGGATGGCAAAGAAGTACCGTCGCAAATCGAGGGAAACTCGGGACGCATCCTGTTTCTTGCCAAAGTGCCTTCTGTGGGCTTCGCAGTTTACGATGTTCGTGCCTCCGAAACCGCCGCCGACATCTCTTCTGAATTGAAAGCGAGTGAGTCCTCCCTTGAGAATGCTCGCTATCACGTCACCATCGACGCAGATGGCGATGTGTCGAGCGTTTACGACAAGAGCATCAAACATGAACTGCTCGCGGCTCCCGCCCGGCTGGCCTTGCAGACGGAACACCCGTTCGATTGGCCGGGGTGGAACATGGACTGGGCTGACCAGCAGAAGCCGCCGCGCGGTTACGTTTCGGGTCCGGCGCAGATCCGTGTAGTAGGGAGCGGACCGGTGCGCGTCGCCGTGGAAGTAACCCGCGAAGCTGAAGACTCAAAGTATGTCCAGACGATAAGCCTTGCCGCAGGCGACGCCGGCAATCGCCTGGAATTCCGCAATATCGTCGATTGGAAGACCAAGGAGGCCGCCCTCAAGGCCACGTTCCCGCTGACCGCTGCCAATCCCCAGGCCACTTACAATTGGGGACTAGGCACGATCCAGCGCGGTAACAACGATCCGGCGAAATTCGAGGTCGCGTCACACCAGTGGTTCGATTTGACCGATAAAAGCGGGACGTACGGCGTTACCGTGCTCTCCGACTGCAAGACGGGATCGGATAAACCTGACGACAATACGCTGCGCCTGACTCTTATCTATACGCCCGGCCTCGGCAAAGGCAACGGCCGCGATTACGCCGATCAGACCACGCAGGACTGGGGCCACCATGAGTTCACCTACGGTCTCGCTTCGCACGCCGGCGACTGGCAAAAGGGAAAAACCGATTGGCAGGCACAGCGCCTTAACGCTCCTCTGATTGCTTTTCAGAGCGCCAGCCACGCCGGATCGCTCGGGAAGAGTTTTTCATTTCTGCATGTTGACACCGACCACGTGTTCGTGACGGCAGTGAAGAAGGCCGAAGAGAACGGAGACGTCATTGTTCGCCTAATCGAAATGCGCGGTCAGCCAGCACCGAACCTGCACGTTGGCTTCGCCGGAACGGTCACTGCGGCCCGCGAGGTCAACGGCCAGGAATTACCCGAAGGCCCCGCCACGGTGGCGAACGGAGCGCTCCAGACATCCCTCGGAGCTTATGGAATCCGCACCTTTGCTGTGAAGCTGGCCACCCCCGCCAAAATGCTGGCGCCAACACATTCGGAGCCCGTCGATTTGAAGTACGACCTGGTTGCTGCAAGCGACGATGGCATCGCGGCCACGACCGGGTTTGACGCGGTGGGCGAGAACCTTCCAGCCGAAATGCTTCCCACTGCCCTGCCCTTTGACGGGATCACTTTCCATCTTGGACCGCCGTGGAAAGATCATCCCAATGCCTTGGTCACACGCGGCCAAAGCATCCCGCTACCCGCTGGCAAGTTCAACCGGGTTTTTATCCTTGCTGCCGCCGACGGCGACCAAAAGGGAACGTTCCGGCTAGGCGATAAGAGCGTCGAGTTGAACATCCAGGATTGGCAGGGTTACATCGGACAGTGGGACAATCGCACATGGATTGAGCACGTAGTGGAAGAACCAACACCGCCAGAACCCGCTGCCGACGATCACACCCGCCAGGCCGAACGCGCCCGCAGAATTCGCGCGTACGTGAAGGAGTTCGGACCCCGCACGCACGGCGAACTTGAATATATCGGGCTTAAGCCTGGATTCATCAGGCGAGATCCCGTGGCCTGGTACGCCTCGCATCGCCACACAGCGCAGGGGGCCAATGAGGTCTACGCTTACTGCTACCTGTTTGCGTATTCACTGGATATGCCCGAGGGCGCCACAACGCTGACATTGCCGGACAACGACAAGATCCGAATCATGGCCATCACAGTAGCGGATCAATCTGGAAGCCTCCAGCCAGCAGAGCCGCTCTACGATGTTTTGGGAGAGGCAAAACGGTAGACGGCAAACGGTAAGCGGTGGGCAGCAAGCAGTAAGCAGAAACATGGGTGGCGCATCGAATCATGATTTGGCATTATCTCATTGAAGGTCCGTGGATCGTCTTTGTCGTATATTGGGCGGTGGGTGCGCTGAAGACGCGAAGGACCGTCAGCCGGGAGTCCTCCGCGGCGCGTTTCGGCATGCTTTTCCTGGAAATTCTGGGCTTTGTACTGCTTTTCAGCGACACGGCGGGGATCGGCGTTCTTGGCCATCGCATTGTCCATCGCACCTACACTCTTGCCGTTGTGGGCGTCGCCCTTACCTGGATCGGCATTGCCATCGCTCTGTGGGCCCGTTGGCACCTGGGACAGTATTGGAGCGGACGAGTCACTCTCAAAGAAGACCACAAACTGATCTGCACGGGGCCCTACGCTTATTTCCGCCATCCCATTTATTCCGGAATCGATTTGGCCGCGGTGGGTGGAGCTTTGGCAATTGACCAATGGCGATGCGTCGTGGGAGTCGGCTGCATCGTCCTGGGGTATTGGATCAAAGCGAGGAAAGAAGAATCCATGCTGGGCGCCCAATTCGGCGAAACCTTCAAAGAGCACTCCCGGCACACCGGTTTTCTGTTTCCAAAGTTTTGATGAGGGGCGAAAAACTACGAATTCGACGGGACTTTTGATCGCAGGTGGCAGATGCATTAAATGCGATGTATACGCCACCCAGCGTATTTCTGTTTTCTGCTTAGTGCTTTCTGCTTTCTGCTTCTGCTTTCTCATCCCAGGCGACCGGCGTACATCCTTGTCCAAAATAGGTGTTTGTAGAAAGTCAACAGTTGCCCTCCTGCGGTAGCGGTTTCAGAATGATGTTGCTGACGCATCACGGATCGCCGCCGAGGAGGGCGCCACCATGGTACAAGTCG
>JBKQVI010000270.1:0-36014 GCA_052139985.1 Terriglobia bacterium
ACACCGTTTCACCACTGAGACACTGAGGCGCAGAGGCCAGAAAAGAAAGGGCATTTTCTCTGTGTCTCAGTGCCTCAGTGGTGGAGATGGCAATTATTCACACCTTCGGACGCCCGTGCCACTCTCAAATGACACCACTACCTCTGTTTTCAATTCCTTGAACTCACTACAACTTTCCACGAATCACCGTGATCGACCCGATCGGCAGCGTATAAATGCCGTCGGGGCTTGGGGGCATCGTCGTATTCTTGTTCTCGCTGGCGGTGTTGCAGTATTGCACGAGGGCGACAGGCCCCGCAAAAGAATGCTGCGCGCCGTTCGCATCGGCGAGAACAAGGCGAATCTGGTGAGCCGCATGCAGGTCGTGATTGATTAGCATCAACGACCAGTTTCCATCCGGGCGATGCACCGCGTAGGAGGTAACCACGCTGCGCCCGGCAGGGTCCATCAGGTCGGCCGAGGCGGGGAAAATCTGATTCGCTCCCGCGCCGTGTTGCAGCCACTCGAAGTTGATGAGGTGTGCGGAAGTGAACGGAGTATACTGCGGCGTACCATAGGCCCCGCCGCCGTCAGCCCCGCCTCCGCTTCCCCACGGGCCTCCGCTGGCGCCCTCGTTGATGGCCGGCCGGTAGAAAGCCTGGCCTCCCAGGGCAAAAAATGTACCGAACGCGTCGCATTCCCAGATGGCGTGGCCCGTCACGCCCATGTAACCCCTCTGGACTTCGCCGGCTATGATCGCGCTCTCGGAGATGATCAGCGGCACGTCTTTGGGAACGCCATCCTCACGCCACATGTGCAGCACATGCTTCATGATTCCCGGTTCCATGTAAAGCGTGTCCCAGTCGTACGGCGGACTGAAGCCATTGACGAGGAACGGATAGTGTTCGAAGGACATGAAAGAGAGATCCTGAAGATGGCCATGGGTCTTCAGGTAATCGACGAATCGGGCCATCCAGGAAGTCCGGCCCTGGTCGTCCACCCAAAGGGTAATGTCTTTATCGACGCCTTCGAAAACCGGGCCGCCCAGCTTCGCGTCGGGAGTCAGCTTGTGGATGGCGTCCGCCCATTGGCAATAGAGCGCGCCGTAGTCTTCCGGCATCGTGTGCTTGCCGTCGCACTCCTCCCCGATCTCGATTCCCGCCACCGGATAGCCGCGCTTGTGGATATACGCAATCTCATTGGCGGCATCCTCGGGCGTGCCATAAATAACGGTGACCGGAACCAGCGCCGGGTGCCCCATGGTCAGTCCGCTGGTAAAGAAATTGTCCATGCCGTTGTACATGTCGTGGCCGCCGGTGATCAGGTTGCCGGCTTCGTGCCAGGGGTCGATGGAAGAAGCGCTGAAGGATCCCCGGATATCTGCCGCCGACCCGGGGAAGGCGTCGCCCACGCCAGGTTGGCGTCCCATTCCAGGTCCCGATTCCACACCCTTCGTTGGATAGACAATCGAATAGGTCCCGCGAGCGTCCATGGTCCCAACCGAAAGCGTTTGGAGCGCATAACCCACACAGTTGCGGATGTCTTGCGCCCCGTGCGTGTCGGGAGTATTGGAGGATTTTGACATTAAAACGCGGACGAATCGGGCGGTAATCGGCTTATCGCAAAGCTTCAGGCGGACGTCCCCGCCCGTGCCGTTGTTCACTGTCCCCGATGGGAAAGGCTTCCACACGCCATTGGGACCCAAATCCCAATCCAGCGCGTTGTTGTCGCCGATCCAGTATTGCACCACATAAGTTACGGCATAAGGATTGACCCATTGGATGTGGATGGCATTGACGCGCCGGGCCAGGCCCATATCGATCACGACCCATTGGGGGTGCAGGGCGTCGCTTTCGCCCGTGAAATGGCTGGTCAGGTAGGGATTGCTCTTCCAATAACCTTGCCAGCCTACCGTGAAACCCGCGTCGCCGCTGGTCATGAAATCGCGATGGGGCAGCGAGTAGGTATAGCCGTAGTGGATCGGCTCGCCCAGTTCGGCGCTGCCGGTGTAGTATCCTCTCTTGCCGGCCGGATCGCTCCAAGTGCCGTTTTCGTTCCAGTGCCATGCTGCCAGGCGCAGCTCGCTATTGTTGCGCATGGTGATGGAACCCCAACCCAGGTTCTTGATCGCCTGAATCGTCTCGGGTCTACTGAGATTGTCCACCTGCGCTTTGGTCAAGTCGTCCATCCACGCTCCGGTGGCCGTGTCGGGATTGATGGTATTCAGGAGGTGCTCCGGGGTCACGTCAACATGGACCGTGGCCGCCCGCGGAGCCGTTTGCGCGTGAACCTGCAAAAGACCGCCGCAACACCGGGGCAAAACCGAGCGCGGCGGCGGCAACGCTGCACAGGAACTTCCGAGGCGAAATTCGTTTGAACAAGCCAGTAATCATGATGCGCACTCCTTAATCGACGAAAACCGGGTACCGCAGAGGTAGCGCCCAACGGGTAGCGCACAGGTACGCGGATTTTGCGTTCCTGTGCGGCTTTTCATCTCGCGCTAATAAAGATCTGAACACCGCACGCATTTGGGGAGAATCGCGGAGGAACGCAAACGACGCGCACCTCTGCTACTGCTACGTCCGGGCTGCCTGCTGGCGTGCATGAGAATATCAGAAGCCTGTCCAACGTCGCGTAGTCAATTCTTGGATAGCCGACCTAATCTCATCGTATGGCTCCGCATTCACCTTTTGGGAGACGTTTTGCTTTCCTTTTGAACTCAAAGCGATTGTACCGTGCATACCTTTTGAAGACGCATCCATCAACTTGGATGAAGCATCGTTCTGTTGATTAAGCAACGCGACAAACGCCAAATATAGAAACGATTGCGCATCAGCAACAGACTTGCTTTCCATCTGAAGAAGAATGCTTCGTATCCACCATCTGACCGCTTCCTTGAGTGTGCCGTGTTCAAACTCAAGCATTGCTAGATTGCCGCACAAACCGTGTTTTTCTTTTGAGACTCGTATACCTTCTGTGTAAGCCTGACGTGCTCGCTCAATCTCTCCCTTTTCCTCGAGAATAGTGCCTTGCCAGCTAAACACGAATGAATAGTCCGGGAATTTGGTCAGCGCGGCATTAAGCATCGCTTCAACTTGTGAAATCTGTTTATGATGGAAGAGGTCAGGCACATCCTTAAGCTCGTCCAGGTCCTGCCAGTCTCGAGACTCAGACGTTTCTGCCAAATCAAAAGCAAACACAGATTCAACGTAGGATGTGGGGCTTGGAGAACGTAACGGTCTTTCAGATGGGGCGAGCGATTCCCCAAACATCAAGTATGCCCCACTGTGGCCCGCCGCAGTAGTAGGGACGATCCGACAACAACCCTTGCTCTGTGACAAAGCACTGATCTGATCAGTTGACAGGCCTTGTGTCATCAGCCACCCTCCCCTTTTCATCACTAATTGAAGAAACGCCAACGTTGGATAGGTCGAGCAGTCGGGCTGGGGTACCCAAATGCCGGTCACATTTCCGTTTGCGTCGCGCACCACTTCCCAACTGGCTGCTTCATAGAAGCGCTTCTTTTCTTTCTCCAAGTGATTCCGCACAAAGTTTAACCCATCGCTAGGCACTTCATCTTTCTGGGGCGCCGACGCTGGGCTTGGAGGTGGCTTCGGCGGTGACGCTACGGGGGGTAATGGTTGCGATGGTTTGGAACTTGTTAGTGTTGGCGGCTTTGAGCCGCTAAAAAGTCTTTTCCAAAAGTTCATGTCTTGGCTCCTTCACTGTTTTTGTTGGGTTTGTCTTATCCGGGATTTTTCCTTCCCTATCGCCGAACACCATGCCCGACATTTCCTTTTTGGCATTTCGGTCGCCCAAAGTATACCCAACACTTCTCCGACTTTTGACGGTTTTGTTCGGGCTCCATAAAACTGGAGCCCAGAGGTCCCCGCAACGCTCGTCGCCAGCCACCTCAGCGCGGAGTCGCGCGCCTTCTGCATTGCTCCGCAACTACTAGAGAAAAGTGAGTGGCGCGAAGGTGGGCGTACTTGGCCCTCCTCCGCGACACTACATCTGGAAATGACCGATTGGAGATGCGGGCGCAAGGCCTAGCAGGGGCGGCATGTCGCGTCGGCGACGCCACCGATCAGGGCGCCCGCGTTGGATGGCCATGCGAAAGCCGCTCCGCACATGGGCAGGCTGTTTGCACCCCCGTGTTACTTGCAGTAAAGTAGACCCATGATGACGAGGAAGGATAATCCTATGACCATCACCCTCAATCCAGACCAGGAGCAGGCGGTCCGCGACGCCATTCGCGCCGGCAAGGTGACCTCGGTTGACGAATTCATCGCGCGGGCAATTGCCAGCTTGCCCAAGGATGACGAAACTGTGTCTGCAAGCGCATCCTCCAGTGTCTTTACGCAGGGCCTGGGTTTGTTCGGCAGCCCGGAAGATGCTTCTCTGCTTGACGAGGTAGTTTCCATCGCCTACCAGGAGAGACGCCAGCCTAGCAAAAGGGATACGACCCTCTAATATAACGGTCAAGTCCATCCTGGACACCGACATCCTTTCCGAATACTTCAAGGGACACAACGCTTCCGTGGCCAATCGGGCCGCGACCTACGCCAAGGACCATGGCCTTTTCACTTTTACCAGCGTTACCGTCTACGAGATCGTTTATGGCCTTGAGCTTAAGGGAGCTTCGAGCCAATTGAAAAAGGTGCTGGCCTGGCTGAAGCTGAACGAAGAGATCACCCCCCTCGCCACCGATTACCTTGCGGCGGCCACCATCAAGGCGACCGCAAGAAAGCAAGGCTATGTGGTCGAACTGCCGGATTGTTTGATTGCCGCGGTCGCCGTGCGGCTGAACCGGCCGCTCGTAACCGGCAATACCCATGATTTTGTGACGATTCAAAAAACCGGCATCAATCTCACCGCGGTAGCTGCTGCGACCGCATTCCAAAGCGCCTGCGGCGCACCGCGTCTAATCAAGGTTCTCGCTACTATCCTTTTTTCGGCAGGCTATGAAGTAGGTCTGGCGTTGCGCTTTTAGAACCCGATGCGCAGCGCGATGAACAGCGCCATCATGCCGGCGAAGCTGGTGCCGGCAAAATTGACGATGCCGTTGGTCACCAGACCGCGCCGTTCGATGGTGGCGCCCAGCACGCTATCGAGCAGGTTCCCGGCCACTGCGGCGGCTAGGGCGATGGCGGCGCCACCTCTTCCACACAGGCCCATACTGAACGCTAGCGCCACAACCAGCGTGGAAGCCAGTGCGCCCGCAATGCTGCCTCCCATGGAAACGCCGCCGTTTTCTCCAGCGGGAACCGGCTTGAACGTCGTAATCAAATAGGCGCGGGCGGAAATCCACTGGCCGATCTCGCTCGAAACGGTGTCGCCCGTGGCCTCCGCAAACGTGGCGATCAAGGCCATCAAAAACGCGCCTTCGTGATGCGTGGTGATGACCAGCAGGGAGAAGAACGCGCCCGCCAGCGTGTTCGCGACGGCTTCGCGCCAACTGCGAGCGCCCCCACGTTTCTCCGCCACGCCGCGCTCAGCCTTCCTTGCGTAACCGATTCGGGTGGCAGCGGATCCGATCGCGAAGAAGGCAAACATCAACAAAAAGCTCTTGTAGCCCCAGCCCAGATAAACGGCCACTCCCAGGAGGAAGCCACAAACCGCGCCCGAGCGGTTGACCATTTTCAAGCCCAGGGCCAATGCCGCCAGCGCCAGATTGACAACTGCAGCCAGCACGATGCGCCGGCCGAGGAAAGGCAGGTTACTATCCAGAGCGCTGCGTTCCACAAAACACAAGCAGAACATGAATGCGCCCGCCACCAGCGGAACCGTGGCATTGTCATCCAGGCCAATCGGGGCGGACTCGACGATCGCTCCCACCAGCGCCGAGGCCGCGCAAATCCTGAGGGCGATGTCGGGGGCGATGGCCGGCGCTATCCAGCGCATCAAAACGTAAGCGCCCGCCGTGCCGGCCACGATAAACCCCAAGAAACCCGACCAAGTCTTTTCACGATTCCAGGGGAGCGCCGGGCCGCGTAATGCGCCGCCGCTAACGCTCGCCATGCCGTCGCCCAACGCCATGATGGCCCATGTCGCGCCCACAATGTGCAGGTCGTGGCGGTAGAGCAGGATTAGCGCCAGCACCGAGATGGGATAGATGACGATGCCGGTCCAGACTCCGGCGCTGGGTGCACCGGCGGGACCTTTGCTCAGGTCCGCTCCCAGGCGCGGCAGAACCACAACGTTGAAAAGCAGCGCCAGCAGCGCGCACCCTGCCGCTTGCGTCCAGGTGAGATAGGGCAGCAGGAACGCGAAGAACAGCATGGAGATGTGCACGATCTTGCGCGTGGAGAAAAGCGGTGCGCGCGGCACGGCGGCGAATGCGGAGGTTTCCGGCATGTTTTGTGGCGCCACCTTCTCGGCGGCATTTCCCCGTGCCGACAAACGCGATTTCTGTTCCGACTGGTGGACTCTGATGCAGCCTCGAACTTCAGAAACCGGAGATTCCGGCGCTACACGAGAAGCGTCACTATATTATGAAGAGGCCAATCGGTTCAACGCGTGGTTAGGCACGGCATCCTCTCCGCGAGCGTTTTCAGGAGGCCCTCCTCCAAAGGCGCCACCCAATAATTAAGGTCGCGTATTGCCTTGGCGCTCGAGTAGACCCAATCGTGCTTGAAAATTTCTACAACGCCGGGAGTGACTTGGGGAGTGTGGCCGAAAGCACGTGCGCGCGCCAGTTCCATCGCGCCCACTAACTTCCCCACGGCAAACGGAAGATGGCGAATCGGCCGTCGCACCTTCGTGAAATCAGCCAGGACCCGGAAGAAGTCGTTGAGCGAGCGATTGTCCCCGCCCAGGATGTATTCTTCCCCGAGCTTGCCCTGATCGAGTGCAGTCAAGTGGGCCCGGACAACGTCGGTAATGAATGCGAAGCTCCAGCGCTGCTCGCCAGACCCGAGCAAGCCGGGGAATTTTCCGGCTAGGTACTGGTCAATCATTCCCCCCACCAGATTGCCGTCGGTCGTTGGCCCTGGGCCGTAGATGACGCCGGGAAACATTACGATGACGGGGAAGCGGCGCAGTCCCTCGGCCCGCAGCCATTCGAGGGCGCGCGCCTTGGATTCAGCATAGCCGTCGGAATATGGGCCGGTGCGTTGCAACCGCTCGTCACCGTTAACATCCGCGGACGGCCCGAGCGCGATGAACGAGGACGTGTAGATAACCCGCTGTACGCCGGCATGGTCAGCGGCGCACAGCAGGTTCTGCAAACCTTCCACGTTCACGCGCCAGAATTCGCGACGGTGGCGCACCCACATCTTTACTAGGGCAGCCGTGTGAATTACCGCGTCCACATTTCGCACCGCGGCATTCAACGTTTCACGGTCGTTAAGGTCGCCGATCGCTACCTCACAGTGGCACGCCGCGGGTTCGAATCCCAAGCGCTTGGCATCCCGCACTAAGACGCGAAAGGGCTCGTGCCGCGCGATAAGCTCGCGGGCGATGGCCGATCCGAGATAGCCGGTGGCGCCGGTCAGCAATAGCATTACCTTGGAACCCTTTGGGATGGGTTTAGACCCTCTGGAAAGAATCGGTCCGCCCCCGAAATGCCCCCTTGCATTCCCATGAGCCCGAAAATTTCCTAACGGGCCAAGTGAATCAAGTAGGCGCCTGCCAGCCCCATGTGCCCGACCATCATCATCCAGTACATGTGGTGCCAGGAAGGATGGTTTTCGCCCTCGGTCACCAGCCGGTGCGGATCCTTGTTAATCAAATAGGCAACGTACGCGCCCCACGCCAACATAATGACGCTCAGCGTGAGAATGGCCGCCGGATCACCGCTGAGCACGTGCAGCGCAAGGCCCAGCGGCAACATCAGCCATGGCAAGATGAACGATGGGGTGATGGCGCGCGCGCTCCACGCGGCTCCGAATTTCACCGGCAAGGTGATGCACCCCGCGGCGCGGTCGCCTTCGATGTCGGCGAAATCCTTGGTGGTGGTCGCGCCCAGGAGAAAAACAAGATAGATGGAGCCGATGTACCACGGCTCGATCGAACTGAGCACCGTCGCCACCGCCGCCCATCCCGCCACCTTCAGCAGGCAACCTCGAACGAGCGCGATGACCAGGTTTGAACCCACTGGATGCCGCTTCAAGCGTACCGGAGGCGCGGAATATGCCACGGTGGCGACCGCAGCAATGACGTAGATTGCGAACGTTTCGCGGTTCACTACCGCTACCATCGCGAGCGCCGCGACATACGCCATCGCGGTAAATATCCAAGCCTGGCGCAGATTGAGTTCACCAGAGGGAAGCGGACGATGCGGTTTGTTGATGCGATCGTTGGTGAGGTCGCAAATCTGATTCAGCCCGTTGGAGGCGGCGTTCAGCACGCCCGCGGCGAGCACCGCCGACGCGATGCGGACAGGATGAACGGCGGCGTGCGTGGCCCCGTAGCCCAAAAGGGAACCGGAAAAAATCCCCGTCATCGGTGGAACCAGAGTGAAGGGCCGGGCAAGCGTCCAGTAGGTGCGCGGGGAACTCATGTCCGCGCTATTCTCAAGCTTCCTCGCATCGCTGACAAGGGGAAAGAGCAAATAGATTACAGGTGGCAGGTTAGAGGTGACGGGAAAGCCCAGAGGCTGTAACCTATAACCTAGTCTTCGCAATGCTGGAAACTTCATGACGCTCACGCCGATTACCGTGGCCTGCCCGCAATGCGGTTCCGCTGACGTACTCTATTCGTGCAAGCCGGAGTGTTGCTATAACCACGTTTGCAACAATTGCTACACCACCTTTGAGTTGGAAACGACGCGAGTGGGCGAAGTTGTGGAGAACTTCCAGATTCCGCCCGAAACTGATCCCAGCGCACCCACGGCCCCCTGCGCGCGCTGCCACGAACCGAGGGTTTTCGCCGTCAGTGATGCTGGTCCACCGCCACAATTTGTGTGCGCGGCCTGCAAAGCTTTGCTCTCGCTTAAGTACACGGAAATTGCATCGGCGTAAGCGCGCCTTGGGTCCGAGGGCATAGTGCTGCCGCGTAAAGCGCCTTCGGTCAGGAAGAGTTGTATACTTCCATCGTCCATGAGCTCCCCATCCGTACCGGTTCCCAGCGAAAACGCCGAGAGAACTTTCGCCGGCACCACAACCACACTGGTCCTGTGCATCGCAACGGTCAAGTTCCTGGTGCACCTGTACGCTGGCCGGTATTACGGATTTTTTGTTGACGAACTGTACTATCTCGCGTGTAGCCGGCACCTGGCCTGGGGTTACGTCGATCAACCGCCGCTGATCGCGGTGGTCGCCTGGCTGGCGCGATCGCTGCTCGGTGATTCGCTGCCGGCCATTCGGTTTCTTCCTGCCGTGGCCGGTGCTGCCGAGGTTGTTCTCACTGCCCTGATCGCTCACGAGCTCGGAGGCAAACGTTTTGCCCAGAGCTTGGCGGCGCTCGCGGTTCTGGTCGCACCAGCAATCCTTGCTACCGACAACCTGCTGACCATGAACGCGTTCGAGCCGCTGTTCTGGATGGGATGTGCCTATCTGTTTATCCGTATCGTCAAGACCGGCGATCCGAGACTATGGGTCTGGTTCGGCATCCTGTCGGGAGTTGGCCTTGAAAACAAATATTCCATGCTGATCTTCGGCGCCGGCATCGTAGTGGGTCTGTTGCTGACTCCACAACGCCGCGCACTCCTGAGCCCCTGGATCTGGGCCGGCGGCGCGATCGCTTTCCTGATCTTCCTACCGAATTTACTCTGGAATATCCATCATCACTTCCCGTTCCTGGAGATACAAGCTAACATCCGTCGCAGCGGGCGCGATGTGCCTCTGGGGCCGCTGGCCTTCTTCGCTCAGGAAATCCTGACAATGCTCCCCCTCACCTTGCCCATCTGGCTCGCCGGCGTCTGGTTCTTCCTTTTCTCCAAGCCGGGCAAGCCGTTTCGCGCGCTGGGATGGGCGTGGGTTTTCACGGCGGCCGCGATTGTGACGCTGAGCCCGCGAGTCTACTATCTCTATCCCGCATTTCCGATTCTGTTTGCCGGAGGCAGTGTGATGTGGGAAGCGTGGTTGGACCGACCGCGGTCCAAATGGCTCAGGTTCGCCTACCCTACCTTCATGGTTGTGACCAGCGCCATCTTCTCGCCACTCGCCATTCCGGTGCTGCCGCCTGAGACGTACATTCGATACACGCAGGCGCTGCACCTTCAGCCGCCCAGGATTGAGACTTGGAAGCTGGGCCCGCTGCCACAACTCTACGCCGACCAGTTTGGTTGGGAAGAGATGGCGGCCACGGTGGCGGGCATTTACAACAGCCTGCCGCCGGAGGTCCGTCCCAAGACTGCAATCTTCGGCCAGAATTACGGGCAGGCGGGTGCGATAGATCTCTTCGGTCCGAAGTACGGCCTTCCACCCGCGATCAGCGGGCATCAGAATTACTTCTTGTGGGGACCGCGCGACTACACCGGTGAGAGCATGATCGTAATGCATGGTCAGCAGCAGGATCTGGAGCGACGATTCGCCAGCGTTCGGAAGGTCGCGAGCGTCGGTCACCCTTACTCAATGCCCTACGAGCACTTTGATATCTATTACTGCCGTGGCCTGCGCCAGCCGCTGAAGGAAATCTGGCCGCAAGTTAAGAATTGGGATTGAATCAGAATAGCCGGAAGCTGACTTCCACCTGTACTTGCACGGGCACTGGCACGCCTTGCCGCAAGGCCGGTTTGAATTTCCACGTGTCTACAGTCTTCACCGCCTCTTCATCAAGGCCCATGCCCAGGTGTTTGGCAATCTGGATATTCCGTACGGTGCCCTGTGCGTCCACCACGATCCACAACAGGACGATTCCCGCGAATTTGGCCTTGCGTGCCTCCTCGGAGTAGGCAGGCTCAGGCGAGTAAATGGGGATGGGTGCGCTGACTCCGGCGCCGACGCTGTAAGGGCCGCCACAGCATCCTCCGCCTGATCCCGGGCCGTAACCGGGACCCGTGCCGGGTCCCACCCCCGTGCCGTTACCGGGGCCGATCCCGCCACCCGTCCCCGGCCCGCCCGAAAGTGGCCCCACCACGCCCTGCGGGTCACCCCAAGCCATGTCCAGCTTCATGGCGGGGAGTTTCAGTTCCGGCGGACCCACTAGGGTCGGCTGCATGGCCAAGACCGACTCGACCTTTGGAATCGTGACCGTAGGTGGAGTGAATTGTGTGCGCGCGAAGCGAGGAAGCGCGCCACGCGACGCCGGAAGCGGGGAACTGACACCGCCTCCACCTCCGCCGCCGGTTTTTTCGTCGTGGCCTTGGAGCTGTGGAAGCGAGAGCACGAGAGGCGTGAAATTAAATAACTTCGTGGGAACAGGCGCGGCGCGCATCACCTGCCGAATCGCGAAGGGAAGCAGTAATGCTGTGACTGCAAACACGTGAATGAGCAGCGAATTAGCCCATGAATAGGGGTTGGGCAAGTAGCCCTGCCAAAGATCAGGGAAGTCAGCCGCGAGCGAGGGGAAGTCGGCGGGAGCAGCTTGCGGCGCCGCGAGCACGGCCTGAATCTGCGCTGGCAGAGTGCGATACCACGGTCCTTGGTCGGACACCGCTAGCCGCGCGCCGGGTTGGTCGCGGCCAGAGGACCGCTGGTCGCGCAGCAAATTGCGAGTCTGCTGGATCAGCGATGCCGGTAAACTGGGCAATTCGAGCAAGGTCAGTTCAAACGGGCGCGAGGCCCAAAACTCTGGATCAGAAATGGCGGATGCGTGCGGACGCACCTCCGGCTTGGATTGTGACACAACAACCCCTTCCTTGCGGACCCGCTAGTTATGCGTCCCGCACTAGATTTTCGCTCGCGTTCCCCGCGTTGGATGTAAGACTCGCGCCCGAGGTTGTCCTGGAGAAGGTAGGCGTTGCGAAGCAGATAGGAGCCGCCGTGGTTGACCTCTCCTCCTGACAATTCCGCGGGCAGCTACTGTCTTGAATCCCATCCTTGCTACTGTGGTGAGGCTGCCCGCCAGCTCTGAGGTGTTCGGGGACTCCCTCCGTATCAATTGCGTACACGCGCCGCGCGCCGGTCACTCGAGCAAATGACGCCACTGCCCTTTCGGCGGGAGACTTGTCCGCCCCATAATTACTAATAAACTCGAACCCAAAATATGGTACAAATAGGGGCATACTGCACACAGCAATATCGGAGGTTTGCATTTTTATAGTCAGCTCTCTTACTAGGGCAGAAGACACGCTCAGCTATGGGGTCTGCTGTACCGGCAGCATGACTCTGCCGGACGAGCGGGAGCCTGCCAATGTTGCCGCGGGGGCCTCGATCCCGAGCATCTCAGCACTTTGCGCACAGTCGACTTGTCGATATGGGTCGACGGGAGGGCCGGTGACGACAGAATGCCCGCTCAGGCAGGCAGCCGAAGCCTGAAGGACGAGAGGTCCGCGACGTTCGCAAGGTTTTGGGGGATTTCTAACTTTTGTCGGTTTACCACGGTCAAGTCGCGAGCACATGACTCGGACGAATGAGAGATTGTGAGGAGCTTAGACATGCCCAACAGAAGAATCCTGAAATCGCTGATAACGGTCTTGGTCCTCACATTCTCTTGGGTGTTTGCTCGGGCGGACGAGAAGAAAACCACCGTGCCGATTGTGCCACCGCCGAAAGTCCAACCGAAGCAGCCCGCCCAACCTGGGCAACAGCAAACGCTCCAGCAGAAACAACAACAGCAGCAGCTTCAGCAGAAGCAGCAGCAGCAACAACAGCTACAACAAAGACAGCAACAGCTCAAACTCCAGCAACGGCAGCAGCTTCAACATAGGCAGCAACAACAACTCCAGCAAAGGCAACAACAGCAGCTCCAGCTCCAGCAGCGGCAGCAACAATTGCAGCAGCAAAGGCAGCAACAACTCCAGCAGCGGCAACAGCAACATCTACCTCAAAGGCAGCAGCAACAACAGCAGCTACCGCAGAGGCAACAGCAGCAGTTACAGCTTAAGCAGCGGCAGCAACAACAACTCCAACAGAGGCAACCAGGGCTACAACCGGGCGGCGCGGCAAAGGTGCTGCCACCCCAGCAGTCGCAGCAAGTCATTCACTCATTGAACCAAAGCCGTAGCAGGATGGGAGGAATCAACAAGCGCCCGTTGCCCCAGGGGCAATTATCCACCCTTCCGAATGGCCACCACGTCATTCAGACCAATAATGGCACGCACATGGAAGTTCGTCCCAATGGTACCGTGCAACAAGTCACTTTACGCGATGGCAGGTCGGCGGCCTTCCATCCCAATGGCCAGCTCGCTTCCGTTCGCGCGCCGGGAATCCAGGTTAATCGTGGACTCCACGGCGGACGAACCATCGTGACGGAAGGCAATGGCCGGCGCCTGGTGGGCGAGGGGCCGCATCGTGGCTACCTGGAACGCCCTTACTTAAACCGCAATGGCCGAAGCTACGTACAGCGAACTTACACGATGAACGGCCGCACCTACGCGCACGTCTACCGCGACCAGGTTTATCATGGAGTGCATTACTCCGAGTACGTGCCGAGCCACTTTTACCACCGTGGATTCTATAATTACGCTTACGGACCGTGGCCTGCCCCTGTCAGGTACCAGTGGGGATGGGGCGGCGCGCCGTGGGCCGTTTCCTATGGAGGTTATTTCGCGCCAGCGCCCTCGTACCCCTCGGCTTCATTCTGGCTTACGGATTTCGTGATCGCGGCGGACTTGCAAAACGGCTACGCGGCCCGGCAAGACGCTGCAACGATAAGTTCTCCCCCCCAACCGGGCGAACAAGGTCCACCCCCCGACAGCGAGATTTCCGCCCAAGCTTCCGGTCAGATTAGCGTGCAAGTCAAGGGCGAAATCGCCGCGGAGGTGCAAGGGCAGATCGGCGTGGAAGAGACGCAGGCATCGCAGCCGGGTACCCCTCCGCCGGCAGCCGGCCCCGACGCCCCCCCGGCGGCGTTGGATCCCACTCAACGTATGTTTGTGGTGTCGACCAATCTTGATGTTTCCACGCCGGGGGGGCAGGAATGCGCGCTTACGGGGGGTGATGTCATAAGCCGCGTCGATGACACGCCGGGAGAAGACAACAAGGTCCGCGTAAAGGTGGTCACCACCAAGCAGCAGGATTGCACCGCCGGGGCGTTGGTCCTCGTCGGCCTCAACGACTTGCAGGAGATGCATAACACTCTCCACGAGCAGGTTGATTCCGGGCTCGATACGCTGGCGAGCGACCAGGGCCAGGGCGGACTGCCGGCCACCGCCGATGTGGGCACGACCCCGGGTGAGGTACCGCCGCCCGCACCCGACGGGAACATTGATGGCAGGTTGCAACAGCAAGAGCAGCAAGGAACCCAGGCCGAGGGCCAGGTCCAGCAACAGGTACAGACAGAAACCATGTAAGCGGGCCGGAGGATTTCACCATGAGACCGAAGATCGCAATCGCCGTCGCATTGGTAGTTGCCGCATCTCTTGCGGGCGCTGCGGTTGTTGCGCAAAATACCGCCCCCCCTTCCTTGCAGGAGCAACTGGAGGCGGAATACAAGTTGGCGAAGGTAGGCAAGGGCCCGAACGGGCTCGGAGTGACCACGCCAGGCACCGTGCTGATTATTCAGAAGGCCGGGATGCAAGGTGTTCCCTTGAAAAGCCTTGCTGCGGTCGCGGCGATATATTCCGACGGAGCGCTGCGCCCGCCCAGCAAAAAGTCGGACATTGGAACGGGCTTTCTCCGCGGTGTGTCGGCGCCGGTATCGGGGGTAAGCTCACGACAGTTGTTGGTGGGGGAGAAGGTTTACGCCACGAAGATCAACGCCAACCTGAAGGATGACAAGGTCGAGATGCACATCGTTGAATGCGATGCTTGCAATGCGGGAATGGCGTCGTCTTCCTTCAAATCGGAAGTGATTTTTCAGTTTGCCAAAGGTTATCTGGCCAAGGCTAGCGTCCCGGATGTCGAGGATACCATCGCCCAGGTCTTCGTGCTCGACACCTCTGCTCCTGTCGCACAGCCAGTACAACCCCCACCCCAGCCGGAGCAACCCGCGGCGCCCCCACCAGCGCCGGCGCAAGCAGAGCCCGCTTCCATCCAGTTGGGACAGACTCCCGCTGAGGTGGTTGCCGTCCTTGGCCAGCCGGAGAAGAAAGTCAACCTGGGGTCAAAACAGATCTACCTCTACAAGGACCTGAAGGTCACCTTCCTTAACGGCAAGGTTTCGGACGTTCAATAGCAATGCCATTCGCTTGAGTCTTGCGAACACTGCTTCGCTCCGTATACAGGCGGGGTAGCGCGTTCCCGCAGGAAGCGGTTTTACTGACAACTGAAGACTTACCTTTAATGCGCCGCCGGCGCGAGGGGAGGAATCAGCGCGTAACCGGGCCGTGTCTGGTACTGGTGCAGGTACTGTTGATACTCGGGCGTGGCGGGGAGCCGGTCGCTCGGGCTCGGCGGGTAATTGGACATTCCGCTAAATGGCAGCGGTTCGACGGTCCAGGCGAAAGAGGTGTTAGGTTCACCGTCCTTGGCGTACCCGCGCAGGTCCAGGAAGAAGTCGCGTCTCCATCCGGGCCTTACCGCGAGCAAGGCGCGGGGGCTGAACTCCACCGTCATCTCGTCGCCGGTGGCCATCACCACCAACTGATCGTCGGGCCGCGCCAGCAGCTTTTCCACTGAACCGTAGCGCGTGTAGTGGCCGCGCAGAGGGTTCCAGGGCGCCGTCGTCATGAC
Source organism: Terriglobia bacterium (assembly GCA_052139985.1). Taxonomy (GTDB): domain Bacteria; phylum Acidobacteriota; class Terriglobia; order UBA7540; family UBA7540; genus Bog-366. The sequence continues at coordinate 15,639 of JBKQVI010000270.1, forward strand.
CTGCTGATAATTGAAAGTGTCAGGCTTCACGTGCTCCGTATCGCTCGCGAGTGCCGAGAAGCCGCGGTAGTGCAGGTCCGCGTCGATGAGAGGCACGGCGATGGGGGCGGGAGCGGGAGATTCGTGAGTGGTGAAGAAGATCTGGTCCCAGTACACGCAAAGGTTGGTCACAATCCGCACGTGGCGATCCGCGGAAAGGAATTTGCCGGTAAGATCCACGCGCATCGTGCGATTGGTCCCGCTCGGCAGTCCCATATCGTCAATGACCGTCACCCATTTTCCATCCGCATCGCGAACCTGCAAATAGGGCGAGATCATTTGTAGTTGACGGTTGGATTCCAGCGCGCGCGCGCCGTTGGAGTCCGTCCAGAACACCCAGCCGTTCAGCCATAGACTTGCCGGCGCATTCGCCGGCAAGTCGCCCAAGTCGAGCGTGAGCGAGTGCAAATCCGCCATACCCAAAATGCGGTTGCGCGCGAAGTTGGTGGGGTAGCGGCCATCTTGCGTCAACAGCAGCGGCAGTACGTCGCGGCCCTGATCGTCCACGGCCGACACGGGAAATCGTTTGTCGGGCACGGTGTAGAGCGAGGGCGGGCCGGGATTGGCCGAGTAAATCTCATTCGCGTAAATCTCTTCGTTCGCGGGATGGTCCACGGCGACAAGTTTGACCTGGTCGAAGAAGTCGGCCTCGCGCATTTCGTCAGTCAACTGAAACACATAGTTGCCTTTGGAATCAGGTACCAGGTTGGGCAGGCGCACAAACTCCTCGGGGATAGGCTTGACGCGCGTGCCGTCGGGGGCCAGCTCGCCAAGCGGAGCGACTCCCAGCACATCGGTGACATAGTTAAACTTTCGGCCGCCCCACGCGTAGAGGAACGGGCAGGAACTTGCCAGTCGCTCGGATTCGCGAACTTCAATCTGTTTGTCGGTCGCTACGTCGATCCAGTTCTGCACTACGGCATTCGGCCAGGTGACGCGGATGACATCGAGCTTGGCAAGGTCGCCGGTGAAAACGCGCACGGGGCTGCTGGTGATAATCACTTTGTTGTAGTAGTTACCCGCCTTGAATTCCACCACGCTGCCGATTCCCCGGCTGTTGCTCTTGTAGCCGTTCATTTTTACTTCCACCCAGCGCGCGGGCGGGCCTTCCTTCTCGAAGGCGCGCAACTGGCCGCTGCGGTTCATGGCGAGCAGGTCGAGCTGGCCGGGATTAGCCAGCGCTGTGGCGATCAACGAAGTGAGCGCCGCGCCATCGCCCACCGGAATCGCAATCGACCCTTCGCGGAAGCGGCCTTCGTGATTAACGACAAAGTGAACTTTGCTCTGCGCGTCGGCCACGAGAAGATCGGGAAAGCTGTCGCCGTTAAGGTCGGCCACGACGCCGCGGAAGTTGAAGAAGCCGTCTGGCGCGGGAATGGCCGGCGCCGCAGCGGGCGAGAACTTCCAATCGCGTTCGTTGAGCAGCACGTGATATCCGTCCGCAGTCCAGACGGCCAGATCGAAGTAGCCGTCGTGATTGAAATCAGCCACCTGTGCGTCGAGCACCACCGCCTTCGCGAGCGCCGCGCCGGTTTCCCGGTGTAAGACGAACTTATCCTCACCCTGATTCTCGTAAAGCAAGGGGGGGCCATCATCGCGAAATAGAAAAAGGTCGGAATAGCCGCGGTTGGAAAAATCGGCAAACACCGCGCCACGCAGACGCCCTTTGGCGGATTCGAGGCCGGCGGAAGAAGTCTTCTCCGTGAACGATCCGTCGCCGTTGTTACGATAGAAGTGCACTGTCGAGCCGGAGAAATCATTGGGGAAGATGAAGGAGTCTTTGGAGGGAGGCTGCTTCAGGTTGGTATAGGCGGTGATGACAAGGTCGAGGAAGCCGTCGTTATCGGCGTCAAACAGCACGGCGCGTGTATCGACTTCACCGGGCTCAGGCTTCAAGCCCGCCTTTTCCGTATCGTCCTGAAACACTCCATCGCCCGCGTAGCGATAGACTTTCACTCCGTCGAGGCCGGCTACAAACAGGCTCAACTTGCCACTGTTATCGAAATCGGCAAACGTAGCGGACAGGCTGCTGCCGGGGCCGGCGACCCCCGCCTTCTCCGTCACATCGCTGAACGTTCCATCGCCATTGTTGTGAAAGAGAAAATTCTTGCCAGAAGGAATCACCACGTAAACGTCCGGACGGCCATCATTGTCGTAATCCCCCACGGCGATGGAGGGACCGAAGAGTGGGACAAGATTCTGCCGAGCGAATTCGAGCGAATAGTCCGCAGCCTTGATGGGCTGGCGCGCATCGAAGGTCGATGTACTTGCCGCGGGGAGAGCGAGATTGAGTTTTTGACTGATCTCCCGAAAGGTCACGTTTTCCAGACCCGCCGTCCGCGCGATTTCCACGGGTGGCATGGAAGGCGCGAGGATCGTGCCGTATTTGCCGCCCTCGAGAGCCGGGTCCTGAAGGGAGATGTTCGGAACCTTGTCGTGCAATCCTTCCCACAGTTTTAGTGCCTTCTGGGCGTCTTCCTGGCGTTTCAGGCGAACGAGCACGGTAAAGGTGCGAAAGGCCGCGGCGACGTAAAAATTCTGGCCGCGGCCAAAGCCCATCTCGAGAATGTGATGGTAGGCGTCAAGGGACTCGTCTAGCTTCTTTTCGGCGAAATACACGGTTCCCAAATTGAACCATGTCGAGGGGTCCTCGGAGTCAACGGCGATGACCCGTTTCAGGGCCGCTTCGGCATCGGGATTGCGAAGTTCGCGCTTATAAAGGATACCCAAATTGAAGTCAGCGGCGACGAGGTGAGGAGCCATCTGCTTGGCAGTGGTCATTTCGCCGAGCGCCTCGTCAAGTTTGTTCGCCTGCATCAGCGCCAGGCCCAGATTCAGGTGATCGACCGCCGACGCGTTTCCAGAAGCCACTACCTTTTGAAATTGCTCAATAGCTTCGACATACTTACCCTGCTCGAAATAGGCTTTGCCGAGGTTGCGGAAGGTTTGCGCCGGCACAGACGCCGCCATTTGCCTTGCGGGGTGGGGCCCGGACTTGGAGCCGGGCGGGAGGGTCTGCGCAACGACGAAAACCGCGGCAAGAGCCGTAGCCAAAACTATCATCGTGCGAGCAGCAAATCCAAGGGTGGGTCGAGGCATTCTGTCTCTCAGGGTTGCTTGGGCTTAGGACACTCAGCAGGATTGCAACCAGTCGGACATTATACATTGCTGGCTGGGGGCTGCAAAGGATGGCAAAAAGCGCGTGCTGTCCTAATTGGGGACGTAAAGCCGCCCTTTAGGGCGGCACGTGCCGGGCTCAAGCCCGGCGCTGCATTCCAAATTTGGAGAGCACCAAAGAACGTGGCAAAAGACGGGGAAGGAGAGTTGGCGCGTGACCACTACCAGGAGATTTCGACTTGCCATCTGTGGCTTGACGTTGTGACCACAACGTCGCCGCCGGCTAACTTGACGGACCCGCCAACCGGAATTCGATGCGCAACGTAGCCGGGAAATCCGCCGGCCGGCCCGCGCGCTGGGCTGGCTTAAAACGAATTTGTGTGGCAACTCGCTCCGCCTCCTGATCGAGCCCGTGGCCCAGCGATTTCAACACGCCGGTGACGCGAATCGAGCCATCCGCCTGGAAGACTACAGAGAGCCCAACGTCACCTTGAATTCCCAACCGGCGTGCCTCCTCCGTGTAGACGGGAGAAGGCTTGAATAGTATCTCCACGGGCTGGAATTCCGCAGGTGGCGGCGCCTGAAGACGTTCTGCGGGTGCTGCTGCGACTTGAAGCGTCTTCCCAAATTCCCCCACTGCCACCGCACCGGTACCGCCAGTTCCGCGCCCATATCCTGGGCCCGCTACCCCGCTCCCGAAGCCGGCGCTGGCCACCACGCCCGGAACACCGTGGCGTCCTCCCGTCCCGTTTCCCATACCAGGACCATCGGGGAGCCCAAACGAGCCCAACTTAGGGACGTTGCCGGAGCTGTCGCCTTGTGCTTTGCCAGGAAAGCCTTGCGGACTCCCAAACCCTCCAGTCTGCACTTGTTCCACAGGCCGCTTGGTGGTGACCTTTTCCTCCGCGCCACCAAAAAGACCCGTGCGCACGACAACGGGCTCTTTCGGTTGCAAAGGCGCGGTGGGACCAGCGGCCGGTGGGGGCGGCAAGGGGACGGGAAGTGGTGCAGGCGACATCTCCGGCTGAACCTTGGGAACTTCAAGCTCGGCCACAGGCGGGGCAACGAGTTTAGGGGTCTCAGGCAAGTTCATTTTCGGGACAACCACCCTCAGTACCTTGTGCGGCCGTCGCGCTACCGGCGGCTTCGGCGTCAATTCTGGGAGCTGGGCCAATACGTAATGCGTGGTCAATGGCAGTTCTTGCGGGGACAGTATGCCAAGAAGAATTGCCAGCACCACGGCCAGAAACTCGGCAACGAACCCGTAGACCACCGCGACGCCGCGTCGCTTGCGGGCTTCAGCAGAAGGCTCTAATGGGCTAAACATTGTCAGCGACCATCGTTTCCTTTGTGTATGCCGGAATTTCTGTTCTAAGGATTACGCGTCTAGGTAATGTGTATCCAGGCGTTTCTGCATTCAATGCCCGGCCGGGCACTCAATACAGGGTGATTCCGCGAAAACCGGCGATGGATTGGCTGCGACAACCGAATTTGAGGGATTTACTGCCACAGGGGACACCGAAGAGGCCGGCGCTCTTTGGTTGGCTTGTAAAGACTCGGCAGTCCGGCTCAACGGGTGTATCTGGGAGTCCATCTGCGCTCCCGGCGGCGCTGATGCCGCAGCCTGAAGTGCCCGAGCCTCAACCTCCGAGCCGTACAGCTTCCGGATTCCCGCCACATCATTCCGGGCGAGTGTGTTGTTCGCCCCCGTGGCTTCGTAATACATGATGGAATTGGGATCGTTGTTGTCTGCCAGACCCAATGCGTGGCCAATCTCATGCAGGATGACCTGATAAAAAATCGCATGGGTACCTGAATAGGTGAGCGTGCCGACTGTTCCCGCGACGAGGGGATCTTGTAAGGGATCCTCAAGCCGGATGATGACGCCGGGAAGAAACCGCCCTGATTGTGCCTGGCACATGGTATGCCCCACCACTCTGGTTGAGGGCGTATTGAACTCACCCCAGCCCAGGCGGATGTCCGATTCACTGGAGTCTGCGACCTTCTCGAAAGTCAGGCCGGAAGCGGCGGCCCAAGTCTCGAAAGCTTGTTGAACGAGAGCTTCGTATTGCGATCCCATATAGCCGCTAAAGGGCAAATCGGTTGTGCCGGGACTATTCGCGAGACTCCACGTGATCGCGGAGGCGCTGTTCCATTTTGCACCTTCATAGAGGGTGGAGGGAGCGCTATTTCGATTTGTCGGCCACGACGCTGCACCGTTGTCCTGAATGATCGGCGCGGGTTGTCCGGGCGGGATGTTAAGGGCAGAAACGATTTTGTCATTCGCCCAAGCTGCCCCGCTCGCCAGACCGAGCAAAAGAACTGAACTGAAAAACACTCCGAACTTCGTGAAGCTCATCTAAGCTTTCTCTCCTGCTACGTGGTGGAACTGTGGGCACTATGCGCTTACACGCCGGCTGGGATCAATTGACCATGTGGTCTAATCCATTTGGGTGATAGCGCGGCGCACCGGCATGGCTTATGCTTTGGGCACTATGAACAAAACCGCCGCCAAGGAACTACGCGCCGTCCCGCGCTTTGCGCTGGAAAATCCCATTCGCCTGTACGGGAGCACCCTGCCGCTGGTCGTGGGAACAACGGGCAGCGCGCGCGTCGTGGATGGGCACGTTCAAAACATCAGCTCCGGCGGATTGTGCCTCTTGGCGCAGAAACGTCTTAAGGTGTCGGAGTTGCTGGTGGGGGAAATTGCCGTTCCCGGAACGCGCGCCAGTATCCCCACTCTTCTGCAAGTGCGGTGGCAGCGCAAGAACTCTTCCGGATCACGCTATCTCGTGGGATTGCACTTCGTGCTTCAGGGAGGTATTACGGAAGCGTTGCAAACGTCCACAAGAACTGCCGGCCTCATGGCAACGGGCGAGGGAGCCCGGCGCACATCATCCAAGGGAAATTAGTCCGGAAGTCGAGTACCAGATTGAAAGCGGCGAACGGAGGCAGGCTAGCTGCTGACGAACTTGCCGATGATTCCGGCGCGCGTGGTGACGCCCATCTTCATCATGATCAGGCGCAGGAACACCTTGACGGTGTTGGGACTGATTTTCATGCGGGATGCTATTTCCTTGCTGGTTAACCCGCCCAGCAACAATCGCATGGTTTCAATCTCCCGGTTCGTCAGATTGTACTGGTTGCTGATGTTCGCCAGTTCCAGCAGCACGTGATGTCCGCGCTCGATCAGCAAAGCGTAGACGGGTTGAAGAGGGTTCTTGATGTGAGAATCAAGGTAAAAAGCCCGCAGCAGGTAACGCCTTTTGCCGGAGGTAAACTCCACGAGCGAGGGGCTCCCAAGGTTAGGCAGGTGGCCGCGCAGGAGGGAGTTTATGCGCCTCTTTATCGCCTGCATCAAAGCCTTCGAAGGCTTTGGAGCCTCGGGGTGACAGAGGATGCCCACCGCATCCTGGTTGGCGTAGATTGGCCGCAGCGAGGAATCGAGGAGCAGAAAGCCTGCGTCGGAGGGTTGAAGCGGCGCTTCGTCACGCTTCGCTTGCGGTGACGGGCCTGGGGCGGGCGTCTCGCCTTCCGCCCAGACCCTTCTCATAGAAGTCAAAGTGGGCATACGGTGACCGAAGCCAAGTGCTCAAGCATTCGGCCTACTATACCGCCAAGGGGAAGACGGAAGCAACGAAGGTTGGTCGAAGGTCGTGACTCTGTCAGAGCCCGCTGGGATTGAAGATGACCCCTCACCCCCACGGCGTACAAAACGTGGGGCCCCCTCCGCCATGCCGCCGGGGAGGCGCGATGAGTCGCGCTACGTGGAGAGCAGCACGACCGCGGTCAAAGCGCACAGAACTCCCGCGCCTTGGTACAGAGTAATCGATTCGTGCAAAATGAACGGAACCACAAGAACCACCACCAACGGGTACAAAGCGGTTAGAGGGGAGACGATGGACGCCTTGCCTCCGCTCTTCATCGCGGCAAAAAGCGCCCAGGCTCCCAGCGCATTCAGGACGCCGCTCAGCAGCGCCCAACTGAGATTCCAACCGGAGTAATGCAACACTGCTTTCCCCGGGTAGAACAGAGGCTCGAGCAGGAGGAATCCAACCACCAGCCAGATCAGGGACGATTCCGCGGAAATGTAATTCGTCGAGAGCTTCTGGAGCAGCCCGACGATTCCCCACGAAACCAGCGTGACAACGGCAAACCAGAACCACGGAGCGACATGCAGCACCTGAATACTCCTTAGAGCGAGAAGAGCACAATGGCCGCGCCCGCAAACGCCAAGCCCAGTGCCTGTGTAGCCGAAAGCCGTTCGCGGAGAATCAACACGGCGAGCACCACGGTAATCGTGGGATAAAGCGAGGTCGCAACAGTTATGAGCGAGGTGTTGCCGTTGGTGTGATAAGCGGCAAAAAGCGTAAGGCCGCCGACACCGGAGAGAATCCCGTTCAGAACAGCGTAGGAAATTCCCTTTTTACTTTTCTCCATCCTGAAGCGGCGACCGATCAGCAGCGCGATTCCGACGGGCAGAGCGCCTACCGTAAAGAGGAACTGCATGGTCTCTGGCGGAATTTCCCGCGAGCCGAGCTTCGAAAGCAGCGCCCAGCCTCCCCAACAGAGCACACACAAAATGGAGTACCAAAACCAGCGTGTCTTCAATGCGTCACTTAGCGCCATGCAGTGAAACCTCCACGAAGAGAAACGACGCGTGCCAGGACCGCTGCGGGAAAACGCGTGGCACTGTCATTCTGAGCCCGCAGTTTGGGCGAAGAACCCCTGTAGTTCGTTCTTTTCGTGCGCCCCGCGAACTACAGGGGTCCTTCGCTGCGCTCAGGATGGCAGTATTGGGATGTTTTTCCGCAAGCTCTAAAAGCCCGGCGCCACACTCTAAATTAGCACGCCCCCGGGAAATGGGTCTTTTGCTCGGAAAAGCTGTCAGAGCCGAGTCTTTCCGCAATCACTTCTCCGCGGGCGTAATTACGATGTTCCGGAACGCCACTCGCCCCTTCTCGCTGCCCTGTAAATAGATCGGTCCCGGCAAACCCTCGTGGCTATCCAGAGCGCCGCCAGTGATTCCGGGGATTTCCTTGTGATCGATGATGGTATGACCGTCCTGCACAATCGTAACGGTTCGTCCAATAAAGGTGATATCGAAAGTCCGCCACTCTCCTGGCTTGCGCGGCAATTCCGGCGTGGGATCAAGGAATCCGTACACGCCGCCCGTATGATGGCTCGGAGGTTCCGCCACGGAATCGGTTTCAATCTGCACCTCGTAGCGGCCGCGCAGAAACACACCACTGTTGGATTCGGGGCCGCAATTGAACTCCAGATGTAATTTGAAATCCTCAAACTTGGAAGTCGTGATGATTTCAGAACCGTGTCCGTGGTTAACCAGGGTGCCGTCTTCGACCTTCCAATGGCTGTTACCCGGATCGCTGAATCTCCAGCCGGTAAAATCCTTGCCATTGAATAATGTGATGGGCTTGCCCCAGACCGGGGCGCCGGTGCGCTTCATGCTGGGCGCTCTCCTGCCAAGCCACGGCCAGGAAGTTCCGCTGGAGGTCGTCGCGGTGCCCACGAGCTGGCCACCTACCACCTTACCTTTGAACTCTGTGTCCTCGGTGTAACCCTCTTCCCCTTTCGGCGAGACGAAATCAATCTCGCCGTCTTTCATTTGCACCCGCGCCAGCGGCGTCGCGTGATCCGTGACGCCTACCATAACCACTTTGGGCTGGCCATGCTCCTCGGAGATTTCGACCCAGGAGGGAAGTTCCTTCTGCGGAGTTTTGACGGTTATATCCCATCGGCCGAGAAAGGGCTTCAGGGAGGTCTGTGCGCTCACGGTTGAGACGGGGACCAAGACCATCATCAAGCACAGTATCAGGGCAAATCTTTTTGCCAGGGCAACCGAATTGAAGTCTATCCGAATCATGATTTCCTCCTCGAATCGATCCATTGCCGAAACCAGTTTGATGTAGCGGCGGGTTTACGCCGCCATGTGGCGAGGTAAACTCGCCGCTACAACATCAGACTGCACCACTACCCCGAAACCGGCATATCCAAGCCTGGGCCGCGCCGGCGAGTCCCGTGTCGGCTCCCAGCGATGCCAGGGTAATCTGAGTTTTCGCCGCGGGTACCTGGGTGCAGATGTCCCGGATTACCTCCCGCGCGCGATCGAGAAAGAGGTGGCTGCTCTTCATCACGCCGCCTCCCAACGCAATCGCGTCGGGGGTGAACAGCGTAATCAAGTTCGTCAGGCCCAAACCCAGATAGTATCCCTCCCTCTCGACGCAGCGTTGCGCCAGGGGGTCTCCGTCCTCGGCGAGTTTACAGATCTGCGCTGCTGAGAGTCCCGGGGCGCGCGGCTGCTGCTCTCGCATCCAGGAAGTCATCGCAGGGCCGCTCGCCAGGCTTTCCCAACAACCGTGGGCTCGGCAATAGCACAAGGGACCGGAGGCATCGATCACTTGATGGCCGAATTCCGGATGGGCGCCGTTTGCCCCGCGGTACAGTTCGCCGGTTAATACGAACCCTCCGCCGATGCCCGTGCTCACCGTGATGTAGAAGAAGCGTTCGGCGCCTTTCGCCGCACCCCACTTCGCCTCCGCCAGAGCGGCAGCATCGGCATCATTTTCGACAGCGACGGGCACACCGAACTCGTGCTCAAGCTCTGCCACCAGGTTGAACCCTTGCCATCCCGGCAATGTTCCGACATCGCCGAAAATGCCAGTATAAGGATCAACCGGCCCTGTGGAAGCGACCCCGATGCCGGCGAATTCTGCGCCCGCGTTGGCAGCGGCCTCGCGAAGCATGCGTTTGGTCCGCTTCATCGCCGGCCCGAATCCTTCTTCCGGCGCGGTGGCACATTCGAGGCGAGTGACAATCTTGCCTTCGTCGGTGACCACACCAACCGCAATCTTCGTGCCGCCAATGTCCACCGCGCCGATCATCTTGCCTTCACGCAATGTTACCCCCTACTCGCATCCATGATGTTCCCTTGCGGGCTACGCTTTCTGGACCACTTCCTCGCGTTCCGCGTCGAAATAATACACCTTGCCGTTACGATAGGAGCGCACGGATAGGTCTGTCGCCACGGAGGTCTTGTAGCCGATGTCCACATGGCAATTCGGCTGCTGGCGCGACCGCACGCACTCCAGAAAATTGTCAACGTGCTTCAGATCGCCTTCATTCCCCACGCCATCGACGCGCACCTGGTCATTGCCGTTCTTCTTGACGAATTCATCCAAGAAGGTCGATTCGGGGAAAATATCCGCGTAATCGTATTGTCGCGAGGGCGGGCCTTCCCACTCGTCGCTTAGATGAATGGTCGCTTTGGTTCCGCGAATCATCAGCGTGGGTCCGTTCTCGTTGACCTGCGAGGACTGGACCGTCATCGAGTATTTGCTGGGATAATCGGCGGCGGTCAAGAACGTGTCGGGAACTTGACGGCCATCGTTGTAAATCCACAGTCCGCCCATGCCGGCCACGCGAGTGGGAAAATCATTGGCCAGCGCTACCTGGAAAGGCGCGACGACGTGGTAATGCAGGTCCGTGGCGATGCCGCCCGAGTAGTCCCAATATTTACGGAAGCGGAAAAAACGGTCCGCATTGAACGGCATCTGCGGAGCTGCGCCCAGCCATTGCTTCCAATCGATGTGGTTGTCACCGGTGGCGTCCGGCCCCGCGGCGGGATCAATCGACCACCATTCGCCCGTATTCCAGTCTCCGTCCGGAGCGTTGCGGCTGTACGTGCCCTGCACGGCCACTACCTGGCCGATCATCCCGGATTGGATGATTTCGTGAATTTTGTGCCAACGGGTCCAAGACGTCCCCTGCACGCCCACCTGCACGACACGCTTGAGTTCCTTCGCCCGGTGAGCCACCACCTTGCTTTCTTCTACCGTGTGGGTCATGGGCTTTTCGACATAAACGTCCTTGCCGCTCGCCATCGCCGCAAGGGTGATGGGCGCGTGCCAATGGTCGGGAGTGGCGATGAACACCGCGTCGATGTCCGACCGCTGCAACACCTCTTGGTGGTGACCGTACGTCTTGGCGCCGGGCACTTTGCGCAATGCCATAGTTAAACGCTTCTGGTAAACATCACAGAACGCGACGATTTCGATGTCCGGCTTGTTTTTGCGGTGTTGGAGGAGCAGTTCAAGATGATCGTTACCACGGCAGCCGACGCCGATCAGGGCCACGTTGATGCGGTCGTTCGCACCCAGAATGCGCCCCCAGGCCGGAGCAGCCGCAAGCGTTGCGCCTCCCACGGTGGCGGTCTTCAGGAAGTTTCGGCGGGATACGTGACTCGTTGAATCCATAGGAAAGTCTCCTTTGACGCGTTTTGTTACGGCCGACCCCTTTGCTACATCTGGCCAGCAGCCGGGTTGCGCATTTTACATCGGAACGGTCAAACCCATCAGCAAGAAGTTTGGTCTCGAGAAGTTTGGCCTCGGCCTCGCATCCTCATCGGCTGGCGTTTGCGTGGAATTCCGCTTCCCACTGAACGGGTTCCGGCTGGCCCGCAAAAGTCACTTTCAAGGAATTCCCGCTCAATTCAGGCTGCGCCGGAATTTCCGCGCCTCCGCTGGTTCGTGCTCGTACATGTCCGAAGTTCATGCCCGTGGGAACATATACCCAGAGAGTATACGCATCCCCGGATACGGTTTCGGAAGTGCCCCGTAACTGGTTTTTCGCCGCATCCCACTTCAAGCCCTGGATCGAATACGCCCCGGTGATGTGGCGCGAGGTGCCCACGAGTTGCGGATGGTCCATCAACGGATGAATCAGCAGCACCCGCGTATCATGCGGCGCAATCGTCACGGCCATCTTATCTTTAAACACACCCAGCAACTTCTGGCTCCAGAAGTCGAAAACGACATAGGAAGTTTGCGGATCCACGCCCAGCTTATCGGCAAAGGAAAGCTCTCGATGCGCGTTACCGCTACGCCAGTTTGTTAATGCCACAACATCGTAAATTCCAGACGGAGCGTTCACCTTTACGTCGAGCAACTCCGGGTAGTTATGGATGTAGTCATCGGGATTCGTGTGCTTGAAGGTGTCCCACTTGGCGTCGGTTCCACGGCTGAAAAGGTCGATCGGCAGAATCGGCATGGTGGGCAACGTCTGCTTGAGCAGTTGCACGCGCTCGGCCGGGAGCTCGGGCATGACGCTCGCCATGGGGTAAGCGACACCCGTGAGAGAAACGTAAGTGACCACGGTGCGGGCCTCGGGCAGGGTCGTCCCAAAACCCGTCATGGGGCTCTCTCGTGTGCGCGCGGTCTCGATGACGGAGGGGTGCCTGTGTTTCGCCGCTTCTTCCACGCTCATCGGGGGCAACAGTTCCATCCCTTCACCAGGCATTACGTAAACGACTAAATGATTCAGAAAGGCATTACCATTTATTGAACTGAAGAGGTTGTACATTCCCTGCCAATTGTTGTACACGTCCTGCCCATTGAAATAAGAGTTGAAATTCCCAATGCCATCCAGTGGCGCACCGGCGGGGCAACCCTCAATGAACCGGTGCGGACCCAGCACCTCCCGAATCACTCTCAGGCGCTTCCGGTATGCCTCGATGGGGTCAACCGATTTGTCCGCGATCCTACCAAGGTCAACGCCCGGGATGTATTTCAGGTAGTCGTGTTCGCCATCAAATTTGTAGTAGTTGAATCCCCAGTCGTCCAGAATCGTGAATTCCTTTTTGAGAAAATCGAGCGCCTGGGGGTTGGTATCGTCCAGCGTGGGAGTCTGATAGTCCAGCACGATGCTGCCGTCCCGCTTGTACCGCAGATACCAATCGGGATGCTGTTCCACGGCTGCGGCGTAACTGTTGGGGACGATCCAGATCCCCGCGCGCAGGCCTTTGGACTTGATGTAATCGGTCAGCCACTTCGGCCCGTGGGGGAACTTCTCTTTGTCCCAATTCTCAATCCAGTAGTGCTTGCCCGATTTGCCGCGGTCGTAGCCGTCGTCCAACTGAACGTATTGGAATCCGTACGGTTTCAGGTGTGCGGCGATCCAATCGGCGTTGCGGACAATGTCCTCTTCGCGCACGTTTTCGTAATAGCTCGTCCAGCTCGACCAAACCATCGGAGGCTTGCTGAAATACGAGTCGTCAAAAGGAACATAGAAAGGCAGTCCCAGGGTCTTGGTGAAGTAATCGCACATGACACGCACTTGCGTGTTGCCCGGGACGGGGATCATCACCTCCAGCAGGTTCGCATCCCGGCCGCTGCGCTTCATGGCGGTCTGCTCGGAGAAGTCGATGGCCGTGTCGGTCTTGTGGTCGAAGAGGCTGTGGAGATTGGAGCCTGTCACCTGCCCCAGCGCAAAATACATCACTTCCGGGTTGCGCCGGGGGAGAAAGGAAGGATTGCGCGTCTCAGTGGCTCCGTAACCATCCTTAACTTCGTCCGTTCCCGCCCACGTCACCGGCACTCCCTGTGAGTCCAGCAGGCGCGCCACAATGCGATCCTGCGTCGCCGGTGCTATCGCTGTCAGCACGCCTTCCGCTGTGGTCGTTGAGATGGACAATACGCCGGGACCCAGCCTGATCGTCCACATGGTGCGCGGTTCAGCAATATGGACAGAAAGCCCGTTTCCCCCAGCCTTATCCACTGACCAGCCCTTTAGTTGCTGCAACCCTTGCGGCCCGCGGAGATTCAACCGGATGTCTTGCAGTACCGTTCCGAGACCCTCATACGTGATGTTGATAGCGCCGCGCTGTGCGTCAGCGGTGACCGTCCAGCCTCCGCCGCTCACGGTGACAGGGTTTTCAGCCTGAGCCCACCCGAGTGGCACGGCCAGAACTAATCCGATCATGGACAAACAGACCCTTTGCATCTCTTGCTCCTTAGGATTCAGTCGTCAATGGAACCGCCATCCAGCCCGTGTCGATCACGAGCCAATGTGGCCACACGAGGAAGTGGCACGGGCATCCTGTCCGTGTCCGGTCATGGCCAGGATGGCCATGACACGTCCGTCCAGAATCACTGTGCCGGGGTCACTTTGTAGAACACCGCACCGTGAGCCGGCACCTGGAACGTACGGCCGCTCGCGACGGTTCCAACCGCCCGCTTGGCCCAGAGATCGCGCAATTGGCAGCTTTCGGGAAGACCAAGTTCATGCCAATTCACCCGTAGGGAGGCTGGTCCGTTATCGCCCACGTTAAACACCGCGAGGTATTTCGAAACTCCATCCGGCGCCGTCGAAATCCATGCGATTCCGTCACCCAGGGAAAACAGTTGATGGCTGGCCGTTCCCTTCTGGTTCGCAGCCAAAACCTCCTCGTTGGTAATCAGTGCCAGTGTCGTGGGATCGTTGCTGGGCAGGTCGCCGCCAAACATCAGCGGCGAGCGAGCGATGCACCAGAGAGTGATGTGTGTGCGCTGCTCGTCTGGTGTGAATCGCGTTCGGCGATCGTTTCCCACCTCGCCGCGAATACCGATGCGGCCAAGCGGAAGCATGTCGGCGTCCGGCCAATTGCCCGGTTTGACATATCGGCTCCAATTGTTAAGGAGATCGAAATTCTCGCGAAGTGCCGGCCAAGCGTCCCAGAAATCGCCGGAGATCCGCCAGAGGTTAGCGTTTTCGGCGAAGAAGGCGGCCTGTGCCAGCGGAGCGGGACCCGGCGAAAGGCTGAGAACGATGGGCCGGCCCGAATGCAGAATCGCCTGGTGCAGGGCGGCAATCTCGGCCATTTGTACCGGCGCGGACATATCATCGGCCTTGATGTAATCCACGCCCCATTGCGCATACAACTTCACGATGGAGTCGTAATACGCTTGGCCGCCGGGGTGTTTCGTGTTGACACCGTACATGTCCACCATTCCGGTCCATGGGCAGACGTTCGCGGTATCGGCAACGTCGGCCGCCGTGAACGAAGTTCCCAGAATGGGTAGCTTGCGCGCAACAGCCTCGCGGGGAATTCCGCGCATAATGTGAATCCCGAACTTCAAACCTTTGGAATGTACGTAATCGGCCAGATGCGTGAACCCGGAGCCGCCTGCCGCCGACGGAAACCGACCGATTGCTGGCACCAAGCGGCCGAAGTTATCGAGCGTCACGTTCGAGGGATCGGGAATGTAGCCGTGCGTCTTGGGCCGCGGCGTATACCACTCAATGTCGACCACAATGTATTGCCACCCGTACTTGGCCAGGTATTTCGCCATATAGTCAGCATTCGCCTTAACCTCTTCTTCCCGAACCGTGGTGCCATAGGCATCCCAACTGTTCCATCCCATGGGAGGGGCCGGCGCCAACGTCGCGGCACATATAGGCTGGGGAATAGATGAAACGGCGAGCGCGAAAAAAACGATTCCAGTAATGCGTTCGATCATTCTGTTTTTTTCCTTACGGACGGAACGGCGTAATGCCGCCCCCGCGCCGTACGGGTCACCACGCGGAATCCCGTCCGCCGCGGCACTGTCGCCGGTATACTACCCGGCAGTGTGCCGTTCGACAAGCGAGTGAGCGCGAGGTGTAGCGCGAGGATCGAGTGGACCGATTCTGAGAGTCCGAACCTTCTTCGTGCCCGCCGACCCTCAACTCTCCCAATTCTTTTCTCTCGCGAGAAATCGGCCCCCAAAAGGTACTGAATGTCCGACTCTACGCAAATATTTGGGACCGGTAATGTTTTTCCCTTGACATATATAGTGTGCTGGCATAGTCTCCGCCCGTTGATAGTTGTTATCCACCGATGAAGGGTACGTCGTCCGCGGACTTTTCATTGTGTTGTTTCTCTGAGTTCCCCCAAGCGACCCTCTCCTCTCGCCTGCAAGATTGAAATACTGTGTGCAATCATGCGTCGGGCCCTACTCTTGAGGAGGCATTTTACATGCGTTTGAACACAAGGAAGGTTGACCGCAGCGGTCTTCGCTGGCTGGGGTCAGTCCTTTTGCTCGTCTCTCTATGGGCTTGTGTTTCTTTGACGGCCTGGGCACAGGTCACCGTGGGCTCCATCACGGGGGTCGTTACCGATCCCACGGGAGCCGTAGTGCCAGGTGCCAAGGTTACATTAACCGATACCAATAAAGGTTTCACCTACAATGCTGTAACCGACACGGTGGGACGTTATGTGATGATGGATGTTCCCGCCAGCAATTACAAAATCACGGTAGAGGCTTCGGGATTCAAAACTACCACTCAGGAAGGCATTGTCCTGGACGTCGCCGCCAAACTGGCGGTTGATATCCACCTGCAAATCGGAGCCACCACGCAATCTGTGGAAGTGGTAGGAGCGGCTCCCGTGCTTTCCACTCAGGACGCAGTCACCGGCCAGGAAGTCAACCGGTCCGCAATCAATGATCTTCCTCTCGTGGATCGCAGTGTACTTGACTTGGCATTCCTGGCGCCTGGTGTCACGCAGGTGCCCGGCTCGGCTTATGGCACGAGCACCAGCCTGAACTTTGTGTCCAACGGCGGACGCAACGACACAGCGGAACTTCTGGTGGACGGCATCACGGCCGCCAGCTACGAACCGAACACCGCTATTTACACGCCGCTGTTCCAGCCAAACGTGGATGCGGTGCAAGAATTCAAGATCATGCAGAACAACTACTCCGCGGAGGAAGGTTTCTCCGGCAACACCTACATCAACATGGTGATGCGCTCGGGAACCGACCAATTCCACGGGGACGTCTACGAATTTCTGCGCAACCGGGACCTGGACGCCAACAACTGGTTTTCCAACGCATCGGGTGGTCAGCTCCCCTCGTTGCGGAAAAACGAGTTTGGCGGCAGTGTCGGCGGGCCCATCAAGAAAGATAAAACCTTCTTCTTTTTTGACTTCGATGGCGTGCGCGAGTCCGCAGGCGCCACCGCTCACGGTGGGGTTCCCGACGCTGCGGAGAGAACTGGCGACTTCGGCGAACTCTGTGCGCGGGCGGGCGGAGCCTTCGACGCGGGCGGAATTTGCCAAGGGGCACCAAATGGCGCGGGCCAACTGTGGGACCCCTATTCTGGGGCCTACGGGTCTTGGTCTGGGTACGGAAACAGCGGGACGGGGCGCTATCTGCAGACGCCAATTCCTTTCAACAACTTGGCTCTA
This sequence comes from Terriglobia bacterium, assembly GCA_052139985.1. GTDB lineage: Bacteria > Acidobacteriota > Terriglobia > UBA7540 > UBA7540 > Bog-366. Next base: position 32,797 of record JBKQVI010000270.1, read on the forward strand.
TTCACCAGTGCCGGCAACTCCCAATTGGCCGGGACGGGCTTCCAACTTGCACCGGTGGCCGGCAACCTGATTGACCCGGTGGCCTCGAAGATGATGAGCTACTATCCCATGCCCAACAACGGAAGCAACCCCTACGATAACTGGACGGGCTCGGGCGCCAATACCGACACGAACAATCAATGGGACCTGCGCATCGATCATCGTTTCACTCAGAACGACACTTTTAATGCCCGCTACTCGCAGAGCACAGGCACCTATCACAATTACAATTGTTACGGAAATGCGCTTGATCCCTGCACGCAAGGACCGGGCGTCGGTGGGTCGCGACAGGTGGCTTTGAATCTGAACCACACGTTCAGTCCCACGACCATTCTGAGTGTGTCGTTAGGGTTCACTCGCGGTTTGTCGGACACCCAGGGGGTTGCTAAGGACTTTCCCAAATTCAACCCTGTAAGCGGCCTTGGCCTTCCTTCTTACATCACCACTGACGGAACCATCGCCTCGCCGAATATCTATATGTACGGTGGGTATTCAAGCCCGAATGGATCGGAATCGATCGGCGCTCAGCCGTGGTCCGTGTACAAGAACGGCAACCAGGTCTACCACTTGCTCGCAACTGTCACCCATATTCAAGGACGGCACGAGCTGAAGTTTGGTGGTGAGTGGCGCGTTCAGCAGATGAACTGGTTCCAGGATGGAGTCCCTGGGGGCTTAGAGATCGCCGACCAATATGGCACTTCCCAGTATCCGAACGTTGGCGGTGGCGACGCCATGGCCACCTTCCTTACCGGCGTACCCGACCCTGGCGAATGGGGAGAGTACGAGGTGTCTCCTCACTTCAGTACGCAGAACTACCGTTACGGTGGATTCGCTCAGGACAACTTCAAGGCGACTAAGAAGCTCACGGTCAACGTAGGGTTGCGCTACGACCTGGAAATCCCGCGCACCGAGCGCTATAACAAGATGTCGTGGTTCGATCCCAATCAGACGATTGACATCCATCCTGCCGCTGTAGCTTCCTCCTCGTGGGTCTACACGAACGCTGCGGGTAATACGGTCGCGATGCCCTTTGCTGTTCCCGACGTGACTTCCCCCAAGGGCGGACTGGTGTTCGCCAGTCCCTCGCAGCGGCATATCATCGACACGGCCTTCCACGACTTCGGTCCCCGCGTGGGCATTGCCTACCAGATGAAGGATAAGCTGGTGTTCCGTGGCGGTTACGGTTTGTTCTACAACCCCACGCAGTGGGGCACCACGGGCGCTGGACCGGTCGGTAATGAAGGTTTCGAGGCCACCACCAGTTGGCAAACCACGATGAATAGTGACGGCTCTACGCCTTGGGGACGCATCAGCAATCCTTTCCCCACTGGTCTTCTGCTGCCCACGGGCGCTTCGCTCGGTAACCAAACCAACCTCGGGCTTGGCATTACCGAAGCGCAACGCAATGAGAACGTCCCACCCTACACGCAGACCTGGAGCGGGGGATTTCAATACGAACTTCCCGGCAGCGTGCTGGTTGATGTCAACTACATCGGCACCAAAGGCACTCACTTGTACTTCAACAGTGCGGGTGGCGAGCAGTACTTCGGGACCTGGATCCAGCAGGAGGCCACGAATCCCGACTTGGTAACCGCGTTGGGAACTTATGTACCGAATCCTTACGCCGGGGTTATCAGCTCGCCGGGTTGCGGGATCTGCGGACCGACGATTGCCTCTGGCAACCTGATCAGGCCCTATCCGCAGATCAACGGGCTCAATACGGTTAATCCTCCTTGGGCTAACTCCATCTATAACGCCCTTCAACTCAAGGTGGAGAAGCGCATGAGGAACGGCTTATCGTTGATGGTGTCCTACACCAACGCCAAGTCCATCGACGACGCCTCCATGTCCACGAGCACGGGATGGATCGGCGGATTCGGCCAGATGCGCGATCCCAACGACCGGAAACTTGAACGCTCCCTTTCCGAATGGGACATCCCACAAGTGTTCCAATTCAGCTATATCTGGCAAGTGCCTTTCGGAAGGGGCAAGCACTGGGGTGGCAATATAAACGCGATCGTGGATGGCTTCCTAGGCGGCTGGCAGACTAGCGGAATGTGGCGGTTTGACGATGGTATGCCGGCTAGCGTGGGAGTCACGGGTGCTTTGGCGCCGTGGGGTTACAGCACGACCAATCCCGACCAGATTGCCCGCCTCCGTGTGTTACCCAAGTCGATGTGGTTTAAGACGAATCCTGCAACGGGTTCGCCTTATGGCTACTTTGCCAATCCGTCGTCCTCAATGGAAATACCTCCTCAATATACCATCGGCAACGCATCACGTATGGAACCCAACACGCGCGTGCCGGGAACCAGCAACGCGACGATGGCCATCTTCAAGGATATTCCCTTGAACAAGATGCGTGAAGGCGCCAAGTTACAAGTCCGATGCGAAGCCTTTAACGCGCTTAATCACCCACAATTCGGCGGGATCGTCAATACTTTCGGCAACGCTAGCTTTGGCGAAGTCGACAGCCAGGTGAACTCGCCTCGCCAAGTCCAGATGGGTCTACAACTCTACTTCTAAACCCGTCTGCCAGTAAGTCTCCAGGGAGGGGCCTCGTGCCCCTCCCTTTTTTGTTCTGTGACCGGTCGCGCTATACACTTCTGCGCGCGGTTTCACCCTCGCCGGAGCGGGCGTAGGGCATGACGTTTTGTCGTCCTCTCTGGCAAGCCTTGTAGCCCGTTTCCTACGGGCAGGAAATATCGGGCCGGAATTGTAAAATCTTTTCCTACCGGCAGGAAATGGGGCGATTTTCCTGTTGACAACATATCTTGCCTCCGCGCTAGGCTGAGAGGGTGAGGAGCGCGCCGCCGGACGGAATTCCTTTCGGATGGAGCGTCGGCTTCTCGTCGGCACCCACGCCAGGCCGGCAAGATGCCGGCGGTACGGGTCGTAACGCCGGCTTCCAGCCGGCACTGGGCCGCCCGAATGGCGGCGGTACATTTTCGGGCTCTACCCGTCGGTCGGTGGCGGACAACCACCCCCGGCGCCAACGCGCCGACTCTCCTGAATCAGGAGGGGAGCGGTTGTTTGGCCCGCCCCGATGGGCGGCCTTCACACTCAAAAGGCACCGGCTATCCCACGATGTGCATGAAAATACGAGTACTTAGAGGAGATTCGTGGAACTTCCAGGAAATTGTATGTGGCTGAGGGTAAATAACTTAGCGCACCTGCTG
>JBKQVI010000271.1:0-13991 GCA_052139985.1 Terriglobia bacterium
CCGCTGTGCTAACTCTGGAAGGGAAAGGGGCATATCGATGTCCTCCTTCTCCTAGCGTATAACATACGCAAGGAAGGATGCGACAAAAAAAGAAACAAGCCCCTTCCAACTTCTATGTCGCGCACCCCCATTGCATCCTCCCTGAATAATATTTGAGCGATAATGGTATCATAAGAAGTTGGCTTGGGAGCGGCAGGCGTCCGGTGGAGGACGCATGATGTTGGATACGGTGCCATTGCCCACCATTCCTCGGAATGCGTGCTATCTTCGCCCTCGAGTTTCGGGTAAAATCGGTAGGAATGCCCGAACGTCCGTTGCCCAGGAATTCTGACTGATTGTCCGTTGGAGGACCATAATGTCTTCGGTTATGAAAACGCTCTTCCTGAACCCGCCCAGTTTCGAGGGCTTTGATGGAGGGGCGGGCGCTCGCTGGCCGGCCACTCGGGAGATCAGTTCTTTCTGGTATCCGGTGTGGCTCACCTACCCTGCCGGAATGTTGCCGGGCAGCCGACTTCTTGACGCCCCGCCCGCCAAAATCTCGCAGGCGGAGACTATTCGCATCTCGAGCGACTACGACTTTGTGGTCCTTTTCACCTCCAACGTGGGATTTGACGCCGACGTCAGCATTGCCCGTCGCATGAAGGCGGCGAAGCCCAGTCTGAAGGTCGCTTTTGTCGGTCCCGACGTTCAGACGCGTCCCGCCGAGTGCCTTCGCGCCAGCGAGGACATCGACTTTGTCGTGCGTGGTGAATTCGACTACCCGGTTGTCGAGTACGCCCAAGGCAAGCCGTTGGCGGAGATTGCCGGCGCCAGCTACCGCAAGGATGGCGAAATTGTCCACAATCCGTCGCGCCCGCCGCTCGAAACCGCCGATTTGGACAAATTGCCCTTCGCCACCGAGATTTACAAGCGCGATCTGAAGATCGAGAACTACAACATTCCGTTCTTGCTGCACCCCTACGTCTCGTTCTACACCAGCCGTGGATGCCCGGCGCTGTGCACATTTTGTCACTGGCCGCAGACGCTTTCGGGTCATGCCTGGAGGGTGCGTTCTACGGACAACGTGGTAGCCGAGTTCCAGCAGGCCATGAAGCTGTTTCCCCAGGCCAAGGAGTTCTTCTTCGACGACGACACGTTCAACATCCGCAAGGACCGCGTGCTGGACGTCTGCGCGAAGCTGAAGCCGCTGGGTTTCCGCTGGTCGGCCAACGCGCGCACGCACACCGATTACGACACGCTGAAAGCCATGGCGGACGCGGGCGGTCGCCTGCTGATCGTCGGGTTCGAGTCGGGTGACGCGCAAATCCTGAAGAACATCAAGAAGGGGACGACGCCGGAAATGGGCCGCACCTTCATGAAGAACTGCAAAAAGGTGGGACTGACGGTGCATGCGGACTTCATCATCGGCCTCCCGGGCGAGACCAAGGAGACGATTGCGCGCACCATCGACTACGCCAAGGACCTTGACGCCGACACGGTGCAAGTCTCCGTCGCCCACGCCTACCCGGGGACCGAGTTGTATGAGTGGGCCGCGAAAAACGGTTACCTCGCCAACGAGCAGCGTTCCGACGGCGGCGGACACCAGTTGCCGCACATCACCTATCCGGGCCTGACCTTGGAGGATATGATGGCGGGAATGAACACGTTCTACGATTCCTATTACCTGCGTCCGCGCGTGGTGTGGCGCATCGTGAAGAAGGCGTTGTGGGATTCGCACGAGCGCAAACGCCTGTACGGAGAGGCCGTCGAGTACCTGCGAGTCCGCGCCGAGCGCTGGAAGTACGTCCGCAACGGAGCCGCCCAGGCCGCGAACCCAGCGGTGCATTCGTAGGGGAAGCTAACAGCTCACAGCCGACAGCTTACAGTGACGCGGCCGTGAGGCCGCCAGACGTCTTTGTAGCGCCGGGCTTGAGCCCGGCACCTGTACCTTCGCCGTCGGCCGCGAGGCCGGAACGGGCCGCTGCGCCGCCAACCGTTAGGTCGGAACACGCGTTGTAGCGCCGGGCTTGAGCCCGGCACCTGCCCGCCTACCGTAAGGCCGGAGGGTGCCGTTGTACCGCCAGCCGCGAGGCCGGTTCCCTTGTAGCGGCGAGTTTACCTCGCCATTTGGCGGCGCAAGGCCGCCCGCGAAAATGGCGGGCTAAACCCGCCGCTACGGCTCCTTCCCCAGCCTTTGTACTCCAGGCTTCACACGTCGCCGATAAACTCGCCGCACTGTCATTCTGAGCCTGCTTTTCAGGGCGAAGAACCCCCGCAGTTCGTTCTTATCTTATCGAGCGCCTCGCGAACTACAGGGGTCCTTCGGCCCGAACAAACCGGGCCTCAGGATGACAGCATGGGTGCGCTTTCCACTTCGGCAGCTTTTGTAGCGGCGCGATTCAGCCCAGCGCAACGAAACTACGGAAAAATGCTCGGAGCCGCGGATGAACGCAGATTAACACAGATAAACGCCCGGTCTTGATCCGTGTGAATCCGTGCCCACCCGTGGCCTTGAATTCTATAACACCGTCAACGCCCTGGATCGGTGACCCTACGAATCCCATGAGGACATCGATCGCGGCCCCGGCTAACGTTCCCTACGCGCTAACCTAACCTGTTCGAGGCGATCACCATCGGTTGGCTTGTCTCCCTGCACGGGTGTGGTTATACTGATGGTATGAAAACGGCGATATCGATCCCCGATGAACTCTACCAGGGCGCGGAGCGTCTGGCGCGGCGAACAAAGAAGTCGCGCAGCCGGCTGTATGGCGACGCACTCAAGGAATACTTGGCACGCCACGCGCCGGACGACGTCACCGAGGCGATGAATGGGGCTTGCGCTGAGGTGGGTGAAACCCAGGACCTCTTCGTTTCCTCCGCCGCACGCCGCACCCTGAAGCGTAGCGAGCGCTAACCTCACAAGGCCCTCGCGCCCCAGGACGCTAGGCTTCAAAGGTTACCTAAAAACACCCCAATCCTGTCATCCTGAGCCTCGCTTTTCAGAGCGAAGGACCCCTGTAGTTCGCGGGACATACGAAAAGAACAAACTACAGGGGTTCTTCGCCCAAAAAACGGGCTCAGAATGACAGTGCCACTGATTTGTTTCGCATAACATCTAGCCCAGCACCCGCCGGGCCTCCGAGGTCGCGGAAAAACACCCCAATCCTGTCATCCTGAGCCTCGCTTTTCAGGGCGAAGGACCCCTGTAGTTCGCGGAACGCACGATAAGTACACATTACAGGGGTTCTTCGCCCCAAAAACGGGCTCAGAATGAGAGTGCCACGAGTTTGTCCGCACCCTATTTAGCCCCGCACCTACCGCCGGCACCTGCTCTGTAGCGCGGACCTGATGTGGAGGTCCGCGGCCTCTCCCACCCTCCCGCTCTGCGCTTGTTTTACGCCACCGGCGCAGTTGCGACAATATGTACTCCAGAGTTAATTTGCCTCGACTTCGATAGCTTCGGGGAATATACTCCGCCCGATTTCAACCGCTAGGAGCCAACCATGATAAAGCGTCTGGCCCTCACCGAAACCGTGAATAACGCGCGCCGTGCGGTAAGACTCGTTGCCGCGGATGGCGACGTCATCTGGTCCACCAAGCAGAAAAGCCTGGGCGCAAAATTCAAAAGCGCCAGCGCCGACGTCGCCGACAAGGTGGCCAAACAACTCGTTCTGTCCCCGGACCAGATCGACAAAGGCAAGCGCCGCGAAGGCGTTGCCGCGCTTCTCAACGGGGACCGCCTGACCCTTTACCGGGCGCTTGCAGGCTGACCGCAACGCACGCGGTGCAAAGAAAAAGCGTAATGTGGGCCAGCGCAATGCCCCCTGGTTGTGGTAAAGTGGCAGAAATGTCAAGCAGATGAGCGGACGGAAACTTGCGATCGGTTGGCTGATAGCCATTTGCTTTGGTGGACTCGCTGGAGCCCTGTTCAACAACTGGTACGTCAACCGATCAACCGTAATCGAATATTCGGTCAACAGAACCGTGCTCGGCACCGATCAGACAACAGTTGTCCCAAATTTTCGAATTCAGGTCGGCGATACGAGCCTTCAATCCCTATATATTTACAGCATTAAGCTGCAATACAGCTCGGGACCAGAGCTGGAGAATGCTAAGGTCGGAGTCGGGCTTCACCCCAGCGTGAAACTTGTCGGCAAAACGGTCGTTGAGAAACCCAGCGAAGCCTTTGGCATCAGTTGTGAACCTTTCGAAACCGAACTTAAATCAAGCGGTGCCACATGTACGGTACGACGATTCAATTCCCATGTAGGAGCGTATGGGGTCTCCTTCGCCGCCGATGCGGATGCCAAAATCGACGTATCCGTTGACGCCAAGAACACAGAGGTCAGGCACGCGGGACTACAGGGAATGCCGGGAACGCCGGACCACGGTGAGCCTACCTGGACGCTCATCGCCGAGGTCGTGGCTCTGGCCGTCATCCTCCTCTTGCTCATCCAGACAAAAGGATTACTCAGGCAGACCGACGAATACTCGACCGCACTCCTTGAGAGCCTCAAAGGATACGCCAACTGGCAGCTCACCCCACCTGCCATGCGAGCGCATTTCACCGCCCCGCCGAACGGCGCAAAAGTCCCGCGGAAACTGCTTCTGTCGGGGACCCTGGAAAATATTCCTGCGGGGATCGATGTTTGGTTGGTCGTCGAAACCGGTACGGTTTACCATCCGCAGCACGAGGCGTTACCGACAAACAGCGGAGCTTTTCAAGCACCCGTAATCATCGGCGGCACAAGCAATGAAGAGCGTGGCCGCGAATTTCCCGTTCGCATGCTCGCGGTTACCGAAGACGTTTCGAAGGCCTTCAGGTTCTATCTTCAAGACGCTGCTCGCTTAAGAAAATGGAAGGGCGTTCCCAAACCCCCCGACAGCAGGGTACTCGCAACCCTGAAGGTCATTCGCGATGACTCAGCGTCAATCTGATAGCCAAACATAGCATCCTTTATGTTCGGCTATTTGTCCCAAACCTCCGTCTCCCTGCGCGACCAAGACGGACCCGCTTCAGACGCGGGCTGGCGCACTAGCCCGACTTTTCAAGGTCAGCGGCTTTTAAGCCTCGGTGTTTCCGGTGCCGTTGGGCTTGTGTTCACGCGGGCGGGCCGGTAGATCGCCGGTCTGGACGCCGGAAGGGCCGCGGACCTTGACCCGCAGGTCCGCGCTACGAGCCGGGTACACGTCTACTGGAGTCAATGAAGGGAGATCGAAAGGCGCCATGTGCTTCGCACTATACGGAGGAACGATTAAGCCGCTGCCTCGCAAGGCGTGGCGGAGTGATGCTCGCGACCTCTCGGTCACGTCGCTCACCGAGCGCGAGAACCCGATTAGAGCGCATTTCAGCAAGCCCGAAATTCAACACATCGGTTCGACTTCCGGCTGCGGGTGCGATTTCCCTCACGTGATGTTCCAGAACGGAGCGTGGCCTTGGTACGATGATGGGGAGGCGGATGCCGAGCGAGACGCGAGCGACCGCCATAACCGAGAGGCGCTCGCTGCCCTGCTACGAGCCAGCGGAGAGCAAACGTTCGAGCTTTACGGAGTCTGGAATGGAGACTTCGACTTTGCCACACCTCCGCAAGAGCGGGAAGAAATCTCGCTGACGACACTCACTGGACCCACTTTCCGTTTCAAAGAAGGTGGCTTTTACGTCGTAACAGGGTAGCGCAGACGCCACCTAACAGGCCGCAGACACGCGGGATGTAGCGGCGAGTTTACCTCGCCACCCCGCGGCGTATCGCCGGCCGGAAAATGGCGAGGTAAACCCCCCGCTACGCAACATGCTCTTCGCCGCCGCCGGGCGGCGTAAGGCCGCACTGAGCACGTAGCGCTGACCTGCTTCCCAAGGTCAGCGGCTTTTAGGCTTCGGTGTTTCCGGTGCCGTTGGGCTTGCGTTCACGCGGGCGCGCGGGTGGTTTGCCGTACGGGCACGCCATGGCGTGCCCCTACACTGTCTTCGCGCGGCCGCGCGAGTAGATTACCGGCATGTCGCGATTGCGCCGGCGATTCTTATACGACCGACCGGATCCGGCTGCCCGCCGACGGGAATGCTCTGATCTGAACACCGGAAGAGCCGCGGACCTTGAGGCGCAGGTCCGCGCTACGAACCGGGGCGCGTTGCAAACGGGCGCGTGTTACAAAACCAGGGCACGTAGCGCTGACCTGCTTTCCAAGGTCAGCGGCTCTTGAGCTTCGTTGTTTCCGGTGCCGTTAGGCTTGCGTTCACGCGGGCGGGCGCGGAGATTGCCGGCACGTCACGATTGCGCCGGCCGTTCTTATACGACCGCTTCATTTTCGTTACCGCCAACCTGCTGCCGTCGAGAACCAAACTCAATGAAAGCGAATTTGCGCGCCTGGCGGATTCGCTCACTCGCATGAGACAGAAACACGGTTTTCTGCTCACCGCCTGGGTATTCCTGCCCGATCACTGGCACGCCATCATCTACCCGCCGTACCCACTCACCATTTCGACCGTGTTTAAGGCCGTGAAGACGAGTTCCATGATCGGCATCAATTTCCGGCGGCACGAGACGGGAGAGCTTTGGCAAGAGCGCTTTTTCGACCACGCACTGCGCACCGTCAGGGAGTACCACGAGAAAGTGGAATACATTCATTTGAACCCGGTGAAACGCGGGTTAGTAAAGAAGCCGGAGGACTGGAAATGGTCGAGCATGGCGGAGCACGCCGGAGTCAGCGCGGAGGAACAGGAGCGGCGCTGCGGACTGCGCATCGACCGCGTTCGCCTGCCCGTTGACGCCGATGCCCCGATCTGAACCCCGGAAGGGCCGCGGACCTTGAACCGCAGGTCCGCGCTACAGACCGCGGCACGTTGCAAACCGGGGCACGTTGCAAACCGGGGCACGTTGCAAACCCGGGCACGTAGCGCTGACCTGCTTTTCAAGGTCAGCGGCTTTTACGCTTCATTGTTTCGGGCGCGGTTGGGCTTGTGTTCACGCGAGCGTGCGGGTAGATGGCCGATCTGAACACCGGAAGGGCCGCGGAGCTTGAACCGCAGGTCCGCGCTACGAACCGGGGCGCCTTGCAACCCGGGGCACGCTGCAAACCCGGGCACGTAGCGCTTTCCAAGGTCAGCGGCCTTTAAGCTTCGGCGTTTCCGGCGCCGTTAGGCTCGCGTTCGCGCGGGCGCGCGAGGAGCACGTAGAGCTGAGCCGTTTTTGTTGATTCCACGGTTTTTCGCGCGCGTTGGCTCCTTCTTGCTGTTTGGCCCCAACCTTTTTTAGACTAACGATCATGAGAGACCAAAAAACAAGTTTGAGGTTCGCGCTTTGCATCCGCAACGAGGGCGAGGACGATTTGGAACCGCGGAAAGTCTATCAGGTTCTGAGTGACCGGTCGGCCGCGCGGGAAGGGCTGGCGCGAGTCATCGACGAATCGGGTGAAGACTATCTCTATCCGGCTCATTACTTCGTGCCCGTGAAGCTACCCGTCACTATATCGCGCCATTTGTTTTCGCTCGCGAACAGCGCGCGGCAGCCGGTTCGCAGAATCATCGCGCGCGTTTAGGTCTTTGCGGCGCCGAACGGTCGCCGCGACGAACCCCGCATCTGCCCCCGAAGCCCCGAGCACGTAGCGCTGACCTGCTTCCCAAGGTCAGCGGCTTTTAAGCCTCATTGTTTCCGGCGCCGTCAGGCTTGCGTTCGCGCCGACGCGCGGGCGGTTTGCCGTACGGGCACGCCATGGCGTGCCCCTACACTGAGGCGCGCGAGGAGATTACCGGGGTGTCACGATTGCGCCGACCATTCTTATACGGCCGCCCGCGCCCACCTGCCCGCCGGGAATACTCGGATCTGAACGCCGGATTCATCTCGGCTTACGGCCTCGCGGCACGCGAAGGTTTTGTGGCACGGGCTTCCAGCCCGTGAGATCGGATACGGCCAAGATGGCCTTGCCACGTTTTGGTTGCGCCTTTGCGGCGGTGTGACAAATGCGTAGGGCACAGAGGCGAGCATCGGGTCAAGCGTTGAGGTGTCCCGACGACGGCCAGGAGGGCGTAGGCGGGAGCGGCTGGACGCTAACGGGCCTGGGTTCCTACTGGGAGTAAGGTCCAAGCCCGTACGGAAGCGCGGTCCAACCGCTCGCCGCGCTATCAGCACACCACCTTAATGTAAAGCAATTGTGAGGGGCAGAGGCAATTGTGTAAAGATACTGTAAAAAATGGGATCAGGGCTTGCGTGGTTAGGAATGGCCACGTAGACGCACTGGCGCCAAATCGAGCCGCCACAGTGGGGGATTTGAGTCCGGGGTCACGGGCCGGCTTCGACCCGCGACCCCTTGGACAAGCACTTACCGTCGTGTGCTGGGTGTGACGTTAATCAACTGGACAGGCTAACTTGCCCGCTTCCCAGTTGCGACGTGAGCCCACTCACCCCGAGCTGAAGGATATCTTGCTGGAGAGAAGTGTACGCCGTCTGGGCCGAAGTGAGATCGCTCGACGAGAGAGCATCTCCGAGAGCGCTCAACTCCTTGAGAATGGAGTTGGTCGATGTGGAGGTGCTCGTCTCGCTTGACGTTGGCGGCGGTGGCGGCGGTGCTGCTTGACTGGTCGTCTGCTGCAGGTCGCTCTGGAGCGTTGTGAAGTCCGACTGGGCCGCCGACAGGTCTCCAGATTGGAGGTCCTGTCCCAGCGCATTGAATGCGTCGGTCAGGGAACTGGTGGAGCTGTCTGTGCTGGTGGTGCTATCTGCACTGGTCGTGGCGGTACTGGTAGTGTCGGAAGAGAAGTCGGATAAGGTCTGGCTCAGCGTCGTGTAGTCCGACTCTGCTTGGGTGGTGTTACCGGATTGGAGATCCTGCCCCAGTTGTTGGAATTCGGATTGGACCTTTTTCATCATGCTAGCCCAATTCGCGAGGCCTTCAGTTAGGGAGCTACTTGTTGAGGAAATACTGGATACGGACACTGGTCACCTCCTAGGGTGTTGAGCAAGAGTTTAGCCTGCCGGCGACTCAACGCCGCTTGGCTATGCCCGGTTTGCCTTGACAGCAGTGGGTACGGAGCAACGCACCATTGCCGCTCCCAGTGTTCACGATCTACAATCGGCACTTTTGACGAAGGCTTAAATCCAGAGTCGGTCGCGCCCGCCGGACACCTCCTCAAACGCCTGAAACGCTTACAACAGGCGCCGCGGCCGGCACTTTCTCCGGACCGTACCCATCGTCCTCCAGGAACCGTGCAATTCACAGGCCAGATTCTCCCCACGGCGACTTGCCTAAGAGTTTCAATGCAGTAGTGACAAGCAGGCCCAGCCGAGCACCCCGCTGCGTCTGCGAATGGGCAGACCTTGCCGACCCTTCTCGCGGCCGGGCGCGCAAACTCTGCCCACTCGTCGCAAACCCAATGACCTGAAGATCCATCGGCCAGCGGCTCCACACACCTTTTGGCGGTTAGGCCGTTTGAATGTCGAAGCGCCCGGAGCCCGTAGCGCTGACCTGCTTCCCAAGGTCAGCGGCTTTTGAGCTTCGGTGTTTCCGGCGCCGTTGGCCTTGCATTCACGCGGGCGCGCGGGTCGATTGCCGGTCTGAAAACCGGAAGGGCCGCGGACCTTGACCCGCAGGCCCGCGCTACGAACCTCACAGGCGGTAGCCGGGCGGAATGTAGCGGCGAGTTTACCTCGCCATTGGGCGACGTGAGGCCGCCCGCGAGAATGGCGAGGTAAACCCGCCGCTACGGAACATGCACGTCCTCGCCACAGCCCGTAGCGCTGACCTGCTTCCCAAGGTCAGCGGCTTTTGAGCTTCGGTGTTTCCGGCGCCGTTGGCCTTGCATTCACGCGGGCGTGCGGGCGGTTTGCCGTACGGGCATGCGAGGGCGTGTCCGTCAGCCGACGGATTCCTCCGCGGCACTTACCACGGTATTAACGATTCGCAACATTTGTATGTTTACCAATGCTAAATAGCGAAAAGCCGCAGACGAAGCCCAACGGCGGCTACGTCTGCGCTACCCATTCCGGCAAAGCCGCGCACCACGATGGAGATTTCGATATCATTGGAGCGAACTGGGACACCCGAAAGGATCCCCGGGGCGCGCCGATGGAGATGTGGCGAAATCTCCTCATTGACCACCCGTCCGCCAGAGGCGTAAAGTGAACGGCTGGCGGAAAACGCGGCTTGGGGATGACACGCGGCAGACAATGCCGTGCGAGCTGGTCCGGCCGGAAGTGAAAAGGAGCAATGTGATGAATATTATTCCCCGTCGGGAATCCCTGAAGAGAATGGCTGTTTTGGCCATCGGCGCTGCCATCCAAACATCGCCACATCGTCTTTGGTCTGGCACCGACCCGCATTTGACCTTTCCGACAGCACCTCGCGATCGCATCGCCGTAGCCTCGTGGCCGTTTCGGAAGTTCATCGATGCTCCCCGCAACAAGTGGGCGCGCGATCCCAAGGTCCCGGGAATGGACCTCACCGAGTTTCCGGCAATGGTGGTGAAGCATTTTGGTATTCACAACATTGAACCCCTCGATGAGCACTTCCATTCTACCGACGCGGCGTACGTTCTGAGTCTCCGCAACGCAGTGGAGAAGGCGGGGTGCCACGTGGTGGATATCCCTTGCGATGTGCAGGCCAGCTTCTATGACAAAGACCCGGCCAAACGCAAGGTGGCTGTCGAGAACGGCAAGAAGTGGGTGAACATCGCGGTCGAACTCGGGTCGCCTAGCATCCGCACGCACATCGGCGGCCCGCGCAATGTGACTCCCGACATCGACCGCACGGCCGAGAGCCTTACGCAACTCGCCGACTACGGCGCATCGAAGAACATCATCGTCGCGCTGGAGAACGACGACAACTTCACGGAGGACCCCTTTTTCATCGTGAAAGTCCTGGACAAAGTGAAGAACCCTTACTTGCGGGCCCTGCCGGATTTCTGCAACTCGATGATGACCCACGACCAGGATTTCAACAATCGCGCCATGGAAGTCATGTTCCGGCACGCTTACAACATCGCGCACATGAAGGATGAAGAAGGCGACGACGCGGGACATTTTCGCACCGTGGACGTGGCCAAGTGCTTTGAAATCGCCAAGGCTCAAGGCTACCGGGGATGCTTCTCCATGGAATGGGAAGGCAACGGTGAACCCTTCGCCGGCACCCAACGGCTCATCGATGAGACCCTGAAGTACCTCCGCTGATTTGCCGCGAGCACTCGGGCAACTGCTTGCCGGGGTACGCCGCTTGAGATGAGCTCACCCCAGTGGCGCTCAGGAGTACTACTTCGCCCACAACATATAGGGTCCGCGCTGGATGACGTCACTCGGCAATTGCACGGAAAAATCACGTAGGCATTGGACAAGATGGGCGGCTTCGGCGGGGTCCACCGCGTAGAACGAGACCGTATCGTTGCCGGCCACCAGATTGTTCCGAATCGTCCACGTTCCTACTCGAACCCATTCCGGCGGCACCACGCCCGCGAACCAAGCATCGTAAATGATGGCGATTTTGACCTGGGCCTGTTGGGAAAGGCTGGCAACTTCGGCGACCTGATAATGGTGGCTGCGCCGTGCCTTGGCCACTTGCAGGCTTGCCAACCCCCACAAATCCAGAAGGTGGATGTCGGCAAGATAGTCGACAGCGCCAATGTCATTGAGCGCGACGCTGGAGTTCTGATAATACTTTCGGACGAATAACCCCATTTGGTACTGTTGTTCAAAGATGTTCGTGGTGCATTGCGGGACCTCCCCGAGTAGCACACCGCCTTCCATCACTAAAGGGAAAGAGAGAGCCAGCACGAGCGCGCCGATAGCGGCATTCTTTGGAACTGCCCACGTGGACAAGGAAAGCATCCGGGGCCAGTGCGGCGTCAGTAGAGGAATTTGCACGGCCACAAACAGGATGCAGAGCGCCGTCAGGTATCCGTCATACCGATACAGCAGGGTGGGCCGCACGAACTCCATGTGTGCTATCCCCACCAGGAGCAGAATCGCTCCCATCACTTGCCGGCTTTCGCGCGCGCGGCTTCCCTTCCCGCTGGCGGCGATATAAACCACGAGCACAGCGATCAGTAGTGCCGGCGTGTGCAGGGCCATCCGCGTATTCTCCATGATGGGATTACACAAGGAGAACATGAATCCGCCCAGAGTGCCGAAATTCGGCGTGCTGGTTTTCAGCAGCACCGAGTTGGGAAGCCAAAACCACCCCTTTGAAACGGATATGATTCCGTAAACGACGACGGGAAGAAATCCCAGGACGCAGAAGGCCAAGGCATAGTACCAGCGTTTGACCATCAGTAAGATGCCGCCGATGGCAATGATCAGGAACATTCCTTCGAATCGAACCCCGGTAGCGAGCGGCGCAAGAATCAGCAGCCGGACGAAATCCCCACGCGCGGTGCCGGGGGACTCACCACTGGTCCATCGCGCCGCAACAAAAACCGTCAGCATCGAAACCAGGATTTGAAGCGTTGGCTCCATGCCGGTCATGATAAGCGCGGGCAACGGGATGAGCAGGATTATGCCCAGGAGCGTGATGAACTTGGCCACCGCCGGAACTTTGTACCAGTCCAAGATAGAGTAGGCAGCCAACAGACCCAGCAATGCAAAGAGAAGGTCCCAGACGAGAGGTGCCACCTGATGCTCTCCCAACAGGTGAGAGGTGAGGCTTAAAAGTAGCGTCCACAACGGCGGTGACGAACACGACGTGAAGGCATAGCGTGTGACGCCCCAAACGCCGTACTGCGAGAAGTTCCGAGCCATCGCCATGCCGATGTAAGGGTCGTCCAGCGTGTATACCAGATGCCCTTGATTCTGGCTGAGGGAGACGCTCAAAATTGCTGTGACGGTTAGCAAAAGAATCGCTAGTGCAGTGTACAGCGGCCAGTGCTGAAGCAGAGTTTTCTTCAATTCGAGTTCCGTGATTCGCAAGAATGCCGGGCAGCCGCTCGCGCGACGAAAGGAATATACACCAAGTGGAAGCGTCGGTACGCAGGATGATGACGGAGCAAGTGTACCGCGGGCGTGTTTAGTGCGTCCGGGGACTTTCAGATTCAGGGGCAGAAATTACATGCGGCGCCGTAGGAAAGCCATAGTGAACCACGGCGGCGAACGTTGTCGGAGCGAAGGCCCGCGGGCCTACCGAACAGGTCCGCGCTACGCCCTACAGGAACTTGGAGAACGGGCTGGCGATAACCCACAAAAAAACGCGGACCTCCGAAGGGAAGGTCCGCGTCAACTGTTTCAATGTGTACCTTACGTTTACCAACCACCCCTAGCCACATCCGTTCCAGGGGTAAAAGAGATTCCGCGCAGCACTTCTCCGAAGCCAGCCGTGCGCAACGTGTGGAATTCTTCCTTGGCGGCAACGGTCGGATCGGTATTGTTGAGGGAGTCCGTGATCACCACGAGGCGGCCAGGGTCTGCGCCTGTATCGCCATCTCCGCTAACCGTTGAGGTGAGGGCCCAAATGGTGGCGTTCCCCCAATAATCCACATGGCCCGTCAGGTTGCGGAGGCCGTCGGTAGCGGGCGACCACGGCAGACCGGTGGCGACGTTGGTTCCCGTGGGGAAACCGGGTACGGTGTAGGGCACGCCAAGTTCCAGCCCCGTTTGCAGGGTATAAGCCAGATTCCACTGCTGGGTGGTGGAGTCGAACACCCACTTCTCGAGTCCCGCCAAGGTCTGAGCGGCGGCATGGGTGTAAAGGTCTGTGCCGCCCGTGTAGCCGTCACCTTCATCGGCAACATAGAGCGTGGTGGCGTTCGCGAACCATATGCCGAACGGATAATTGACGGAACTGGTGCTCTTGGCCAACACGGTGGGAAAGCCTTTTAGAATGCACATATTGGTGGGGGTGCCCGTCGCCGGGTTGTAAGCCGTGTCGGGAGTGGAGGGCAGAACCGCCGAAGGCGAGGGAAGACCCACGCCCGCGGGACACGCCGTGCCCGTGGTGTCAACGAAATAGACCGTGTCAACCCCGTTGCTGCCGCTGCCTTTGGCGTAGTAGAGCACGTTGTTGAAGATGGTCATGCCGCGGAAGTTGTCATCCTTGCCGTA
>JBKQVI010000272.1:0-4391 GCA_052139985.1 Terriglobia bacterium
TTCTCCCCGTGGTGTTTCTCTATGGCGTGAGCAAATTTCTTTTCTCCGCGCTGGCCCTGGCTTTCTGCCTCTCCCTCCTGGCGTCTTTTGTGGTGGCGATGACGGTGATTCCGCTGTTCTGCTCGCGTTTCCTCAAGCAGGTACCGCACGCGGAAGGGCACGGTGTAGGGCCGAGCGGCGCTCGGCCTGGGGATGATGCCGAAGGGCACGGACATAAAGAAGGGGAGTACGAAGTCGAGCCGGAAGCGGCTACCGACCGCTCCTGGATGAACAGGTTTAACGCCGGGTTCAACCGGCACTTCAACAAGCTGCTCGATTTCTATGAGTACTGGGTGCGCAGAGCGTTGGCGCGGCCGGGCCTCACCGTCGCGCTCTTGGCGGGGGTGTTTTTGGCCAGCCTGGCCATCTACCCATTTTTGGGCTTGGCCTTCTTCCCCCGCACCGACGCCGGGCAATTCACCATCAACCTCAAAGCGCCCACCGGCACGCGCATTGAAGTGACCGAGCAGTACGTGGCTAAGGTGGAGAACCTGATCCGGCAGACCATTGACCCCAAGGACTTCAAGCTGGTGGTCTCCAACATTGGGGTGGTACCTGATTTCTCGTCTCTGTACACCACCAACGCCGGGGAATACACGGCCACCGTGCAAGTGGAGTTACAGGATGACCACCGGCGCAGCAGCTTTGATTATATGCAGAAGGTGCAAGATGAATTGAGCAGGCAGGATCCGGAAATTCGGACGTTTTTCTCCAGCGGCTCGATGGTGGACGCGATCTTGAATATGGGTATGCCCGCGCCCATCGACGTGCAGGTGAGCAGTAGCGGTCTGGAGCAGAGCTACGGGATCGCGGAAGACCTGGCAAGCCAGATTCGGAAGTTGCCGGGCGTCGGACAGGTCTACATTCCCCAGGACATGAACTATCCGGCGCTGCGCCTGGATGTTGACCGCGTCCATGCGGGAGAACTGGGGCTGAGTCAAAAGGACGTGGTGGACAACGTCATCACCGCGCTGAATTCGAACCTGATGATCGCACCCAACTACTGGGTGGACCGCAAAACCGGGAACGACTATTTCCTGACCGTCCAATACTTTGAGCACGGCACGCCGGCGATTCACGATTCCATGGACCTGAAGAATATCCCCCTGCGGGCGCCCAACCTGAAGGAGCCCACGACGCTCGACAACGTGGTGAAGCTCACGCGGCTTCAGACCCCGACGGAAGTGGACCATTACCAGATTCAGCGGGTTTCCGACGTGTATGTGACGCCGGTCGGCGAGGACTTGGGAAAACTCACCACCGCCATCCGCGGCATCCTGGCGAGGACCGATATTCCGTCCAACGTGCGGGTGAATCTGCGCGGCATGGTGAACGGCATGGAACAGTCGTTCAAGAGCTTCGGACTGGGCTTCCTGCTGTCCTTCATGCTGCTGTTTCTCATTCTGGTGGCGCAGTTTCGCTCGTTTGTCGATCCCTTCCTCATCATGCTGGCCATTCCCATGGGATTCATCGGGGTGCTTATCATCCTGCCGCTGACCCACAGCACCATGAACGTGATGTCGCTCATGGGTGTGCTGATGCTGGTGGGCATTGCCGATTCCAATAGCATCCTGATTGTGGATTTTGCGCATAACCTGGAAACGCAGGGGATGTCACCCGCCGACGCGGTGATTACGGCGTGCCGCGTGCGCTTGCGGCCCATCCTGATGACCTCGCTCGCCACCATCATCGGCATGATTCCCATGGCGATGAAATTGGGGACGGGCGCCGAACAATACACGCCCATGGCGCGGGCCATCATCGGGGGCCTGACCTCATCGGTCATTTTGACCATTTTTATTGTTCCCGCCGCGTATCTGCTCGTCTATGGCGGGCGGCAGGCAAGTCCAGCCGGTGGGCTCAAGGAGGTTGGGGAATGAGACATTTAGTCCCTCGACGCATCGCCACTTTGTCGCGGGGTTGTGCCCTACTGCTGGCATTCGCCCTTTATCCACGATGCGCTTCACCGCAGCAGCCCCCCGCACCCAAGCTCTCGCTCAAAAACGCCGAGACCATGGCATTGCGAAACCATCCTTTGGTCCAGGAGGCCACCTTCGACACAGCCGCGGCGGAGCAAGTGATCCGCGAGGAGAAATCGGCATATTACCCGACGGCCGCCGGAAACCTCACGGGAGCCGCTGGTGGGCCTAACGGTAACAGCCGTATCGGCGCCGGGTTTCTCCAGACCTCCCGCATATTGAACCGAGAAGCAGACGGCCTGCAAGTCAACCAACTCATTACCGACTTTGGACGGACGGAGAACCTAGTTGCGTCGTCACGCCTGGGAGCGAAGGCCGTTGCCCAAAGCGCACAACAGACACGACAGGACGTGCTCCTCTCCATCAATCGCGCCTATTTCGGCGTCCTGCGCGCCGAGGCCGTACTTAAAGTTGCTGTGGAAACGGTGAAAGCGCGCCAGGTTCTTACCGACCAGATCACTACCCTCGAGAAGAACCAATTGAAGTCGATGGTGGATGTCGCCTTCGCCCAAGTGGACTTGGCTAAGGCGCGATTGATGTTGGTGCAAGCGCAAAACGGGGAGAAGTCGGCCTACGCCGAACTGGCAAACGCCCTCGGCCTCGCCGCTCCGCAACCCTTCCAACTTGTCGATGAGCCCCTGCCCCCTCCGCCACCTGGTGATCCTACCGACTTAGTCGCAACTGCCCTCGTGAACCGGCCGGACCTTGCCAGCGCTCGCTTCACCTATGACTCGGCCGTGAAGTTCGCCCGCGCCGAGCGCGATCTGTGGATGCCCACCGTCAGCGCGGTCGGCGTGGCTGGGCTCATCCCGTCGGGCCAGGTCCCACTCGCAGATCACTATGAAGCGGCCGGAATCAATGTCAACGTTCCCATCTTCAACGGGTTTCTGTTCTCCGCCCGTCACGCAGAAGCGAACTTGCGCGCCAAAGCGGCTGATCAGGCCCAGCGAGATCTTGCCGACAGGATTTCACGCGACGTGCGTGTCGCCTGGGCTAACGCTGTGACGGCGTACCAGAATCTCGACGTCACGGCTCAGTTGCTAAAAGAGGCCGCCCTCGCCCTTGACCTCTCGCAGGGCCGCTACAAGCTCAGCTTAGCCTCGATTGTCGAGTTGTCAGAAGCGCAACTGAATCTGACCCAAGCCCAGATCGACAACACCGACGCCCAGTACGATTGCCAGATTCAGCAGGCTATCGTCACCTATCAGATCGGACAGTTGCAGTAGCAATGCTGCCAGAACAGCACTCCACTGTCAGGGAAACGCTCCGCCCAAACGGGACAACGCCCGGACGGAATGCTGCTGAACCACCCGTGTAAACAAGCATTTAGGCCAAAGCGTGGATTCGGTGATGCAGATGCACTCTGCGAAGCCTGGGCCCGCAGACGCGTGGCTTTGTGGAAAGCGAGGCAGACATGATGACGAGTGGCGTGGTTACATTTACTGGTGCTGTCCGAAAACAAGCAAGGTCAATACCACTGCCGGCTGGGGATAGCGCAGTCGCAACCTCCGCTAGCGGTAGTTGGATCGCAGGCAATCCAACTCACGTACGAGAGCAAGCAAGCATTCTGGCGGCGGCAGAAAAGACGGTCTTAGTATGGATAGCCCAGCGCCTGCCGCATTGGATCAACTCCGACCATCTAACCGCACTTGGATTCGTCGCGATGCTCTTCGCCGGTATTTCATATGCAGTGGCCAGCCGGTACCGTTTGGCCCTCATCATCGTCGTTCTCGCCCTCGCCGTAAACTGGTTCGGGGACAGTCTGGACGGCACCTTGGCACGTGTTCGCAATCAGCAGAGGCCGAGATACGGCTTCTACGTCGATCACGTGCTCGACATGGTGGGCACTTTCTCCCTGCTCAGCAGTTTGGCAGTTTCGGGCTACATGAATCCGCTCCTGGCCGTGGGAATGCTCGCTGCCTACTTGACCGTGGCGGCCGAGGAGTTTCTCGCCACGCACGTCCGGCAGGTATTTCACCTTTCATTCTTGGGATTCGGCCCCACGGAGCTGCGGATTATCTTGTCTGTCGGCACATTGTACCTTCTATATAGACCCCAGGTTCAATTGGGAAGCCTCGGCCCGTTTCGACTATTCGATGTGGGCGGCGTGGTGGCGACTGCGGGCTTGGCAGTGAAGCTCGTGGTCTCAGCCGTCCGCAACGCCCACGCTCTTTACATAGCAGAAAGGCTGCCGCGATGAGTCGGATTATCGAGGTGCTACCTCGGTCTGGGTCTTCGCCTCGCACCCGACCCATCTTCCTTTTTGTTATAAGTGGGTTTTTCTGTCGAACTGCTTGGGATGGTGGCAGTTAGGCGTTTGGTGGCGTTTGAGGCTCCTGACTACAGGGCGGGCAGGGTGACGCCGAGAGCCTG
>JBKQVI010000273.1:0-5544 GCA_052139985.1 Terriglobia bacterium
AAGGTACAGCGGCTGAAGGCGGCACTGTCGGCAAGATTGCCCTACCATCGGCCGTCTTTGGCGGTGGGCACAAACTTCACCGCCGAGCTCAAAACGCCTTTGACCTTTGGTACGGAAACTCCCACCCCTCAGGAGTTGGAGAAAATGGGAGGCGCCATACCACCTGGAAGCCTCGTCCACGTCCGCTTAGTTTCGCCCCTGAGTTCAGCGACCGACCACCGGGACTCTCCGGTTCGTGCGGTGGTATCACAACCTCTCTTTTCTTCTGACCATACCCTGATCCTCCCGGAAGGTGCGCGGCTAACCGGGACCATCAATGAAGCCGTGCCTGCCCGTCTATTCGGCCGGAATGGACAACTCCGCTTTACGTTTCGGCAGTTAGAGCTTACTCCCGGGGCAACCCGCAAGGTAGAAGCCAGCCTGCAAGGAGTCGAGGCTGATTCAGCGGGTCACTTGCAGCTCGATGCCGAAGGCGGCGCCCATGCGGTAACGCCCAAGACGAACTACGTCATGCCCGCCATCGACGTCTTTCTGGCGGCCACTTCTCTGGATCTCGATGAAGGGCGCGGAATCCACGGGGGCGCCGTGGGCCAAAGCGCGGACTATGGCGGAGCAACCGTAAGGGGTGGAGCGAGTCTGGGATTCGCCTTCTATGGGGCGGGTTGGTCGGCCTATACTCACTTTGTGGCGCGTGGCGTGGACGTGGTCTTCCCCAAGAACACTCCGATGGAGATTCGCTTCGGTACGCACGATGGCTCCGCACCCGCTCATTCCGGCAACAACTCTATTTCGCATGTTGTGAAACCCGACAAGACCTCCTGACCATTTACTGATTTGCGCTGTCTTCGCTTTGGCGGAATGTTGTGGGGTGAATATGCGCGCTGTCTTGTGGATCATTATCGGCCTAACGGCACTGCCATCGGCCGCTCTCGCGCAAACCGACGAGATCCAGGTCTATGATGCGGAGATCGAGCCGCCGGGTATATTCAATCTCATGGTCCACAGCAACTTTACGCCCGCTGGACGGACAGTCCCCGTCTTCCCTGGAGCCATCATCGCCGATCACTCGTTCAACGGAACTGCCGAATGGGCCTACGGCGTGACGCTCTGGATGGAGCAGGGACTCTATCTTCCCGTGTACACGATTTATTCGATGAACTACGCCACGACCATCAACGGCTTTAAGATCCGCGAGCTGTTTGTCCGGCCCCACGCTCACGACCACACATTCTTCTACGGGCTCAATTATGAGTTCAGCGTCAACGCCCTTTACTGGGGGGACAGACGCATCAGCTCCGAGATCAGGCCGATTGTCGGGCTGCACTTGCATCCCTGGGATTTTATTTACAACCCGATTGTCGACACCGACTTTACGGGAGGTTTCGGCAACCTCCAGTACAACCCGGCCGGGCGAATCGCCTACAACCTGACTGACCGGTGGGCTGTCGCCGCGGAAGAGTACGACAGCTTCGGCCCACTCCGCCGCTTTGTACCCTACGAACAGCAGTTTCACGAAATCTGGGCCGTCATGGATCGCTCCAGCAGCAAGTTTCTCGGCCTCGCGGTCGAAGCCGGCATTGGGTTTGCTTTGACTCCAGGCTCCGACAAAATAACGCTCAAGTTGATGCTGTCGCGCAACCTGAATGCGCACGCCTGGCGACCCTAAGTTTGCGGGTTAGGGGTTAGCGGCCCGTGGTGGAAACGGTCTGATCCGCAAGCAGCGTCGCGACCGGGAAATAACGGAGGGCCGCCTTCGAGAATTTATAACAGCTACTTCGGCTGCGGCGGAGTAGGCTGCCCAGCCAGTACCGCCGTCACCGAATTGGGAAGCTTGTCCGCATTCGTCAGCATCAGCGAGATCTGCCACATCTGGGTTTCAGACAGGCTCCGATTGAAACTCGGCATTCCTGTGAGCCGTATCCCATTCGCCACTTTCCAGAATGTTTCGCCCGGCGGATCGTCGGTGACGCCCTTTCCATGGAATAATTCCGGTGGTATGGGAAACTCTCCGCGGGCGATTGCGGTTTTTTCTTTGCCCGGAGCCCCATGGCACACAGCGCAATTTGTCAGATACTCACGTGCCCCAGCAAGATAGTTGGCTTCATTGGCCTCAATCGGGACCGTCTTCGGCATTTCCTTTTGCAATTTAGCATTCAGTGCTATTTTCGCCAGCTTCTTTTCAAATGGCATGGGGCTCGATGCCGTGGCCACGGGCGCGAAGCCCCCTGCGAAGTATGCGTACCCTCCCCCGATAATACAAACAAGGGTTACGATCACACCTGCCACGAATTTTCTCATCTCTGGCCTGTTATTTGGACTTGCAATAATACCTGCGTCCGCCGATTGAGATCAGAATGCTGCCCGAATGCTTCTCGACAAGCACATCTGGATGAGGATTCATCTATTGTCGCTGTTAGCCTGTGCCAACCAGAACGGAAGAACACCGTGCCAGCCTTCACATCCGCTGCCAGGTTAGGTCGACCCGCACTGGTATCTCGTTCTTGATGGGCATGGTTAGGAGCGACGGTGGGTCGATCTTGAAATCGGAAACCTTTGCCGGAATTGTTCCCGTGATATGAGTCTCGTTTCCTTGCACTACCCGCTGGAATGGAACCTGCTTGTACTCGAAAGTTTGGCCAGCGAACTGGACTTCCAGATCAAGATTTATCGTCGGGGATGTGGATGCCGCTTCGGGCATTCGCGTGCGGACGGTCACGATGGGGAACTCCGCGCCGCGCGTCACTTGCAACATGTGAAGATCGCGGTTGCTGTCACCCGAATCGAAAGACTTCACAGCCACTGCGATCAGAAAACTGCATTGTCCGCTTTGGCAAATACCCTTCCCTTTTGCCCCATGGCTGACACCGTCGAACGTGTGCAGTGGGTGCGATACATGATAAGTGAGAGTACTTTGATCGAGCACCCATTGGCCGTCCGCCGCGGCAAAGGCGGGGAGCGATAGCAGCCAAAATCCCATTACCAATTTTCGCAACATATGACCTCTTCAGAATTTAAATGATACGGAGGCTACCGCCAATCCGAATGCCGCCCCCGTTACGATGGCGACTGGCCCGTGCAACGAGGCGATCCCATGCACCTTTTCGCCCCTGTCCTTTTGCGCGAAAGCCATCTCTCCCAGGATGGGTGTAAGGACCATCCCCGGACCATGGATCCAGGCCAGGGTCTTATGCAGCCGGATGGGCCCGCGTGTCTTGGTGCCCGGTATCTTGGGAGCCCGGATCGCAAAGTAAGCCGTCGCGCAGTACAATCCCACCGTGGCAGTACCCAGAGCGGCATGCAGGTCACGGGTGGTGCTGCTAGTCTGCTTTCCGCCGGCGAACGCGGAACTAATGAGCGTGGCGGCGAGGGGCTCAATGGTTATCAAACCCAGCCGTTGATGGATCTTGAGCATGTGCGTACGTTTGTCAAGGAGCGCTTGGGCTTGGGCATTGCCCTTGGCCTGAGCCGGAGTAATTCCAAGATCCTCCAGCGATGGCTCCTGTGGGTTGTTGGAAGGGCTCGGTGCCGGTTTCTGAGCCGGGTCGGGGGTTGTATTGCCTTGGGTTTGCGCGTCAGCTTCAAGCGTACAATTCTGGACGACCCTCCATGGTCCTCTGATCGTTTCGGCAGAGACTTCCGCGACCTTGTAACCGGGATACTCGAACGACAAACGGTAATTGCCCGGCGGCAGATTAAATCTATACGTACCGTCCAATCCTGTGGCCGCAGGCAGCATACGGCCAGTGTCTACACTAGTCGTCGTGACCATGGCAAAGGCCAGCGGGGCACCAGTTCGATCGGTCACCGTGCCCATTAGCTCTCCAGTCCCTTGGGCCATCAGAGACGGAGTCGATATCAGGAATAGAAAGAACCCACTAAGAACGGTGACACAAACGCGCCTTGGATAGGGGATATCCGGTAGCATCCGCACCTCCGTTTATTATATTGAACACAATCCGGTGAGTCCCCGGGAACCTCAGGCTCCGCCCCCAAGATTGTGGGCCCACCGACAAGGGAGCAGACGAAAAACTTCATTCGAGTGCTCATCGCTCGAACCTCCGTCAGGATCTCGCCGCGTGTTCTAGCAGGTAGGATAGCGCAGCTTTTCCCAACTTTTGCGGGCATTCGCGAACATGAACAAAATGTAATTCCCCAGACATTTTGTGTTCATGCTCCGTAAATCCCGCGAGCGCACGACGACGGGAGCAGTCCGAAGTGGTGGAAAGCGAAATCAGGCAAGGATGCAAATCGCGCGCGGGGAATCACGGCCCAAAGGCTCGGCTCCGCCCTTCGCCATCCCGAAGCAGGGCATCCGCATGATGCCGAGATGTAATCGAGGGAAACTGTACGTTGCCATTGTAAGTTGCGACGGTTTTTGCGGCATTGATCACACGCCACAAGGGGCTTGTCACTAATCGTTCAGGCAGGGGCCATCTCACTAACCGGCAATGACAGAGTAACCGTGGCACCCCCACTCGGGGGACCCGAAATCTTCACGGTCCCGCCATGGGCCTGGGCAACGGCGTCAACAAACGCCAGCCCGAGGCCGTTTCCGGGCGAGTGCTTTCCTTTCACGAAACGCTCAAATACGCGGCCGCCAATTTCGGAAGGGAAACCCGGCCCATTATCCTCGATCACCAGCTCGGCATAGCCCTGTTGCGACCGGAGCCGAATATCGATCTGGCAGCCGGGAGGGAGATGTACGAGTTCATTTTCCAGAAGATTGCTCAGCGTACGATTGATAAGCCCAAGGTCGGCATCGACTACGACGTCGTCTTGCAGGTCAGTTCTTACCTCATGATGCCTGTCGGCCATCGCCGGCGCGTACAAATGAACCAATTGAGTCACAACATCGGAAAGGTCCATCGCTACCCGCTCCATCGGAAGGGCTCCCGCCTTCGCTTCGGCGACATCTAGCGTCGTATTGAGTAAAGCGGAGATGCGGTCCAATCCTTCGATCGCTTGCGCCACCGAATCTCGCCATTCTTCGCCGTTTTCAGCCGAGAGTGCCGACTCAAGCGTTCCTCGGACCGAGGTCACGGGACTTTTCAGGTCGTGAGCGATCCCGTCGGTCACCGACCGCAGTTGTTTCACCGAGGCCTGAATCCTATCCAACATATGGTTGAACGTCTTCGCCAGCCGGGAGATTTCGTCTGAACCAGCGGGTTCCGGCAAGCGCTCGTCGAGTCCCTCGCTACCGATTCGTGCGACCGTCTCGGTAATGCGCTCAATTCGCCGCAGAGTTCGTCGCGTGCTGAGATAGGAAATCAGGAACCCGAGAAAGACCGTTCCGGTCCACACCATCAGGAAACGCTTCGTGAGTGTGTGCAGAATATGCCGGGCGCCGCGCTCCGATAGCCCCAAGTAAATGGGGCTTCCTCCGTTGTGATCCTGCATGACAACCCTAAAGGCGGGTCGCCATCCGCCCACTCTTACGGATTCCGGAATCCCTACGGCAAAATGCGCTTGCTGGATCGCACGCCAAAACGTATCTTTCGATCCCGGCCCCACGAAAAGAATGTCCCCGCCAGGCGCCGGGTTGAC
>JBKQVI010000274.1:0-18743 GCA_052139985.1 Terriglobia bacterium
CGCTACACGCTTCAAGAAGGACTGGACTGCGCGCAGATATTCCCGCACTGGACGCTTGGTGCGACCGATTTGTTCGCTCGCCTGAATTCGAGTCGCAACCGCGCAGATGTATCCGGCACCGCTCAAGATTCGGCCAGAAAAGTCGCCTTCCTGGAAAGTGGCCGCCCGACAAAATGGACCGTGTGTAACGGCGAAGGGTTTACGAATCCACTTGGCTGCTTTGTCGCCAAGCCGTAGGTGCGCCCGGGGCCGTGGGCTTGCGGGCGACAGGGGAGGGCAAGATAAATGTAGAGACTCCAAGCGGCAGCGTCCGGCTCCCGCCCTGAAGGCGCGGGCGAGATGCCCACGCCCCAGAAGGTGTGAAAAAATCGGATCGCGCCGTTACCCTTGTAGGGGCAACCCTCGTGGTTGCCCTAGGGCGGCCACGAGGGCCGCCCCTACGACCCATTCTCTCACCGCTTCCCAACGGGCGGGACGCCCGCGTCACGAGTTTCGCATCACGGTGTGCGAGAGAAGCCCAGCCCTTGACTTTTCTGCCGCACCCCCGCCGGGCGAGCAGCAAGCTCACGGGTCCTTGAATGTATTTGAGATTGGTGAGTGGCGATGATCTGAGGCAGCAAATGGATGAGTATTTCGATTGGACAGCCCGACGACCGATGCGGGGGCGTCGCGCCGTCCGCGGCCTCACGGGCGATGCGGTCAGCCGACGGCTCAGCTTCGTGAATCCTGGCGTTCCTTGCAGGATCTGCACCATCGGGTCCACGGCACTGCCTCTAAACGTGCGGGGCTGATCGGCTCCCCGCACTCTTCACAGATGCCAAACTTCTCTTGGCGAATACGCGTCATGGCATCCTCAATGGCGCGCAGAAGCTTGCCGTCGGTTTGGTGCAATCGGATTTGTGTTACCGCGTCGGTTTCGCTCGCGGCCATATCGATCGGGTCGCCGTGATGCTCAGCGGCGGTTGAGTTCGAATCCGCCCGGTTCTTGCCGGCGGATATTTCTTGCCGCTTCGAAACGAGAAGATTCTGATAGCGAAGTTGGTCGCTCTTATCCATAGCAGCCGTCCTGTACTCTACGATTACTGCAAGTCAATACGATCCGTCTATGAATTATACATCAGGAAGCGGGCCTCTGTGGTGCGGTTTAGGACATCAGAATTGAAGGCGGGCAGAACCGATGAGAGGAGGTATCTCGCACTTGGTGGCTTCGGTGCGGCGCTTCCCGTTGTAATTGGTGGGCCAGCGGATTTAGAATCTTGCACACAGAAAAGAACAATAGATGCGGAAGGCTTTAACATTGCACCGTCTCCACGGACGGTTCGAGTTCGTATAGCGCGGAAAGGTCGTGCGAGGTCTTCGGCCGGAGTTGGGACGGATGATTCCACCGGGAGACACATCTCAATTGGAGGATGGCATGAACAAACTTGGATTGATTCTGGCGCTGCTTCTGCTGATTCCTGTCTCGGTTTTTGCGCAAGAACGCGGGGAAGCCAAGGGAGGCGAACAACACGGCGGAGGGTATATCCCGAAGAAAGGCCCCGCCCCCGTTCACAACGCCAAGCCCGCGCCCGCAACTGAAGAAAAGCGTAACTATAGCGACGCGCAAGGACATCCCAACGCGCCGCACGTCCATCCCAACGGCCAGTGGATTGGACATGACACCGGCCCCAACGATCCGCACTATCATCTCGATCACCCCTGGGAGCACGGACACTTTACAGGAGGCATCGGCAAAGGCCACATTTGGCATCTGGCAGGTGGAGGCCCCAGCCGCTTCTGGTTCGGCGGGTTCTATTTCAGCGTCGCTCCCTATGACGTCGGATATTGCGATGGCTGGCTGTGGGACAGTGACCAAATCGTGATTTATGACGATCCGGACCACGTCGGTTGGTACCTTGCCTTCAACGTGCGGCTGGGCACCTACATTCACGTTATGTACCTCGGAAGTTGAGAACCGCTTCCCCGTTCGGGCGGCGAGTAACGATGCAACTCGCCGCCCTCTTGTTGTCTGTGGCACTTGCGGTTTCCAAGGGATCGAGTGATGTGTCGCAGCGAGCCGATTTTGGTGTCGTCCATGTTCCCCGTTGAAAATGGAATGGAATGGGGACGACGCCTTATAACCGTTTTGGCCTATCCGTTGAACTCTCGCAGCATAATCCCATTCGATCCGCAGCCTGAAGCAAGGCACGGATATAACCGTAGCAATACGCGAATGACTGCAACCCGCCGGGGTCGTTTGCCGCCACGGGTACGTGGTCGGGCATCAGCAGATACGGATACCCAATCTCGATATAAACCTGGAGGGCTTTGACAAAGTCGATATCGCCCTCGTCAGGATAGACCTCCTGAAAGTCGTCGCGGTGGCCACGGATGTTTCGGAAGTGCACGTTGAAGATCTTCCGCCGCGAGCCGAAATAACGGATCACGTCGTAGATTTCCTCGCCGGGGTGGTCTAACATTTCCGAGACGGTGCCCTGGCAAAAGTTCAAT
Organism: Terriglobia bacterium; assembly: GCA_052139985.1. Lineage (GTDB taxonomy): Bacteria > Acidobacteriota > Terriglobia > UBA7540 > UBA7540 > Bog-366. The sequence continues at coordinate 2,491 of JBKQVI010000274.1, forward strand.
CCGTGGTAGGGACTCTCCTTAATCGCAATGAATCGCTTCAGGCCATCGACCGTACCCAGCACACGCACCACTCCCTGGTAGCCTTCCGGCGGCACGCCCGGATCGTGCGGGTGGCACGCCATCCGAACCTTGTACTCATCGGCAACGGGAATCACGCGTTCGAGAAAATAGGTGATGCGCTCCCAGAACATGTCGGCGTCTACGCGCCCAGCACGCGTGAGCGGCGGATCGGGATGCGCGTCCCTAAGCCGCCACGTGCTGTACGTCGCATCCCCTCGGCCCTGCGTGCGCTGCGTGCGCAACACCCCTAGCAGGCTCATGTTGTACTTGATGGAAGGAATCCCCGCGGCGGCACAATTGCGAATGAGGGTTTGGAGCGCTTCAATGTCGCGGTCGCGTTCAGGACTATTCGCCAGCATGATCGCGGGATGAGCTGTTTGATCAACATGCGTGGACGCCAGAAACGGAGGCGCGATGCAGTCAATCGAGATGCCGTTCTTCTCGGACAGGTCGCGCGTGCGTTTCAACTCGTCCACCGTGGCGTGGAGACGGCCACCGCCGATTTCCGGGTATCCACAAATATTGCGCACGCCATAACGCGCCAGGTACTGGAGATGTGTTTCGTTTGTGGGGGCGCTCTGACATCCAAGCTTCATCAGGACGCGCCGGCCCGCGCTTGAACCGGCGCGCACACCACGGCTCCTCAGCGTCACCGCGGCGGCGGCTGTCGAAGCAAAGAATTTTCGACGATTCATGGGAACCTCCCTTGCGGACGTGCCACGGGCATCTTGCCCGTATCAGGTCATGGCCAAGATGGCCATGCCACAATGGGCTCCGGGCACCCCCACAACAAACTGCACCCGTGCGCGACGTCTCACTTTATCGCGAAGTTGTCGAACTGGGCGGTGTTCCAGCCCGTACCGATCCCCGCCATGCCTTTCGTGTGGCTCGTGTCGGTAACGTTCGCCACCGAGGCGCCGTCGATGCTTACCTGGATAGCAGAGCCCTTGAAGCCCAGCGCGAGATGGTGCCAAGTTTTCAACTGAACGGGGACTTTCCCCGATGCGAGCTTTTTCGGGGGTATCTTAAACTTCGTAGTGTCAAGTTCCCACGATCCATCCTGCTGGAGCGAAAGTACGTAGCCGCTTACCCAGCGTGCTTTAGCATCCTGGAACCAGTCGGCGGAATCAATACGCCCAACCAGGGCTGCGCTCCCTGGCTCCTCGATCATCGCATCGGTGCTGACTTCGTAGTCTGACCAATCGGCGCTGCCTAAGAAAGTAAACGGATCCGGGCTAATGTCTCCCCACGGGATCGGACGCTTATCGATGACTTGGCGGAGGCATTTGCCGGGCCGCCCCATGCAAGCTGCCACCTCAAATGCGCCATCCTGATCGGCGAAATATTTGGGCGCCTTGCCCAGAGTTGCACTCTCGAAGTCATCCGAATAGGGGAACGGAAATGGCGCCGCCGGGGGAGGCGTGCCGCTTCCCTTGCCTTGGCCCACGGTGGTCGTCAGAGAATAAATCGCATCCGGCGCGAGCGCGATGCTGAAAGACCCGTTCTGCGGCGTAATGTCGCTGGCTTTCTCAAAGGACTTGATCGCATTGGTTTCCCAAACGTGGATCGTGCCGGATGAAAGTCCGCCGGAGATTTGAAACGCGGCTTCTTGCGGCGCCGTGGCGGCGATCGTTTCCACAATGACGCTGTAATCGCCACCGGAAGGCGTTTCGAGCGTGACATAACTCCCGCCACCCTTGAGGTACCCACAAGCGTTGTCCAAGTAGTGCCACCCCGGTTGTGCGAACTGCGTCGTGTGGGCCGTAACCCAGATGGCAGATTGCACATCGTAATGCCCTGACCACGGCGTATTCGCGTACATCAATCCGGAATTAGGCGCCGCCAGGTTATCGTAGTACGAGGTCACGGGGCTCCACGTCTCCGTCTTGGTCACCTTGCCGTCGATGTAGTTGGTGTTGAGGACATGGGCCCAGATCCGTGCCCCTGGCTTCCAATCGCGGTGCAGGATAACTCCGGTTTCGTCAAACGGCTGGTCTTCGCTCGACCACAGTGGCTTTCCCGATTCGAGCGCCCCTCCGGTAACGTAGAGATTCCCTTTCACCCGCGCGTAGTGTGCAGTGATGGCATAGACGTCGTTCTTCAGTTCCGGGTCCAGTTTGAAGTCATCCACGATTTTCCATTGATTCTCGTAGAGGTCCGGGGCAACCACGTTGGTCGTGAGGCCATTTGCCAAGAGCGTCTTCTTCAGCGTCTTGATATATCCAACATCGTAGTTCGTCTCATTCCAAATGCCCACGTAATCGATATCGAGGCCATGAACCTTCTTGGCGCCCTGAATGAATTTTGCGATATAGTTCGCCATGTCCTGCGAATAGTACTTCCCGTTCCCAATCCAACCAGGCGCACCCCAGGGAAGGATGTCCAGCATGATCTTCGGGTTCCGTGCCTTGGCTTCCCTCATGAGCCACCACTCGTAGCCCCGGTCATCGTTCTCATCGGTGCGGGAGCGCATGTGACTGGGTTCCGAGCCGTCGGTGGAATTCGTGTCCCCTCCCACTTCCACCTTCAAATGCTGGAGGGCCGCCCCGTAATTGGGCTTGAATAGGTAATCCAGGATCTGGCTGCGCTGTGGCTCGGGATAATCGATCAGCAGTCGCGAAGAGGCTCCGGCACTGACCCCGCCGATCCCTTCAAATACCCTTCCCTTTTCGGAACCATCAACCTTGATTTCGGTGGTAAGGGTTGTTTTTTGACAGGACACCATAAGAAGGAGCAATAGCGACGTTGCGAGTATTAGAGGGTTGCGTCGGTTCATTAGATCATCCTTTCAGATCGCTGATTCAACACTGCAGAAGACGAATTCACGAGAAGTGAAACGCGGCCTGGCCACAATCTTGCGCGCAGGGACCAGCGGTGCTGGTCCCTGGCCGAACGCCGTTCGGCCCTACAGCGTTTTTGAAAATGGTTGGCGAGTAGGCAACAAATTATGGCATCGGAGTACGAAAGCGACCGTTAACCCGTCACAACCCAAGACGAACCGCTGCTACCTGCCAACGCGGACAATTTACGCGCAATGCTGTTGGGAGGCAATGGGGAAGCAAAAGATGAACCGACTATGTCTATGAAAACCCAGCTAACAGTAACAAAGTGGCAGGCTAGTAGACCGATCTCTTGCACGAAAACGGAGCAAATTGGCTACAATTGCCAACAACCTGTCGGGCTTTTCGACGGAGAACTCCGCGGGTTTCTCAGTAATCGGGCAGGGTCACGTCGAAGTCCCACAACTGTAAGATAACGGGATGATGGCGATCTGGGCGAATTTGGAGTGCGGCAGCTTGCTGCCGCTTTCGGCGCGCCTGCTCGCTGGCGCGCTCGCGGCGGGCAGCAAGCAGCCCGCCCAGAAAGCGGGAGCAAGCTCCCGCACTCCAAATCGAGATGACTTTGACGTACCCCTGAGTAATTGGGCGTCAAGCGAGCCCGGCGACGTGTATACTGCTGTGGCTCTCGTAGCCAAAACGGAAACGCGCGCTACGTCGAGACGATCGAAGTCATAGCGGACTCAAGGGGGATCAGTCATGAAAAGGACCATTCTTTCGCTCATCGCATTCTTTCTGTTGGCCCTAGCCCCAGCGCGGGCTTTGGAGAACGGGCTGGCTCGGACGCCGCCGATGGGCTGGAACAGTTGGAATAAGTTCGGCTGCAACGTGAGCGAGAAGCTCATCGAGGAAATGGCGGACGCCGTAGTTACCAGCGGATTGAAGGACGCCGGTTATCAGTACGTGGTGATCGACGACTGCTGGCAGGTCAGCCGGGACCCGGAGGGGAACATTGTTCCAGACCCGCAGCGCTTTCCGTCCGGAATCAAAGCGGTGGCCGATTACGTCCATTCCAAGGGGTTGAAATTCGGGATTTACTCCGACGCGGGCACCGGAACTTGCCAGGATCGCCCCGGTGGCCGCGGGTACGAATTTCAGGACGCCCGCACCTACGCCGCCTGGGGCGTGGATTATCTTAAATACGACTGGTGCAATCACAGTACGCAAGAGGTGAAGTCGTCGTATTCGATCATGCGCGACGCGTTGAAGGCTTCCGGCCGGCCGATTGTGTTCAGCCTTTGCGAGTGGGGTGTGGAGGAACCTTGGAAGTGGGCTGCCGATATCGGCAACCTCTGGCGGACGACGGGCGACATCACGGATTGCTGGAGTTGCACGGGGGATTCGGGCGGGACGCACGGCGTCATGCAGATTCTCGACGTCGAGGCGGGCATCTCGGATTACGCCGGCCCGGGTCATTGGAACGATCCGGACATGCTGGAAGTCGGCAATCCCGGGCTCAGCGTCGAGGAGAGTCGGGCGCACTTCAGCCTCTGGTGCATGTTGGCGGCGCCCCTGATGGCGGGAAACGATCTACGCAACATGCCCGCGGCAATTCGTGAAATCCTGACCAACAAGGAAGCGATCGCCATCGACCAGGATCCACTCGGCCATCAGGGCGTTAGATATCGCGACTATGGCGGGTTGGAGATATGGACGAAGGAATTGACCGGCCACAGCACCGCCTACGCCGTATTGAATCGCACGGACAAATCGGTGGAAGCCTCAGAGTACCTCGGGGGCGCGAAGACAGTTCAAGACCTTTGGAAGCACGCCGACATAACGCTTTCCGATGGGGGGTATTACCGCGCGACCGTGGCGCCGCACAGCGTGATTCTGCTGAAAGTCACCGGCGACTAGACGAATACAGAGGTCACTTCCCGGCGGCGAGACTTGCCAGGAAATCCGCCACTGCCTTCTCGTACGGTTCACGGGCTTGATTAAATCCCTCGCCGTGGCGGCGACCGGGCAGAACGATGATCTTCTTGAGCGGACTCTGGGCGTGGGCATAAAGGGTCTCGGCGATCGACGGAGGCATGCGACGGTCCCCCTCGACGGCCACGAAAAGAATGGGCCGGTCGCCGATGCGCTCCACGGCCTTTACCAGATCAAAGTCCCCAGGGCGAAAGTTGCCGCGCCAAGCCGTCCAATAACCCACCTCGTCGGCGATCGGGAATCCGGGGAGACGAAGGAAGAGCCTTAGATGATGGCGCATCGTCCCCAGGAAAGAATCGAACGAGCTATCGGAAATGACCGCGGAAATATCCGGCGTTTCGGCTGCCGCCATAAGTTCCGCGGAAGCGCCCATCGAAACACCCCAGGCAACAATGGGCCGCACCGCATGTTCCTGCTCGAGGGCGCAGCGCACCGCCCCTTCCACGTCCAATCGTTCCTGGTAACCCAGGGTAGTGATTGTGCCGCCGCTCATGCCCTGGTGGCGTAAATCGAAAAGCAGCCCGTTGTAACCCAAACTGTGGCCAAAAACCGCGTGCGGCAGCATCTCAATGCGCGTTCGATTGAGCCCATGGCAATAGACAATGGTGCCGCGAGCGGTCCCCTCGGCAGGAATATACCAGCCCTTCAGGTGAATGCCATCCGGCGAGGTGAAGTCAATCCAACTAAAATCGAGATTGAAGGATTTCGGCGTCTTGCCGTCGTTGGGATCGGGATAATGGAACTGGTTGTGCGTGATCATCGCCGTAAAAAACCAAGGCACGACGATCAGAAAGAACGCCGCCACCAGCACGGCCATTATCAAAAATACATTCCGGGCTATCTGAAGAATTCGAGACCGGGACGGCACTTTGCCCTCCTTTTTCGCACGCGAATCATTCTGCCTGAGGTTCAACGATATGGGTCGCCAGCAGCACCACCACCGCCGCGGTCATCAATGCGCAAAGGGAAGTTACCGCCGCGTATCCGAATCTTTGGAACAGTACCCCGCCCAGGTACGCGGTCGCTCCGATACCCATCTGTGAGAAGATATTCCGCATGGCGATGAATGAGCCCCGTTGCGCCGCGGGCACCATTTCCGTCATCAACGCGGTTAGCGGACCTTGCCGGAACGCCGCGCCCAGGCTCGCCAATCCGAATACAGCCAGTAGCGCCAATCCCCATGGGAGGAACGGAACAAACGCCACCGCTACGGCCAAAAGAACATTGCTCGCGATCGAAATCATGCGCTTACCCCAACGGTCTGACAGTATTCCGCCGAGGGGAGCACTGCCAACAGCCATCACGCCGCCCAGCATGAAAACCCATCCAATGGTGCGCGTGGTAAGGCCAAAACTGGTGTTAAGCCACTGTCCGATGTACGTCAGGAAACCGACCAAACCACCCGACACCAGGAAGGCAATCACTAGGGCGGCCACCGTATCGCGCCGAGTTAGGAAGGAGCGAAAAGCCTCAGCGGCGGTGCGCAGTTTCTCCGTGGAGGGCTGCGGATTCAGGCGCTCATGGGGAAGGCGCAGGGTGGCGACCGCGGTCACCACGGCAAGACCTCCAAAGAAGAGAAACGCGCGGCGCCAACCGAAGCGGCCCGCGATCTGAGCCGCAATCGGCACTCCCAGAATGGGCGCGGCAAAATAAGCAGAAGAGATAAGCCCAATGGCGCGACCACGAACGTTGTACGGGAACCAATCGGCGGCGAAAGTAACGGAACAGGTGGACAGCGTCCCCGCCGCCAAGCCCGTCAAGGCACGCGCCCATATCAACTCATTCCAGGTACGGCTTCGCGCCGCCGCCCAGGAAGCAACCGCGAAGAACGCCACGCCAGCCAGCAAGAATCTGCGCCGGCCGTAATGGTCAGAAAGCGTCCCGGAAAAAAACGCTGCCACCGCCGCAGCCAGGGAATAGACCACCACCAGCAAACCCGCCGTCGAAAGGCTGATGCCGAATGATTCCACCAACGACGGCAAGAGCACAGCGATCATCTGGTTGTCAGCCAAGCCCAGGAAGAGCAGAAGGAAAAGGTTGGACATCACCAGAAAGTCCATAGGTGGCAGTCAGGAGCTAGGGGCCAGGCGTCAGGTGTTAGGTGCCAGAGGCGACAGTCTGAACTAGCGAAGCATAGAGGGTAAAGGGCCTCCGCGCGATACTCATGCTTTGGCTCTTACTCTCTGAGTCTTATGCTTTTTCGATCCGGCCCCAAATACCTGGCACCTGACACCTGCTACTCAAAGTGATGCAAATCGAGCTTGATGGCCGCCTTGTCGGCAAAATCCACGATACCCGCCGCCGCAATACCAACGGCCACGACAATGGCATCGCTGATTTCGTGCTTGGTGGCGCCCAACTCCAACGCCTTCTTAATGTGACCTTCCAAACAACCCTCGCACTTCGCCACCAGGGAACAACCGATGGCGATAAGCTCCTTGGTCTTCAAGTCCAACGCGGAGGGTTTGAAATAGCTTTCCTTGTAAAAAGACAGGTAGATATTGCGAATCCGTGGCTCGATCATGCTCATCGAAGCCGGGGGATTTCTCTTTTCGTCGGACCCATCATTTGCCATACGGAATCCTCGCTCCTTGATATCTCAGATACAATACAGCTTCGTTTGGATTTCTGCCGCACTTTGCTCGCTCTTCAGAAAAGAAGCGCCATTTGGATTTCTCGTCACCGGACTGGACAGCATTCCGACTGAAATGCGCACGCTCGCCACCGGCATCGGGAGCACCCTGCAAGTGCCTGTTTATGTTGTCACATGTACAGACTCCACCGGTTCTGTCGGAAGCGCAGTGAGCAATTCGGGGATCTCGAAACGAATCGTGGTCCCCTTCCCCGGCTGGCTTTCAATCTTCAGCACGCAGTCTTGGCCATAGACTACTTTGAGCCGTTCCCGGACATTGCTAATTCCAATGCCGGTGACAGACAGTCCGGGCTGTTTCTGATCTGAAATGCCCACGCCATCGTCAATGACCTCCACCATCAGGCGGCCGTTGCGGCGCTGGGCACGCAGAGTGATGACGCCGCCTTCGATCTTGGGTGCGATGCCGTGCCGAAGGGCGTTCTCGACGAGAGGCTGGAGGACCATGCTCGGTACAACCATATCCAGCGTTTCGGGGTCGATCTCTTTCCGAATCTGTAGCTTATCGCGCCCGAATCGTACCACCTCGATGTCCAAGTAATCGTCAATGAAATCCAGTTCCTGCCGCAGAGGAGCGAAGTGCACCTGGGCTTTCAATCGGCGGCGAAGGATGTTCGATAGCTTCAGCAGCACCGTGCGCGCCGTATCGGGGTCAAAGCGTATCAGCGACGAAATCGTGTTCAGAGTGTTGAAGAGAAAGTGCGGATTGATCTGGCTGATCAGCGCGTCCATGCGCGCCTGCAGCAGCGCCTTTTCCTGTTCCACCAGCTTGCGCTCGATGCGGGTGGTGTTCCATATCCTAACCGGCAGGCTTACCCCAATCAGCGTGCCGAGGACAATCAGGACGCGAGTCCAGAAGTGGGGCGAGCTTGGGTAAAATAGCGTGCCGCGGGAGATTTGCCCGACCTCCATACGAATGATCTCCAGGGCGACACAAATGACCGTAAAGAGAACCTGCCAGTCAATGGCTGGATGCTTGAACCGTTGCCTGATGGACCGGTAAAGGCTCAGGTCAAATGAGGGAGAGAATTTCCAAATCTCCTCTTTGTCGGGGCACACCCAGCGCGCCGTGCCCGCCGCCATCGCATAACCCGTGGCCATGATTGGAGCCAACAGCTCGGGCCGGTAATAAGGGATCAGCCAAGTCGGGGCACTGTGCGCAAGAGCCGGGAATAACGACAATATAGCAACCCATAAAGCAATGACCAGAATCGGGAGGTTAACGATCAAGGCCACTGCCAAACCTACAATCGTACCGCCTAATAAGCCTGCCACCACGGTCACTTCCAAACTCAGGTCCGTCGTGGGATATTGGGCAAAGAGGCGGGCCAAGACGCCGATCATGAACGGTAGGCCCAGAAACGCGGCGAACTGAATCTTCTCGCGGGGGACGCGCTGCTCGATCATCAGCAGGCGGCGAAACATGCTGAACCGCGCAATAAAGCCCGCCAGCAGGGCTATGACCGCCAACTTGATCAGCAAGTCGACAACTGTAACCTCGAAAGGCTTAGGGATGTGCACGATAAAATTCATGTTAACTAGCGCCCGGGAATCGAATCGGAAAACAGGAGTCGGGATACAAGAGTCAGCATAACTAACGCCAGGGGATGGTCCATGCCTTAGGGTTAGAGCGCTGACGTTTAGGTCAGCACGTGCCGGCCTGAAGGCCGACGCTACTTCCATCTCCTGGTTCCTGTTTCCACGCCGCCGCCAACAAAGTGTACCACTTCCAAATGGTCAGCGGGCTGAATGAGGGTCTCGGCCCAGGTGGCCCTGGCGGCGATTTCACGATTGCGCTCCACCGCCACGCGATCCGCGGGCAACTTCAACCAGGCGAGCAGCGCAGCTAAGGTCAAGTTTTCCGGAACCTCGCGCGGTTCGCCGTTCAGATAGATGTTTATCAAGGAGATCTCCGGCTCAGCTTGGAGTCGCTTGTTGGGCGGCTGGTTTGATTTCACCGCCACGGATGCGCGCGATGATAAGACGATGTTGGTCCTCCAAGCGGTGTCTGAGTTTTTCGTCGCTGAAGTCAGGCAAGTCCAGCAAATCCTGATAGGAGCTTTTGAGTTTATGAATGACGGCTCCCCGCATATACACCGTAGTATCGATCCCTCCGTCCTTGCGGGGTTCAGTCTGAACGTGATAGACCACGCCCTCGAATTTGATGTCGGTGTTAAACCCCATCACCATGGCATTTTCCCCGCGACACGGCGATCCGCTCGGACAGTCTCGATGTTAATGACTCCATTCTCTCCAGGCAAGAAAAAACTTGACACTACTCGGATGCGCCCCGTATAGTTTTTAGTTCGGGAATAACACATCAACGCGCCTCTAAGTGATTGCAATGGCTGGAGTTTACATCCCGGTTTTGGTGCATGTGATCGCCGTAGTGGCACTTGCCGCCGGCATCTTGGGTCTGTCGTGGTGGGTCGGAGTTAAACGTCCCACGAGGGAAAAACTCGCCCCGTACGAGTGCGGAATTCCCCCGGTTGGCGATGCCCGGGGAAGCTTCTCCGTTAGCTTTTATCTAGTCGGGATGATCTTCATCCTGTTCGAAGTCGAAGCCGTCTTCCTCTATCCTTGGGCGGTTGTTTTCAAAAGCCTGAGGTGGTCCGGATTCCTCGAAATGGCCCTGTACATCGCCATCTTACTCGCGGGTTACATCTATCTTTGGAAGAAGGGGGCGCTCGACTGGACCCGCTAGAGATCGAGCGGCCAGAAGATCCGGTGATCGGGTGAAGAACGAGCAAGCTGGATCGAACTGAACTGCTTCTCATCCGATTAACTGGGCGCCCGATCCGATCTCACGATCTCACGATCACCAGGTCACCCTATTCTATGGCTGACGATCTTGAAACCAACCCAGCTCTCCAAAAACTGCGGGGGCATGACCCGGAAGCAGTGGAAGATGCTCGGCTATTCCGCGACGAGGTGACGCTTTACATCTGCCCCAGTCGTTTCCGCCACGTCTGTGAGTTTTTGCGCGATGAGCCCGGCCTGAAATTCAGCTTTCTTGCGGATGTCACGGCGTTGGACCTGTATCCGCAGGAACCACGCTTTGAAGTCGTGTATCACTTACTCTCCCTCGAGAATTCCCAGCGTCTGCGTCTGAAGGTTCGCGTGGGGGGAGACAGTCCCCGTTTTATCACGGCCGTTCCGGTTTGGCCCGCAGCCAATGCTTTTGAGCGTGAGGTTTTCGACTTATTTGGAATTGTCTTTGAGGGCCATCCCTTTCTTCGCCGCATGTTACTGCCCGAGGAATGGGAAGGCTACCCGTTGCGCAAGGATTATCCCACTGAGGGCTATCGGTAGATGCCGGTAACACTGGAGAAAACTCCGGGCAAGGAAGACCAGGTTATCCTGAGCATGGGGCCGCAGCATCCCTCCACTCACGGCGTGCTGCGACTGGTGCTGGACCTCGAAGGCGAAACGGTCGTCCGGGCCCTCTATGACATCGGATATTTGCACACCGGATTTGAAAAGTCTTTCGAGAGCATGACCTACTCCAAGGGCATAACTCTCACTGACCGAATGGATTATCTCGCACCGCTCTCAAACAATTTGGGGTTCTGCCTGGCTGTCGAAAAACTGCTCGACCTGGAAATCCCGCCGCGGGCGCAGTGGATTCGCGTGCTGTTGACCGAACTTACGCGCATTCAAAGCCACTTGGTGTGGCTGGGGACGCACGCCATCGACCTCGGCGCTATGTCGGTTTTCCTCTATTGCTTTCGCGAGCGTGAGGAAATCCTGCACATTTTTGAAGCCGTCTCCGGCCAGCGGATGATGACTAGCTATTTCCGCGTCGGCGGCCTGGCACTTGAGCCTCCGCTGGGTTGGCTGAAGGGCGTGAAAAGCATCGCCAAGCGCTTTCCCGCGCGCTTCGATGAGTATGAAAGGCTGCTGACCCGGAACCCGATCTGGATGCGCCGGACCCAGGGGGTAGGATACATTTCCGCGGAGGACGCGATTGCCTATGGCCTTTCGGGGCCGTCGCTGCGCGGCTCGGGCGTCGATTGGGACATCCGCAAGAAGCAGCCTTACTCAAGTTACGAGAAGTTTGATTTCAGAGTTTCCACCCGCCCGGAAGGCGATGTTTACGGGCGTTACTTGGCGCGCATCGAGGAAATGCGCCAGTCTTTACGAATCGTAAATCAGGCGATGGATGGGCTGCCGGAGGGGCCGGTTAAAGCCGACGCTCCGCATATCGTTCTGCCCGACCGCGAGAGTATGAAGACCTCCATCGAGGCGCTGATTTATCACTTTAAGATTGTGACGGAGGGATTCCACCCACCCATCGGCGAAGTCTACCAGGCCATTGAATCGCCCCGAGGCGAATTGGGGTTTTACATGGTCAGCGACGGATCGCCGAAGCCCTTCCGCTGCCATGTTCGCGCGCCGTCGTTCGCGAATTTGCAAGCTTTGCCGAAATTGATCGAGGGCCGATTGATCGCTGATGTCGTGGCTTGCATCGGAACTATTGATATCGTTTTGGGAGAAGTGGATCGATAAGAAGAAGGTGAAGGATTGTGGTTAAAGGGCAAAAGAACAAGAATGGATGGCATACGGCAAAGGTTAAAGGACTTTTTTTAACCTTCACCTGTTGAACTTCGGACTTTTTGACGATGCTTTCAGACTCATTATTAAAGAAATTCGATCAGCTCATCGCGCGCTACCCTCTGAAGCGCTCGGCGATGGTTCCGTTGCTCATTTACGCACAGGATGAAGTCGGGCACGTGAGCGAAGAGGTTATTGCCGAGGTGGCGCGGCGCGTGGAGGTGCGTCCTATCGAGGTCGTGGAGGTTATCGGCTACTACTCCATGCTCCACCGCCATCCCGTCGGCAAATACAATGTTCAGGTTTGCACCAATATCTCCTGCATGTTGCGGGGTTCTGATGAGCTCTTCGAGCATTGTTGCAAGAAGCTGGGAATAAAGCACAAACAGACGACGCCGGACGGGCTGTTCTCCCTGGAAGAAGTCGAGTGCCTGGGAGCATGCTGCGGCGCGCCCGCGATGCAGGTCAATTACGATTACTATGAAAACCTGACGCCGGAAAAGTTCGACGCGCTGATTGAGGAGTTGAAGAAGAAAGAACCGCGATCCAAGATGTGAGGAAAAGAAGTTAGAAGTTAGAAGCTAGGAGTTAAAAGAAACCAGAGCCCCCCTGGCAGCCGTACTCGGGGAGGCAATGCGGCGGACGCAGCCTTCTAGCTTCTAACTTCTAGCTTCTTTCTACTGCCTATGCCTGGCTACAACAACCCGATGGGCAATAGCCCCCTGGAAGTGAAGGTCATCAGCAAACGCTTCGGTGTGCCTAACTCCACTTCCCTTGACGTCTTCGTTCAACATGAAGGGTATCAGGCCTTGAAAAAAGCCCTGGCCATGAAACCCGACGACGTCATCAACGAAGTGAAAAACTCCGGCTTGCGGGGGCGCGGCGGCGCGGGCTTCAATACCGGCATGAAGTGGAGCTTTGTCCCCAAGCAGTCCGCCAAACCCAAGTACGTGGTGTGTAATGCCGATGAGAGCGAGCCCGGCACCTGCAAAGATCGCCCCCTGATGGAGTACGACCCCCATCAGCTCATCGAAGGCAACCTGATCGCCGGGTACGCAATTCAGTCCCATCAGGGATTTATCTACATCCGCGGTGAGTATCGCTACCTGCTGGACATCCTCGATAAGGCGATCGCGGAAGCCTATGCGGGCGGGTACCTGGGCAAGAATATTCAGGGCTCGGGCTTCGATTTCGACCTTTGCACGCACACGGGAGCAGGCGCGTATGAGTGCGGCGAAGAGACGGCGCTTCTGAATTCACTGGAGGGCCTGCGCGGTTACCCACGGATCAAGCCGCCCTTCCCCGCGGTGGTCGGACTATACGGCGGGCCGACCGTCGTCAATAACGTGGAGACGCTTTCCAACGTTCCCCACATTCTCCTGAACGGCGCGGAATGGTACTCCAAATTGGGCTCGCCCAAAAACGGAGGCACGCGCCTCTTTTGTTTGAGCGGCCACATCAACCGCCCCGGCATCTACGAATTACCCATGGGCTTCCCGCTGCGGCGGATGATCGAGGAGATTGGCGGAGGCGTGCCGGGCGGCAAGAAATTGAAAGCGGTGATCCCGGGTGGCTCGTCGTGCCCGGTGCTGACGGCGGATGAAATCGACGTCAACATGGATTACGACTCGGTGGCCAAAATAGGGTCCATGCTAGGTTCCGGCGGCGTTGTCCTCCTGGATGAAGACACATGCATGGCGAAAGTTGTGGGCCGCATCATGCGGTTTTACGCGCACGAATCCTGCGGCTGGTGCATTCCCTGCCGCGAAGGGACGTCCTGGCTGAAGCACATGTTCGATCGCTTCAATGCGGGTGGCGGTTTGGCCGCCGATCCTGACACGGCTTTGGATGTTTCCTTCAATATTTTGGGCAAAACACTATGCCCTCTCGGTGATGCCGCGGCCATGCCAACCATCAGCATCCTGAAGAAATTCCGGCATGAGTTCGAGGAGCATATCCGACTCGGGTACTGCCCCTACGAAAAGACAGCAGTGATGAGTGAGAAGTAATGAGTGAGCAGACACCGAATTCGCCCTTCGTCATCCTGGACATGCCGCCCAAGGAGGAAAACCTCCGCGTCCCGGGCCCCTACACCCGCAGCCCGAGCCTGTCGCCCCGCGCCAATCCTGCTGGCGAACCCGTGACTCTGACGATCAACGGCAAAGAGGTGAAGGTCCCGCCGGGCACGCTGGTGATCGAGGCGGCCAAACAAGCGGGCATTGAAATTCCGTCGTATTGCTATTATCCCGGCCTCACGCTCCAGGGCGCCTGCCGAATGTGCCTGGTGGCGATTGAAAAGATGCCCAAGCTCCAGACCGCCTGTACGACGGTCGTGGCCAAGGGCATGGTGGTTCTCACCGAGACCGAGGAAGTGAAGAATGCCCGCAAGGCCATGCTGGAGTTCCTCCTCACCAATCATCCGCTCGACTGCCCCGTCTGCGACAAGGGAGGCGAGTGCGAACTTCAGGACGCGGTGTTCCGCTACGGGGCGGCGGAGACGCGCTTCATGGAATCCAAGCTGCACCATGATGAGCGCCAGTTCTCCAATCTGGTTTATTACGATTGGCCGCGCTGTATCCTCTGTTACCGCTGCGTGCGCGTTTGCGACGAAGGCCTGGACGTCAATGCTTACGGCATTGGGTTCCGCGGCGCGCACAGTGAGATTATTCCCAACCAGGGCGAAAAGCTGGAGTGCGAAGAGTGCGGCATGTGCATTGACATTTGCCCCGTCGGCGCGCTCACCAGCGGCACGTATCGATACAAAACCCGCCCCTGGGAATTGACCTACACCGGCACCACCTGCAACCATTGTGCCGACGGCTGCAAGACCACACTGGCGGTTCGCAATAACGAGATTATTCGCGCCAATAATCGCGACCACGCCGGATTCAACGGTGAATTTCTGTGCGTCAAGGGGCGGTTTGGCTGGGACCTCGTAAACCATGACCAGCGTCTGACCGCACCGCTTATCCGCAAGAGTGGCAAGCAGATATCCAGCACCTGGGAAGAAGCCCTGGAAACGACGGTCGAACGGCTCAAAGGCGTCTTGAAGGAGTCCGGACCGGCGTCCATCGCCGTGATCGGTTCCAATCGCACGACCAACGAAGAGAATTACCTGCTCGGCCGCTTTGCGCGCACGGTGCTGGGAACGAATAATCTCGATCATCACCGCACCGCCGACTTCTCTTCCCTGGTGGGCGCATTGACCGCTGCCAAGGCAGAAGGCCGCTACGCCACCATCGAGGATATTGCCGAGGCGTCGAGCATTCTCGTTGTCGGCAACGATCCCACCCACCAGCATCCGCTGATCGCTTACCAGATTCGACAGGCGGTTCGCCAGCATGAAGCCCACCTCTACTTGCTGAACAGCCAAGAGATCAAGTTGCAGCGGCAGGCAAAGCAAAGCGTAATCAGCCCCGCGGGAGGAGAGGCGGACGCCATTCGCACTTTGGCAGGACAAGCCGCTGTGGGCTCCGACGAACTTGCTGCTCTGCGCGATAATCTGGCAAAAGAATCCGGCACCATCATCATTTTCGGGGATGAGATTCGCGGCAAAGACGTGGCGGACCTGGTGAATTGGGGATTGACGCTTCCCGGCCAAACGCGCTTCGTGGCGCTCGGCGATTATGCCAATTCCCGCGGCGCTGCGGACATGGGATTGTTGCCCAACGTGTTGCCAGGCTACGCCTCGCTCTCCGATGCCGCATCGATTGAACGCATGGAATCCGCCTGGCAGGCGAAAATCCCTACGACGCCGGGACGCAATATCCGCTCGATTCTCGAAGGGATCGAGACCGGCCAGATCAAGGCGCTGCTGGTGTTTGGGTCCAATCCTGCCAAGACGTTTCCCGCCGTTAAGGAACATTTGAGCAAGCTGGCCTTCCTGATGGTGGCAGAGCTCTTCCCGACGGAGACCACCGAGGTGGCCGACGTGGTTTTGCCCGCCACCAGCTTTGCGGAAAAATCCGGCACGGTGACCAATACTTGTGGTCAGGTACAGATCCTGAAGAAGACCATGCGCAAGGCGGGAACGCGCAGCGACCTGGAGATTCTGCTGGCCCTGGCGAGATTGATGGGTCACGTATGGAGCTATCGCACCGCTGACGACGTTCTGCGGGAAATCATTGCGCGCGTGCCGGGTTTCGCGATTGCCCTGCCCAACCTCTTGGTGGGCCACGCCGTGCAGACGCAGCCGACGGGGACGCCTCCTGCGCTTGCCC
>JBKQVI010000275.1:0-10553 GCA_052139985.1 Terriglobia bacterium
CCTTGGGATTGTCCTTCGCCAATACCTTCGTGATTGCCGCCGTCAACGTCGTCTTCCCGTGATCGATGTGCCCGATCGTCCCCACATTCATGTGCGGCTTCGAACGATCAAATTTTTCCTTGGCCATGGGTTTAACCCCTCGTCCTTTTAGTATATTTGTGGAGTCTCACCCTCTCCAGTAAATTAGGAGCAATGGGTAATCGAGACCTCCCGTCAGGGAGCGCTTTTCGTCGTGGCGTCATCTCCCGCGGGAGCAAAACCCTCGCCGATCCGCAACGAAGGTCGTACTACACCTTCAATCTTTGGAGCCGATGAGCGGAATTGAACCGCTGACCCCGTCCTTACCAAGGACGTGCTCTACCAACTGAGCTACATCGGCGCCTCAAAAGCAGTGGTCAGTGCCGAGTGGTCAGTGGCTACCGAATGCAGACCGCACGCCATCGTCATCGCGCCTTCTTCCTATCCACTAACCACTAGACACTTACCGCCGTACTTCTGGAGCGGGAGACGGGAATCGAACCCGCGACCAACAGCTTGGAAGGCTGTGACTCTACCACTGAGTTACTCCCGCCTTTAACTTCAGTGACAAGTGAAAAGTGTCAAGCAACGAAGCTCAACGCCAATTCGTGCTCGTCACTTACCACTTTCCGCTCGCCACTGTTTTTCTGGTGGACAGGGGAGGGTTCGAACCTCCGTAGACCACAGGGGTCGGCAGATTTACAGTCTGCTGCTTTTGACCACTCAGCCACCTGTCCGCTTTGCCTCGTACTTCCGAGCACTCTGGCAAGCGCGAGTGCAGTCTTGCGCTTAACCCCTTAAACCGGTTTCATTTGAGCCAGTGGGTCAAGATTACGGTTGGGCACGAGCACGCACGCTCGCGCAATTCTGATAATCCAGATTTGGTAAACCCGCTCCGAATCTACCGACCGGTAACGGCTTGCCAGATTTCCTACGACCGACCTCACTCAAATTGGAGCTGGCGAAGGGATTCGAACCCCCGACCCTCTGATTACAAATCAGATGCTCTACCGGCTGAGCTACGCCAGCCGCTGCAAACTTACTATTATACCAATCGGCAGGCAAATTGCAAGGAAAACCGACAGGATTTTTCCAGTCCTTGACGCACCGACTTCCCTGAGTTCAATCCTGCCACGCCGAACTCTACCTCCCCAACTCCGAAGCCCTTTACCGGTTTGTGGTTATGGGAACGCGCACCCACCTTCACAGGCACCGTGTCGCAATTGCGACCGGCGCAATCCATGACCAGAGGATACACCGCCCGCGTCGTCCTTCGCGAACGCTCTAACATCACTGACGATGTGTGCAGATCCCCGGTTACTCGTGCAAATATCTCATCGGGTTTACGGGGGTATCGTTGACAAGCACTTCGTAGTGCAGATGTGGGCCCGTCGTCTTGCCAGTCATGCCAACGGCGCCAATAACTTGCCCGCGTTTAACTTCTTCGCCCACCACAACAAAAATCTTGCTGAGATGCCCATACTTGGTCGTCATCCCATATCCGTGATCTACCACGATCTCGTTACCGTAACCGGAACTGAACCCCGCTTGCAGAATGATGCCGTCCCCGCCGGACTCGACCCGCGTTCCGTAAGGTACGGAAATGTCCACTCCGGAATGGAAAACACCTTCCCCGCTAAAAGGGTCCAACCGCTGCCCGAAGCCTTCCGTAAGCCGCCCACGAACCGGCCATAACGATGGCACAGTCTCCCGGGTAAAGTCTGCGGTTGGAACTAACCCCAGCGCGGGGGATTGGCGAGAAGGAACAAGCGAAGAATTTCGGATCAGATTGAATGCGTAAAGCGAAGCTCGGTAGCTGGACTCGAGGGTGGAATTGGTCTGTGTTGCAAGTGAAAGCGCCGCCTCAGGAAAACGGGGACGGCGGGCTTCACCGAAACCATACGTCAAGGCAACTTCTGATGCCAGCGATTGCAGGGAGTTCAGCTTTGCGTTCGTCGTTGTGACGGCGTTTTCCAGGCTTCGGTTCTGTGTCTTGAGGGCTTCTCGCTCTGTCCGAAGATTGTTGTAATTCGAAACCTTCAGCAACATCCGGGCGTAGCTGTTGGCAAGCGCAGTGATCGTCACGACACCCACGATACTAAACGCCAACACCATATGAACGATATAAAATGGCAGACGAATTTTGTGGAGATTCCCATGCGCGCCCGGGAATATCAGAAAAGTGTAAAACTTCTTATCCATGTATTAGATCACCCAAAACGAGTTAAGTTCGACGCTTAGTGCCCCCAATGACTTGCACGCAGGGGACTGGAAATGAGTCAAGCAAGATTCCGATCAGGAGTGCGGGCTGCATCCTAATTGAAGATCGCAACGATTGTCAAGAGAATATGACAGGCGTCCTCAATTCTTCTCCTCCAGTGGACTCCAAGCGGCTGATTCTTAGTCTGTTAAGACTATAATTGCCATGGACCGCCACCATTCCTCTCCCCCGGTTCCAAGCAGGTCGCCCAAACCGGCGACGAGACCCCTCCAACCTGCCCTGACCCTGTGGCCTAACAGACCTTATCCCCCACAATCACGAGCAAGAACGATTCCCTCCCCTTTAAGTTTAGACTAAGATGGGGAGTGAGGGTCTTGCGCCCTCACATTTCGAGTATACCATGCGCGACGAGTCGTTCTTCAAAAGCGAGGCGGACTTCATTGCTTGGATTCGTCGACGGACTCCCCGGCGGGTTGCAGGCCTTACCCTAGGCATAGGCGATGACGCTGCGCTGTTGACTGTACCCCCCGGGCAAGAGCTGATTCTGACTACCGACATGTCCATTGAGGACGTGCACTTCACATCCGCCCTCCATTCCCCACAAGCAGTAGGGCATCGTGCGCTGGCGCGTTCTTTGAGCGATATTGCCGCAATGGGAGGAACGCCGCGATACGCCTTGATTTCACTCGCCGTGTCGCGATGCACCCAACGAGCGTGGTTGGACGGTTTCTTTCATGGCTTGTTCGCTCTCGCCCGAAGATTTGCCACCACCGTCATTGGAGGCGATACCGCCGTCGTCAATGGCCCTTGCGCGGTCGATGTGATTGTGGCGGGAGAAGTTCCGCGAGGCCGGGCTTTACGACGTTCGGGCGCCCAGACCGGGGACCGCATTTTCGTCAGTGGACGCCTCGGCATGGCTGCGCTGGGGCTACGCTTGTTGCCGTCACAGAGAACCGCTCGACAGCCCGTGGAGAAGGCGGCCCTGCGCGCCCATCTTTTCCCGCAGCCGCTGTGCGCCCTGGGCCGATTCCTTTCCGCGCACCGGTTGGCCGACGCGCTGATGGACCTGAGCGACGGCCTTTCCATCGACCTACAACGGCTATGCGACGCCAGCGGAGTCGGAGCCCGGTTGTTCGCCAATCAAATCCCCATCCCGCCCATCGCCGATGCCGAGGACGCCCTCGGGCTTGCGCTCCATGGCGGCGAGGACTACCAATTGCTCTTCACAGTCTCCGAGGCCAAGACCTCACAACTACCGCGCCGCTTTGGCAAAATCCCCATTCACTGCATCGGAGAAATTCGTGCTTCGAGAGGCATCGACATGATCACCTCGGAGGGCAAGACGGTCGTTGTCGAAAACCGCGGATACGACCATTTTGGCCGGATCTCGCATCCATAGGAGAGGGGGAGTTGTTTGCATTTGACTCTGCGGCCCAAGCACAAGTTCGCGGCTCATGGAAACCGAGTGATCCGCTGAGGGTCGCGGTCAACTGGAGCGCTTGTTTCAGGCTAGTAAGGGTGTTAGGCTCTTGATCAGGAGGGGCATATGCGCAGGCTGCATATCGTTTTACTGTCGTTGGTGATTGCTCTCTATACTGCCGGTACTGACGCCTGGGCCCGAGGTGGCGGGGGACATGGCGGTGGTGGCGGTGGCTTCCACGGGGGCGGGGGCGGAGGCTTTCGCGGCGGTTATGGGGGAGGTGGTTTCCGCGGCGGCCATGGCGGTTATCGAGGTGGTTACGGTGGCTGGGGATACGGACGCGGATGGGGCGGTTGGGGATACGGTTTTGGCTTCGGGTTAGGTTGGGGTCCGTGGGCCTATTGGCCTTATTGGAACTATGGGTCTAACGGGCCGTGGGGATATCCCTACTATTCGTCCTATCCTTCCTATTCGTACTATCCGAATTACTCGTCCAATCCATGTTATCCGTACGGTCCATACGATTGCCGTATTTCGGGATCCGGCCCTAGTGCCTATGCTCCAGACCCCGCTCCGCCTGGACCCCGTCCGCCGGCGTATTCCCAAAGGAGCGCCGTACCGGCAGCGCCCAGCTCTTATGTTGCGGACGGGCAATGGCACTATTTCGCCCCGCACTCCGCTCCGGGCATGCGCGTCGCTTCACCTGGAACCACTCCGAATTCTCCGGTCAGCGAGCCGCCGCGGACTTACAGCGCCAATGTGGGGGACGGCCAATGGCACCACTTCGGCCCTCAGCCCGCTCCGGCAATACGCGCCGCCTCGCCGCAAGCGACGCCGCATCCCCAGGCTAGCGAGCCAGTTCGTACTTACAGCGCCTCCTTGATGGAAAGCCGTTAGTGGTGCCGTTCCAACAGAAGGCTGAAGGTAGCAGACGGCAAGTATCTCCGGTCGAGCCTTCATGAATAGCAAAAGGGCCCGGTTGCAAATTGCATCGGGCCTTTTTTGCTTATGCGGCGTTGGCATTGAAAGGGCCAAATCGGAAAACATCACCTTTTCGGGCTCGTGGATTTAACCACGGGAATGCGAATCAACACGTGAGCGATGATGGCAAAAGCCGCCAGGGAAATCCATCCGCCCCAGCGCTCAACGAAAGAGAAAACATCCTGGCCGGTGAAGACGTGAGTAATTGACTTGACACCGGTAAGAAAGAGAGTGGCCAGCAGAATGCCGGTTATGGCTTCACCGGCGATGAAGCCCGAGGCCAACAGGGTGCCGCGCTCCTCGAATTTGGCCTTTGCGTCTCCCTCCAGCTTGCGGTGGCCGGCCCATTGATCTGCGATCCACTTCATCACGCCACCTACGAAGATGGCGCCCGTGGTTTCCAGTGGCAGGTACATGCCCACCGCGATCAGCATGGGCGAAGGCGCGCCTATCATCACCAGCGACACGCCGAACAAGCAGCCGATGATCAGCAGCCCCCAAGCCATCTGTCCGCCCACGATGCCTTGAGCGAGTTGAGCCATCAGTCCGGCTTGCGGCGCGGGCAGTTCACGTCCGCCGATGCCGCCGCTCGCGAGATTAGCTTCGTGCAACGCGATGATGGGCAATAGTAGGAAAAATGAGACCGCGATGACGCTAAGCACTTCCACCACTTCCATCTTCCAGGGTGTGCCGCCTAGGAGGTATCCGGCTTTCAGGTCCTGGATGAGGCTCCCGGAGACGCAGCAGGCGCAACAAACGACTGAAGCCACCCCCAGCACAGCGGCGACCCCGCCCACTCCCTTGACCCCAATGATCACCATCATGAGGGCCGCGATCACCAGAGCCGCGAGCGTCAGGCCCGAGACCGGCTGGTTCGACGAGCCCACCAGCCCCACCAGGTAGCCGCCCACGGCGGAGAGGAAGAATCCGGTAATGGTCATCACCACCGCGGCCACCAGCGCGGCGCCCCAACTGCGCGCAAAATAGTAGTAGATGATGGTGATGGGAATCACCAGCGCGGCAGTCGAAAGGATAATCCATTTGATCGGGATATCGATGTCGAGCCGCGTGCGTACCGGGCCGCCTTCACCCAGAGCCTCCGAGGCCTGGAACGCGCCTCTAATCGACCTCCAAATGGACTCTCTCATACTGTAGAGCGTGTAAACCGCGCCCACCAACATCGCTCCCACCGCGATGGGGCGCACCACGTTGTACCAAACCGTGTAACTCACCAAATCCCATGGCGCGACGCCGCCCGCGGCCGTGGTACCGACCCGGTGAGGAAGCTCCGGATCGATGAAGAGCACCAGCGGGATCAGCACCAGCCAAGCGATGACACCGCCGGAAAAGTTGATGGCGGCGAGACGCGGCCCGATAATGTAGCCAATGCCGATCAACGCGGGCGACGCGGAAGGCGTGGCAAAAGCGACGCCCCCGGCATAATTGACCTTGCCCAGCAATTCCTTTTGATAGCCGAAGTATTGGACCACCGATTTGGGGAAGGCCCAGAAGAAGCTGACGGAATCCTGGAAGACCTGGAAACCCTTTTCGTCTTTGAGCAATTGCAAAAGAGCGCCGAGTCCCATCGCTCCAAAAATGTACTTCGGAGCATCAGTGTTGCTCTGTTGGCCGGCTTTGACAATTTCGGCGCTGGCGGTGCTTTCCGGAAACGGCAAGTCCGACTCTACGCACAGCGGCCGGCGCAGGATGATGATGAAGAAAACTCCCAGGAGCCCTCCCGCGAGGAGAATCAGCGTGCCCGTCCAGAAGTGGCTGCGAAGGTCGGTCCACAAGCGTTCTCCGCCCACATTGACCATCATGAAGGCGGGAATGGTAAAGATCGCGCCTGCCACTAACGCCTCACCCACCGAGGCTGCTGTGCGCGTCAGGTTCTGCTCGAGCACGCCACCCCGGAAAAACGGCAGCCGGAAAAGCGCAATGGCAATCACCGCGGCAGGAATGGTGGCCGCCACCGTCTGCCCGGCCTTCATGCCCAGGTAGGCGTTGGCCGCCCCAAAAACCGCCGCCATGATGATCCCGGCAAGCACAGCTTTGAGAGTAAATTCTCGTTCCGTTGAGTCATGAGGGACAAATGGTTTGAAGTCAGGCAAGCGTATGCTCCGATCAAAAATCAACAGGTCGGCACTTTGTCACGTGCCAGTTTCAGTTCACCACGCTTAGCAAAGTCTTCACTGTTCGCCAACACTTGTCGAAGGAGGGGCAACGTTCCCTCGCCGCGTCCATATCAAACCGAGCAGCCATGGCGGGTTGATCAATCACCTCTGAATAGGGAATTCCCAGTAAATCACGCAGTTGTTCTTTGGCCCCGGGAATGTCTTCTGGTTCGCGGTACAACCCCCCGCGATGTGGATTTCCGTACTCGGCCCGCAGTGATTCCAAAGACCCAAGGAACCAAGCCTCAAACTCCCGCTTCGCCAAAACCACCCCAATTGAAATGTCGGCGCGAGCGGCCTTTGCACGTGCGAGCAGTACCGGCCCCAATTCGGCGGGGCAGTCGGTATCTGCATCAATCAACAGCAATACTCGTCCTTCGGTGCCACCTTTCAGGACAGCAAGCTGGATCGCTCGTTCCAGTTCGCCAGCCTTGACAAGCTTGTGCCGCTGGCAGCGAATTGGTTTGCCGACCTGGACATCATAAGCGTTAAGTCTCTTGGCAATGCGGCGCAAGAGTACAGGTACGGCAGCCACTTCGCCGTGACCTTCAACGATCGGTATGATCTTTACCGGCATGGGTAATCGGGGGTCCAAAAAGATCAAGCGTGGACTCGGGCTGCCTCAGAGCTTCTTCGTCGGGCTCGATCTGCCCCATTCGGAGCAACTCTCCCGCAGTGTACAAACGCTCGCTTATGCTTCTGCGCGTGGCGTTATCCACGGGCGCAATTTGAGTCTCGCCGGCTCTCGAGGTAACCGAGAGAATGGAGTCCGGCTCGATTCTTGGATCATCGAGGATATCCGGGCTGTGTGTGGTGAGCACAACCTGAGTCCGGGCGCTGGCCTCTCGCAGCGCCTCCAGTAAAGCTGCGGCGGCTCCAGGATGGATAGCGAGTTCAGGCTCTTCGATGCCAACAAGCGGAATTGCCCGCTGATGGCCGTTCGTCACTTGGAACGCTGCGACCAGCACTCCAAGCGAGCGAAGAGTACCGTCCGACATGTTTGCCGCGAAAAACTCCCAGGGATTCTCATCCCCTACCACCCGTTGCCTGAATGCAAGGGTTTCCTTTGGCCCCAAATGCCTCGGTTCTACCGACTCGATGCCTGGGACAACCGCCGCCAGATACTTTTCAATTCGCCTGATCGTGTTCGGCTCCGTTGACTCCAGCCGGTGTAGCACGCTCGAAATATTGCTCCCATCCCTCGCCAGTAGTTCCCCCGCGTCTGGCGGCTGCAGATCTCTGATCCTGTCTGGATTGAGATTGTAGAAGCCCATCCTGGAAAGCCCGTCGTAAATTGGCTGGAATTCCGGGAGAGCCGAGATCGAGGTAAGATAAAGGCGGTCTGGTTCAACTTTGGAAGTTGCCTTTGGAAAGGAATCTCGGAGAATTCCATTCTCTACCACGAAAAAGTTTTCGAAAGCTTTGGCATCCGGCCGTAGCTCCAAATCGCTTGCTGAAATGTGGCACTCCTCTCGTTTGACCCGAAACGCACCGTTAGGTAAAGCACCCACTTCGAAGGCGTAGGACGCGGGCCCGCGATTGGGAACAATAAGCTCAAGACGAATAAGGAAATGTGTTGGATGCCCACGTGACTTACGACGTACCTCTTTGATCCCCCCCCGGTCTCGCAACGAATGCTCAAGGCTAGTTCGGAGGGACTCGGCGACAAGACGAAGCGAATCAAGAAAGTTACTCTTGCCCGCACCATTTGGACCCACAAGTAACGTCAGAGGCTGCAAGTCAACCTTGCAGCGAGCAACGCTCTTGTAATTTCTCAAGCTGACGCTTTGTACGAATACCGGCATAAATGAATCAATTGAGGGAATCTGGGGGTATTCTAACACGTGCGCTTAGGGCGGTGCCCACCATCTAATGCTACGACGGCGGGCACGTCCTTCCGCTTTCTCCACTCTTCAGCTCTGCGACTGTCTTTCTTCACTGTCCCAGCAACTCCAAGAATCTCCCCACCGTCTCGATGCCGCGATAAAAGTTCGGAAGGTGGAACTTCTCATTCGGGGCGTGCAGGTTATCGTCGGGAAGGCCGAAGCCCATCATGACGCTCGGCGCCTTGAGGAACTTCTGAAACGTACCCACAACGGGGATGGAGCCACCCGAGCGCATGTAGACGGTCTTTTTCTTGAAGACTTGTTCCAGGGCTTCGGCGCCGGCAGCGATCCAGCGGCTGTCAGTGCTTACCACGGAAGCAGGCGCAGAACTTAAAATGCGCACGGCGGTGCGGATGCCCTTCGGCGTAATCTTCTTCACATAACTCTTGTACAAACGAATGATTTCGTTCGGGTTCATGTCGGGAACGAGGCGCATGCTGATTTTCGCAGTACTCACGGCGGGAATCACGGTCTTGGCGCCTTCGCCGGTAAAGCCGCCGCGGAAGCCGTGGACTTCCAGCGTCGGCCGCGACCACAGGCGTTCGAGCACAGTGAAACCTTTCTCTCCCACCAGCGCCGTAGCGCCGATTTCTTTCTTCATAAAGTTCTTTTCGTTGAAGGGCAGCTTCTTCCAACTCGCCAATTCCGCTGCCGTGGGCTTCTTCACGCGCTTGTAGAAGCCAGGAATAAGAATCTTGCCGTCCGGTCCTTTAAGTTTATTGATCATCTCGGCCAGAGCTTGCATGGGATTGGGTGCCGCTCCGCCATACATACCCGAGTGCAGATCGTGGGCGGCGGCGCGCGCTTCCAGTTCCGTGTAGACCAGGCCGCGCAGGCCGGTGTTCAGCGTGGGCAGTTCCGGCGCGAACAGTTCCGTGTCGCACACCAGCGCCGCGTCACATTTCAGCCGATCGGGGTGCACCGCCACATACTCATCAATGTGCTCGCCTCCCACTTCCTCCTCGCCTTCGAGCAGGAACTTGACGTTGATGGGCAGTTTGCCTTCCGTCTTGAAGAAGCCTTCCACTGCTTTCGCCAGCAGATAGACTTGGCCCTTGTCGTCCACCGCGCCGCGCGCGTAAACGTTGTTGTTGCGAATGGTGGGGTCAAAGGGCGGCGTGGTCCATTCGTCCAGCGGGTCGGCGGGTTGCACGTCATAGTGGCCGTAGATCAGCAACGTGGGTTTGCCGGGCGCCTCCAGCCACTCAGCGTAAACCAAGGGATTCTGATTTCCCTTGCCCGCGATGATCTCGACGTTCTTCAGGCCCATCTCGCGGAATTCATTGGCCAGGAACTCTGCCGCGCGTTGAATGTCGGGCTTGTGTTCCGGCAGGGTGCTGATGCTGGGAATTCTCAATAGTTGAAGAAGTCCATCCAAGTGGCGTTCTTTGTTCGCCTCGTAGTAGTCAAAAAGTGCTGTGCTCATAGTCCTCCTCTCAGATGCAGTGACAAGTGGTGAGTGATAAGTGACGAGCGAGCCGTCCGGTCCGCAACGGAACCGGTGCCGCCATACACCTTAATGCGAAGCGCCAGTCTACACTTGACTTTGCAAGCCGTCAATTTGAGGAAGAATCGGGTCATCGGACCATTTGCGATTTGTGATTTGTGATTTTCAGAGTCATCAATTCGATCCATCTTCTCACCCAACGCCGTCGATAACCGGTGTGGGGAAGTGTTTCACGCAAGGGTAGGTAACACGGCCATCCGAAGGTGTGAAAAAATAAAGAATCTCACGCAAAGACGCCAAGGCGCAGAGAAGCGCAAAGAAGAACTCCTTTGTTTGCTTGGCGGCCCTTTCCGTCTTGGCGTCTTTGCGTGAGTTGTTTTGTTCTTTGATCGATTTTTTCACAGCT
>JBKQVI010000276.1:0-17793 GCA_052139985.1 Terriglobia bacterium
GGGTGTCGGCCAGGGGAAAAAAGGGGAATAAAAAATAAGGGATAGTCCCACGATGTTGATGAAAACAAAGGAAGAAGGAAGTGACATATTGACTAATGCCACGATGTTGATGAAAACAAACGGCTTACTTTTTCTACCCCACGATATGTATGAAAGCAAAGGGAGTTATCTCAAGCCGCAGGTGGAGAACCGAGATGGAGGCGCGCGCCCTAGACCGCTCGGGCTGGGTTTCGCCGGGGGCTCAAAAAGTCGAAAATCCCGGCATGGCGGAACGCCCACGCTACCTTTCGTGGCATGGCGATCCTGGCCGTGATTTAACACGGGTAGGGGAAGCTGTGAAAAAATCGGCTTTTGGCCTGTTATCTACAATGTAAATTGGTGAAAATATAGAGTGCCAAAATTAGCAAAACCGATTTTTTCACACCTTCAGATGCCCGTGCCACGTCCGCGGGACCCGGCCTTCACTTTTATGTCGCGCACCGCCAAGCACGGGTGCTGTCCTAATTTGAGCCGTAGCGCCGGCTTCCAGCCGGCACAGGAGCCGCCAAGATGGCGGCGTTACGCTCAAATTAGGACACGACCCAAGCGCGTGCAAGTTGAATCATCACGACATTGCAGGTATACTTTTCGCTTCGTTGGTAGCGCTTATTCCCAGCGTTGGTGGACACGAGAAGTTGGCGACCCCGCCCGACCTTTCTGTTCCCGTCTGACCCGAAACCCCCAAGGGGCATGGGCAAAAGACACACCCCCGAACCCGTTTAACGGTTGGGGACTGCCGACACCGGCCGGAGGAGGCCCGAGATACATGAGTACTCTAATGAAAGCTGCGGTTTTCCATGGGGTAAGAGACGTGCGAATCGAAGACGTCCCACGCCCGATGGCCGGGCCGGGAGAAGTGGTTCTTCGCGTTCACCGGTGTTCAGTCTGTGGAACGGACAAACGCATCTTCACCCACGGGCAAAAGAACGTGGTGCCGCCCGCCATTACCGGCCACGAAATTGTCGGAACCGTCCACGAGATTGATTCCGGCGTGAACCAGGGACTTCGCCTCGGCCAAAAAGCCGTGGTGGCCACCGTGGTGGGGTGTGGGAAATGCATTTACTGCCAGCGCAAACAATACAACCTGTGTGATTCTTTTACGGCATTGGGCTACGACTATGCCGGGGGGTTCGCCGAGTACGTCAAGATTCCGGCGGCCGCGGTGGCGCAAGGCAACGTGATTCCCATTCCGGATTCCATGTCGGTTGAGCGCGCCGCGCTGGTTGAGCCGCTTTCCTGCGTTTTGAACGGTCAGGAGTACTTATCTCCTCAACCGGGTGATCGCGCTGTGGTTTTTGGCGTCGGGCCCATTGGACTAATGCACGCCAGCATTCTGAAGACGCGGGGCTGCACTCCGGTTATCGTGGCCGACGTTTCGCAGGAACGCCTGGATTATGTAACGGAGTTTGGACTCGGCTTGACCGTAAATACCTCCGGGGGTGACGCGGTGAATAAGATTCTGGCGGCGGGAGGCGGGGAGAAGTTCGACATCGCCATTACCGCCTGCTCGGTGAAAGCGGCCCAGGCGGATGCCCTGAAGCTGGTACGCAAGAAGGCCCGGGTTTCGTTCTTTGCGGGCATCCCCAAGGACGATCCTATTCTGCAATTTGACAGTAATTTGATTCACTACAACGAAATTTCCTTGTTCGGATGCTTTGCCTCCAACCTCCAGCATTACCACCAAGCCCTGGCCATGGTTTCCCGCGATGATTTGCCTTGGGAACGCTTCCTCACTCACCGGTTTAAGTTGCAGGACATGGTAAAGGCCTACTCGGTGATCGAGGCGGGACAAGGAATCAAAACCGTCATCGTCTGTGATTAACGATACCCACAATGGATAAACAATCTCTGGCGCAGCTCGTCAAAATCTCCTGCGCTGTCGGCATTAGAACGGATTACGTACAAGTCGGTGGTGGAAACACCTCGGTGAAATCGCCCGACGGCCGAACGATGGCCATCAAGGCCAGCGGCACGGCCCTGCCCATGATGAGCGAGTCGACAGGCTGGGTGGAAGTGAACGTCGCGGCGGTGCTGAGCATTTTTGAGCGGACAGAATTGGCCGCGCTCGAAACCGACGCGCGAGAAGCCCAGGTGCTTCAGCATTTCTCCTCCTCCGTCGTCGGTGGCAGCGGGCGGCCATCGGTCGAAACCGCACTACACGCCATGCTCGGCAGGTTCGTCATCCACACCCATCCGGTGGCTGCCAATGCCCTGAACTGTGGTCCGGGATTGAAGGCCTTGGAGGAGATAACTCCTGCGGGTGAACTTCCGGCGCTTTGGGTGCCTTACACCGATCCCGGCTGGCGCTTGGCCCACACGGTCAAGTCGGCTGCCGAGGCTTATCAGCGGGCGCACGGTTGCCTGCCCGTGGTGCTCTTTATGGAGAATCACGGCCTGCTGGTTTCCGCTCCCGAAGCTGATGCCTGCCTGGCGCTTCATGCCGAGTGGGTGCGCCGGTGCGAGAAGTATTTCCAACCCGCAGTCAAGCCGCTTCGTAAACCAGCGGGTCTCGATTCCGCGGGTTTGCGCAAGGCCATGGTTTCGCTGCGCAAGGGATGGCGCGAAGTGAAGGGAAGCGTCCCATTCGCGCGGTTGACGGACAATCCCGAACTGGCCGGCGTGGCGAGTGATGAACGCGCGGAAATCCTGGCCGCGGGATCACTGAGCCCGGACCACATTGTTTACACGGGCGCGCGGGCGGTTCTGGCCGAATCCCTGGAGGAGTTGCCGGGCAAGCTGAAAGCCTTGCTGGCGGAGAAAGCTCCGCCGCGCGTCGCGGTGGTTCGGGATGTAGGAACATTCCTAGTCGCCGACGATGCGGAGAAATTGGATGCGGCGGAGTCGTTAGCCATTGCTGCCGCGGGAATCACCCATCTGGCATCGGGACGTGGTGGCGCTCACAACCTCGCCGCTCCTTCTGCCGCCTTCATCATCAACTGGGAGGCGGAACATTATCGTTCGGCACTCTTGGGCAAAGCCACCGAAGCCTTGGCGGGCAAGGTGGCGGTGGTGACGGGCGCGGCATCGGGTTTGGGCTGCGGCCTGGCGCAAGGACTGGTGGAAGCCGGAGCCGCCGTCGCCTTCTGTGACGTTGACGACGCCGGGGCAAAAGCCGCGGCGGAAGCTTCAGCCGCTCCCGCACGCGCATTTCCCGTACACATGGACGTCACTGACGAAGGCGCCGTAGCCGCGGCATTTGACCAGGTGCTGCGGCATTGGGGAGGCGTGGACATCGCGGTGTGCGCGGCGGGTATTGCGCCGGCTTACGAATTGGTGGACATGCCGGTGAAGTTGTGGCGCTTGGCCCTAGAGATCAACTTGACCGGCTACTTCCTGGTGGCGCGAGAGGCGGCACGGATTATGCGCGCCCAGGGCGATGGCGGCGCGATGATCATGCTTTCGTCCAAGAGCGGCCTGGACGCATCCAAGGCCAACTCGGCCTACAACGCTACGAAGGCGGGGGAGTTGCACCTCATGCGCGGCTGGGCTCTGGAACTGGGACGCGACGGCATTCGCGTCAATGCCCTCGCCCCGGGCAATGTTTTCGAAGGGTCCAAAATCTGGAACCCGGAATACATCAAGACCGCCGCCCGCAAAAAAGGCATCAGTCCGGAGGAAGTCATTCCCTACTATGTGAATTTGACCGCTCTCAAACGCGACATCAAGCGCTCCGACGTTGCCGCCGCTGCGGTTTTCCTCTGCTCCGACGCCGCGCGGTGCATTACCGGCCAAACGCTGGTGGTGGACTCGGGACAGGTCATGGTTCGATGAATAAAGAAATGGAAGAACGAACAAAGCTACTCGAGGCGGAACTTTACCATGGCCGGCTCGAACAACGTATCGCCGCGCTCGCCGAACTGTGCGCGCAACTCGGCCCGCGGCCACGCCGCGGTACCAACGGCCACATCCACACCAGTGAGTCGTTCAGCGTTTTTCGCTCGCCCGCGGAAGCGGTGTGGCAGGCGGCGCGCGAGGGAATCGCGGTGCTGGGAATCAACGATCACTACACGGTTGCCGGACACGAGGAGTTTCGCCGCGCCTGCGAGGTTGCGGGCATTGCCGCCACATTCTCTCTTGAAGCGGTGGCGATGGACCGCGAGGCGGCGGAAGCGGGCGTTAAGTCGAACGACCCCGACAACCCCGGCCGTGTTTATTTGTGCGGCAAGGGCGTGACCAGAGTTCCCGCGGAGTCTACACCGGAAATGCAGAGCCTGGCACGAATGCGCGCAGCTCTCGAGCGCCGCAATCGTGAAATCACAGGGAAGTTGGCCAAGCTCTTCCGCGACCGTTTGGGCGATGACGGCCCCACCTGGGAGAACGTTGTGGCGCTGACCCCTCGCGGCAACGCCACAGAGCGGCACATCGCCTACGCTGCGCTGCTGCGGTTGCGAGATCTGGCCGCGAAGCAGGGAAAGCCCCTCGCCGAGATCATCACGGCCTGCTGCGGCGTCGCTCCCCCGGCAGGCGGAGACGATGCGACGCTGCAAATTTTCCTTAGGGCGAAGCTCCTGAAGTCGGGCGCTCCTTGCTACGTGCCCGAAGACGCGGATGCTTTTGTTTCGGTGCCGGAGCTTCGCCGCATCTTCCTGGCGTTCGGCTCGATCCCAACCTACCCCGTACTGGGAAATCCGATTCTGGCCGGTGAACAGAATATTGCGAGTCTCCTGGACGGCCTGGAATCGCGGGGTTTTTACGCTGTGGAAGTCATTCCTCACCGCAATACGCGCGAACGTCTGAGGGAAATTGTTTTCACCGCGAGGGAACGGTGGTGGCCCGTCTTCAACGGCACGGAGCACAACACCCCGGAGACTCGGCCGCTGCTCGACCCCTTTGCCCTCGATCCCGAGTTCGAGCCCTGGTTCCGCCAGAGCACAGCGCTGCTGCTTGGGCATCAGCGCCTCATCGCTCAAGGCCAGCCAGGCTTTGTGGACCGGGAAGGCACGCCGACAATCTCCGACCCCAAGGCCCGCTTTGAACACTTCAGCCACGCCGCCGAGTGAAATTGCGGCCGAAGCCCGCTTTGGAGTGCGGTAGCAGCAGCTACCGCTTTCCGTCTTCGGTTTATACGGAAGGCGTGAAAGAATAAACAAGCTCACGAAAAGACGCCCACGCACAGAGAAGCGCAAAGGAGAGTTAATGACCGCTCAGGTGCGTTTTCCCGCAGCCTGATGGCCGAAAACACGGTTGGGCGCAAATTCTGTTGCAATTTCCCTGGGGTTAGCGAAACATAGCCGGTTTGTTTGGCGGCAATAATCTTACATATGATAGGGAGGAAATGAAATTGGCAAAAAAGATGATACCGATTGCAGAACCAAAAGGAAAACTTGGCGTTCTCACCGTGGGCATGGGGGCGGTGGCGACTACGATGATTGCGGGTGCAGAGGCGGTTCGGAAAAAAATTGCGCTGCCCGTGGGTTCGCTCACGCAGATGGGAACCATTCGTCTCGGCAAGCGCACCGAAAGACGCATTCCTAAGATTAAGGATTTTGTGCCGCTGGCGGATCTCGATGATGTGGTCTTTGGCGGATGGGATCTTTTCAAGGACAACGCCTATGTGGCGGCCAAGAAGGCCGGTGTTCTCAGCAAGGAGCACGTCGAGAAGATGAAGGGTTTCCTCAAGAGCGTGGAACCGATGCCGGCGGCATTTGAACAGAAGTGGGTGAAGAACCTTCATCCCAACAACATCAAGTCCAGCGAATCCAAAATGGACTTGGCCGAACAGATTATGGAAGATATCCAGCGGTTCAAAAAGCAGTCCAAGGCCGACCGCTTGGTGATGATTTGGGCCGCTTCAACCGAGGTTTATACCGAGCCGCAGCCGGTTCACGACACCCTCGCCACGTTCGAAGAAGGTTTGAAGAACAACAGCCCGGATATCTCTCCGAGCATGATCTACGCGTATGCCGCCCTGAAACTCGGGGTACCCTTTGCCAACGGCGCGCCGCACGTTACGGTGGATATCCCCGCGCTCACCCATTTGGCGCTCAAGAAGAAAGTGCCGGTCTGCGGCAAGGACTTCAAATCCGGCCAGACGTTCATGAAGACCTTGTTGGCCCCCGGGATCAAAGCCAAGATGCTGGGCGTGACGGGTTGGTTTTCTACCAACATTTTAGGTAATCGGGATGGCGAGGTTTTGGACGATCCCGATAACTTCCGGAGTAAGGAAGTAACCAAGTCTTCCGTACTGGAGCACATTTTCCAGCCGGAACAATATCCGGAACTCTATAAGGACTACTACCACAAGGTGCGGATCAACTACTACCCGCCGCGCGGCGACGCCAAAGAGAGCTGGGATAACATCGACATCTTCGGCTGGCTTGGCTACCCAATGCAGATCAAGGTGAATTGCCTGTTCCGCGATTCCATCCTCGCCGCTCCCATGGCGTTGGACTTGGTTCTTTTCATGGACCTTGCGCAACGCACCCCGGCCCTGGCGAAAATGGGAATCCAGGAATGGCTGTCGTTTTACTTCAAAGGGCCCATGACCGCGCCGGGCTTGTATCCGGAACACGACGTGTTCATCCAGCTCATGAAGCTCAAGAATACTCTGCGGCACTTGCGCGGAGAGGAACTGATCACGCACCTCGGCCTTGAGTATTACGACTGAAGAACCCGCGGCGAGTTGAACTTGCTGTTACGACGTAACGTTACGAACCGTAGCGCGGACCTGTTCTGTAGGTCCGTGGTTTTTCCTTTCTAATTGAGGACAGGCCGCGGACCTATTACTGCAGGTCCGCGCTACATCTGCTTGGGAACTCTCGGGAATTGTCGGATTGATTCGCCGCTTTCAGGTAAATCTCCAAGGAGGTAAGTCTCCATGAGTTTCCCGCCGCCCGGAATTGGCATCGTCCGTCTTGGACAGGTCGCGATTAATGCCCACGATATTGGGCGCGCGACAGCCTTTTATCGCGACACCCTCGGATTGCCTCTGCTATTTACCGCGGGCAAGATGGCTTTCTTTGACTGTGGCGGAACCCGCCTGATGGTTTCCCTACCGGAAAAACCAGAATTCGATCACCCGAGCTCGATTCTCTACTTCCAAGTCTCCGATATTGCCGCCGCCCATCGCCAATTGCTCGCCCAAGGCGTGCGCTTTGAAGCCGAGCCCCACATTGTCGCCAGGATGCCCGCGTCCGACCTCTGGATGGCCTTCTTCCGGGACTCGGAGGACAACCTGCTGGCGCTGATGAATGAAACTCCGCAGTCAGCATAGGCTGCCCACAGGCAAGCCGGAGACTGTACGCACTTGGTCACAAGTCCGTTCTGCCCATAGTTTTGGCTGCTCTTCACGCTGCGATGGCCCTAGCCCTGAATAAGGGTTCTGATTGCGGGCGAAGCCCGCTTCGCGCAAGTGCATTGGAAAAGGTCCTCTACGCAAACAGCTTGGCGCTTAATTATCTCCTCGATAGCATCTCCGCATGAAAACCCTTCGGTATTTAATGCCTGCTGCGCACTTGCCAATCTGCCCAGGGGCGGGCCGACCGCGGCACACTATATCGCAGTGTGATATTCATGCGGTGCAACCCTCATTAAACATATCGCATCACGATACAATGGAACTGCAAGCTTACCTCGGGGCGTAAGGATCGCAGCGGGTGGAGGATGTACTTCTGCGGGGAGCGAGGCGCCCCGCTGCCGCCATTGCCGCAGCGGAGATTCACAACCATGGGTCAAACGAAGGCACTGAGTGTCCCTCAGAAGGAGTATCTTCAAGATGCAAACTAAAGCCAGGGTTTTTGGTATCGTCTTATCGTCGGCCGGGTACTTGTTGCTGGCAATTCCGGCTTTTTCTAGCACTTCCCCGGAAACAGGGAAGCTGAAAATTCACGTCGAGCCTAAGCAGGCCTACGTCTTTGTGGACGGCAAGGCCATCCGCGACGGGAGTCAGACCATCAAGTTGGCTGCCGGCAACCACAACGTTAGTGTTTACAACTATGGGTATCAGCCCAAAACCGAAGCTGTTCAAATTGACGCCCACAAAAAAGCAGACCTTAACATTTCCCTCCAATCATCCGGTGACAAGGTTTCCGGACCCTTCGCGGAAATTGAATTCAAAGGAGATGCCCGCGCGGCGGTGTTGCTCAACGGCCAGTCGCCCGCTTATTTCGTAGGCCACGTGGACGAGTTCAATTGGGACTGGATTTGGCACCAGCGGCTGCTGGTGAAACCCGGTGAGTATAAGGTCACGGTGACTCACAGAGGAAACACCATTTGGTCGGGACCCGTTGTCGCCAAGGGCGGCCAACATCTTACGGTCTATCTCGACAGCAATGGCCGAACCAAAACGCAGAATTGGAAAGCTGGACTGTCAATGGATCCCCAGCCGCGATTCAAGGTAGGCATCGCCAGCGCCACTATTCCCATCGCCCCTGTCAGCGCGCAACTCTCTGCTCAAAATAACAATCTCACTTGCGGGCAATCCGCCTCACTCGACTGGAGTTCCGCGAACGCCGTGGACACTTCCATCTCCGGCATTGGACCGGTTGCCGCCAAGGGTGATCGCACGGTAACACCCATGCACAACATGAACTATGTACTGACGGCCAAGGGTCCGGGAGGTGAAGTGGCGCGGACCGTGACGATCAACGACAACACGCAGCCGGTGGCGACACTCTCGCTCAGCGAGCCGGAAGTGCGGTACCACAAAATCGGCGACAAAGTGGTCGAGCAAGATTCGGCAACGTTGAACTGGTCCGCTTCTAATGCCAACTCAGCAAGATTGGAGCCCATCAATAGCGACACGATAAGCGGCAGCCGATCGGTTACGCCTAACATTACGCAGACCAGTAGGGGACCCGTTAACGAAGACGTTACCTACACCTTCACCGCCACGAACGCATGCGGTGGAAGCATAACGAAGACTGCCACCCTGCACGTCGAAGGCTCGATCGATCCTCCTCCTCCGCTGACACTTGCCAGCGTTTTCTATCCGACGGCTTTCCCCACAAAGAAACAGCCTAACGTGGGTTTGGTGGAAAGCGAAAAGGAAGTGCTGACCAAGCTGGCGAAGAGCTTTGAAAACCATCAGCAGTACGATCAGAAAGCCCGGCTGCTGGTCGTCGCACACGCCGACGTTCGCGCTTCCCGGGAGTACAACCAGGCGCTCAGCGAACGGCGCGCCGAAGTTATCCGCGACTTCCTGGTTTCAATGGGAGTTCCGGCCGACAAAATTCAGACGCGCGCGATGGGCAAGGATCAGCAACTCGACGAGAGCAAGGTTGAAGCCTTGCAGTCTCAAGACCCGGAGAAGCCGGAAAAATGGGAAACGTCGCAAAAACGAACAACTTGGCTGGCGTATAACCGCCGTGCGGATGTCGTCCTGGAACCTGAGGGCGAGTCACCAACAGCGGCTTACCCCAACGACGTTGCCGACGCACGGATTCTCTGGCAGCGGCACATGCCCAACCTAAAAGCGGTTATGACCGCCTCGGCGGCACGTGGGGGCACAGAGCAGGCTAGCGCTGGAACCTCCGGCAACTAACGACGCCGCAGGAAGTTTGCGCTGATGAGGGGCTGGCGCGGACGCCGGCCCCTCGCTGAGCACTCACCACTGAGCATTGGCATTTGAGAGAGGGCGACAGCCGAAACGCTGGAAAGGAAGCGAGGCACCCGCCGTCGTGTCGCTGTCGCGGCGCTCTCGCTCTGGCGTATAGATACCGGGAACGCTCTCCCCGCGATGGTAAAGAGCAGCTTCGGCCTCGGAGAAAGGGATGCTCCATGGCTGGAATTGACGTCCCTGGGGAAACAGTAGGGGAGATTTTCCGCCTTGGCATTCAAGCAGCCGTTGCCTGTTGCCTCACGTGCGCTTTCGCGATTCCGGGCCTTGGCGCCCCTCCACTCTCGCCGCAAATCGTCCAACTCTCGATTGCTTCCACGGAGGCCGATTGGAAGGCGACGCCGCATTTCTCCTACATTGAGCGGGATGCGGATGTCAAAGGCCGGGTGACGACATCCAAGACTTACCGGGTCTGCATGATCGACGGGTCACCCTATTCCCGGATGATCGCGATCGACGATAAACCTCTCTCACCCGCGCAAGATGCGCGGCAAAACGAAAAACTCCGGAAGGAAATCGACAAGCGAGCAAATGAATCCTCCACGCAGCGCCGCAAACGCCTCGTGGATTATCAAAAAGACCGGGAGCGAATGCTCGTCCTTGTGCAGCAAATGGCGGATGCTTTTGATTTCAGGCTCTTGGGCGGCCGGAGAATCGACGATCGTGATGTCGATGTCTTCGAAGCCTTACCTCGACCGGAATACCGCCCGAAGAATCGTGAAGCCAAGATGTTAACCGGGATGAAGGGTATGCTCTGGATTGATAAGCACACGTACCAGTGGGTTCGAGTAGACGCTGAAGCCTTCAAGCCGGTACGAATGGGTTGGTTTGTGGCCGAAGTCTCGCCAGGCACGCGCTTTTTGCTCGAGCAGAAGCCTGTCGGGGAAAATCTTTGGCTCCCCGCACATCTCAATGTTGAAGTGAAGGCAAGGATCTTGGGGCTGAAGAAAGCCTACCGCCACGACGAGACCTACCGCGATTACCGCGCCCTTCCCGGATTCGCCATACCCTTAGCCAGCATAAGCCCCGCGGCGCCCGGCGGAGCACCCTGCGCATCGTACCCGTGAGCCCTTAATCATTCGGGTCAAGCTCTAATCTTCAGATCTGAGTGGATCAATTGTCCTCCGCGGACTCAAGAGCTGTTGATTCCGCCACCAAGCCTGAAGCCTGTCGAAGTAGAGATAAACCACCGGAGTGGTATACAAGGTTAACAATTGACTTACCGCCAGGCCGCCGATGATGGCGATTCCGAGCGGCCGCAAAAATTCGGATCCCGTGCCGGTGCCCACCGCCAACGGCACGGCGCCCAGAATGGCGGCCATCGTCGTCATCAGGATCGGCCGGAAGCGCAGCAGGCACGCCTCATAGATGGAATCTCGCGAATTTTTGCCTTCCTTGCGCTCGGCGGCAAGCGCGAAGTCCACCATCATAATGGCATTTTTCTTAACAATCCCGATGAGCAGAATGATGCCGATAATGGCGATCACGGAGAGTTCGGTGTGCGTGATCATGAGTGCCAGCAGCGCTCCCAGGCCCGCGGAAGGCAATGTGGAGAGAATGGTAACAGGGTGGATGTAGCTCTCGTACAGTATCCCGAGAACGATATAGACCGAAAACAGGGCCGTAGCGATCAACAGCGGCTCGGTGCCGAGCGACTGTTGATAGGCCTGGGCGGTCCCGGCAAAACCCGTCGTCACCGTTGAGGGAAGGCGAACACGGGTTGCCGCCTCGTCAATGGCGTCCACCGCGTCACTGAGCGGCACCCCGGGACGCAGGTTGAAGGAAATCGTGACCGCCGGAAACAAGCCTTGGTGGTTAACCGCCAGCGGCGCGGTCTCCGCATTATGTCGGGCAATGGCGCTGAGGGGAACTTCCTCACCCTGCGGAGATTTTACATAAATATCGTCCAGGAACTGAGGGTTTTGCCAAAATTCGGGCGCCGCCTCCATGACTACGTGATACTGATTCAAGCTTGCGTACATGGTTGAGACCTGGCGCTGGCCGAAGGCATCGTAAAGGGTATTATCAACCAATTGGGAGGAGATGCCGAACCGGCCCGCCGTGTCGCGATCATACTGCACCATGGCTTCCAATCCGCGGTTCTGCTCGTCGCTGCTGACGTCGGCGATAAGGGGGATGGTGCGCAGTTCCTCGAGCATCCGGGGGCCATATTCCGTAAGGTCGCGCAGGTTGTCGCTGACCATGGTGTATTGATACTGGGCGTTGCTCTGCCGCCCGCCCACGCGCACATCCTGCGAAGACTGCATGTAGAGCGATGCTCCGGGGATTCGAGAAAGTTGGGGCCGCAACCGCGCGACGACCCGGTCCGCATCGATTTTCCGCACTTCAAGGGGCTTGAGCGACAGGAACATCCGGCCCGTGTTCATGGTTCCGCCGCCCACGTACCCATTCACGTTGTCCACCGCCGGGTCATTCTTGATGATGTTGACCATCTGCAGCAGCGTCTTGTTCATGGCTTGAAACGACGTGTCCTGGTCCGCTTGAATGGCGCCGACGATTCTCCCCGTGTCTTGCTGCGGGAAGAATCCCTTGGGAACGTGAATGTAGAGGTAAACCGTCAGGGCAACCGTGGCCAGCAACACCCCCAGTGTGACTGCGGAGTATCGCAACACGATCGATAGCGATCTGCCGTAGATATCGATGACCCACTGGAAAGCCCGTTCGCTCACTTGGTAAAGCCGGCCGTGCGATTCGTGAGGACGGATCAGGTGCGCGCACATGGTGGGCGTGGCGGTGAGTGATATTACCATGGAGATGAAAATGGCGATGGAGAGCGTTACCGCGAATTCGCGGAACAGGCGGCCGACAATGCCTCCCATCAACAGGAGCGGAATGAAAACCGCAATCAGCGAAATGCTGATGGAGAGGACCGTGAAACTGATTTCCTTTGCCCCTTTCAAAGCGGCGTCGAAGGGATGCATCCCCTGTTCCAGGTAGCGCGTGATGTTTTCAATCACCACGATGGCGTCATCAACCACAAATCCGGTGGAGATGGTAAGCGCCATGAGCGACAGATCATCCAAGCTAAATCCCAAAAGGTACATGACGCCGAAGGTGCCAATTAATGAAATGGGGACGGCGACGCTGGGGATGATCGTCGTGCGGGGGTTGCGAAGGAAAAAGAACACCACCACAATCACCAGGATCACCGAGATGATCAGCGTCTCTTCCACATTGTGCACGGACGCGCGGATAGTGACGGTGCGGTCCATCGCCACATGCAGGTCAATGGATTGGGGTATCGAAGCCTGTAGATAAGGGAGGAGCGCGCGGATGTGGTCCACCGTATCGATGATGTTGGCATTGGGTTGACGCCAGACGAGCACCAGAACGGAGGGCTTGCCGTTGGCATAGCCGGCGTTGCGAAGGTCCTCCACGGAGTCCACCACGTGGCCCACGTCGGAAATGCGCACCGCCGACCCATTGCGATAGGCCACAATCAGCGGCCGGTAGTCGATGGCGTGGAAGAGTTGATCATTGGCGCCCACTTCCCACGTGCGCGCGCCATCGGAAAAGTCGCCTTTGGGGACGTTGGCATTGGCGTTGGACAAAACGGAACGGACATCTTCCAGTCCAATGCCGTATTTGTTCAGAACCGTCGGATCGAGTTCGACGCGCACTGCGGGCAACGAACTTCCCCCCACCACGACTTGCCCCACTCCGTTCACTTGCGAAAGCTTTTGCGCCAGGATCGATTCGGCGGAATCGTACATCTGGCCCTTGGTCAGCACCGGGGAAGTCAGCGTGAGCATGAAGATGGGAGCGTCCGCCGGATTGGATTTCCAGTACGAGGGATTGGAAGGAAGATTGGTGGGCAGGTAGCCGCGGGCAGCGTTAATGGCCGCCTCGACGTCGCGGGAAGCCGCGTTGATGTCGCGATCTAAATCAAATTGCAGGGTGATGCGCGTGGAGCCGAGGGTGCTCGATGAGGTCATTTCGCTGACGGAAGCAATGCGCGTGAATTGCCGCTCCAACGGGGTGGCCACGGAGGAGGCCATGATTTCAGGGCTGGCTCCCGGCAAGGACGCCGATACATTGATGGTGGGAAAATCCACCTGTGGCAAGGGTGAGACGGGAAGCAACCGGAAAGCTACGGCGCCCGCCAGCGCAATCGCAATCGTGAGAAGAGTGGTAGCGATCGGCCTTCGAATGAAAGGTTCCGAAATGCTCATGCCCGTGCTGTTTCCTCAAAGCCCACAAGAATAATATCACACTACGATATACATGGAGAAGGGCACACCTGCGCCGGAATCTGGCGGGCGCGCACGCCTGACAGGTCCGGTACGGAAAAGAGGGGCCAGCGCCTTCCCGCTTTCACCGGCGTCTAACGGCCGCCTGTCCCACCTACTTCCCCCGGACGTGCCGGTCGGTGTACACTGACCCTTCCTTCCATGGACGTCACTCGATTCCCGTGAGGTGTGTTTGATGAATCCGCCGGGCGCAAATAGGGTGCGCGATGCGCTCACCCAAGGAAACTGGGACCTTGCCGTCGCATCGCTGCGACAACTCGATCCCGCGGACGCCGCGGACTTCATGATGGAGATGCCGTTTGAAGAGCAGCGCGTTCTCTTCCGCATCATGCCCGATGATTTCGCCGCGACCTTGGTGAGCCACTTTCCCTACTACCACTCGTACGTCCTGCTGCACACGCGGTCGATCGAGAGTTTGCGCGCCATCGTCGACAAGATGCAGCCCGACGAGCGGATGCTGTTCTTCGATCAACTGCCTGAGGAAGCGTGGCAGCGCCTGATGGATGAACTCTCCGGCGAGTATTCCCCTCCCGCCCAAGAGGGAGAGGGTTCGGCCGCAGAAGTTGCGGGCGCAATTTCCAAGCCGGTCCCGACAGTAGAGCCCATCGCCGAAGCCGTGCAAGTTGAGAAGTCTTTTCTCCAGCCCGATGGCCGCCAGATCCAGGTGATCGCCCCCACGGATTTATCGCTTGAGCCCAACGCCATCACTGCTCTCTTGGGTCCTTCCGGCTCAGGGAAATCGACGCTCCTGCGAATACTCACGGGCTTGGTGCAGCCCACGAAGGGCATCGTGCTATGGCATGGCAGGCCGGTGCACGATTGCGCTCCCAACCTGGCGATTGTGTTCCAAAGTTTTGCTCTCTTCCCGTGGCTCACGGTTCTGGATAATGTGGAAACGCCACTGCTCGCGCGCGGCATGGAACATTTCGAACGCCATCATCGCGCCCTGCGCGCGCTTCACATGGTGGGGCTGCAAGGGTTTGAGTCGGCATATCCGAAGGAACTTTCCGGCGGCATGAAGCAACGCGTGGGGATTG
Source organism: Terriglobia bacterium (assembly GCA_052139985.1). GTDB lineage: Bacteria > Acidobacteriota > Terriglobia > UBA7540 > UBA7540 > Bog-366. The sequence goes on from JBKQVI010000276.1 coordinate 14,904, forward strand.
CGCGGGCGCTGGCGCTCGAGCCTGAGATTCTGTTTATGGACGAACCGTTCTCCGCTCTGGACGTTCTGACCGCGGAGAATCTGCGTGGCGAACTGATGGAGTTGTGGCTGGACAAAAAAATCCCGACGCGCGGCATTTTCCTGGTTACCCACAACATTGAAGAAGCGGCGCTGCTGGCGGACCGCATCCTGGTGCTGGGGCGGAATCCCGCCCGCATCCGCGCGGACTTCCGCATTCTCTTGGAGCGCCCGCGAGACCGCAACTCCGCCGAATTCCTGGTCTACGTCGATTACATTTACAAGTTGATGACGCAGCCGGAGCTCGAGCCGGAGCCGCTCTCCGCCAAGGCGCGACCGTCGAAGGCTCCTTATCCGATGTTGCCCCACGCCAGACCCGGCGGCATCGCGGGAATGCTCGAGCTGCTGAATGACCGTGGGGGGAAGGAAGACTTGTATCACGTCGCGGACGAACTATCGTGGGAAGTTAATGACCTACTCCCCATCACGGAAGCTGCGACCTTGCTGGGTTTTGCGCGCACGGAAAAGGGGGACGTGGAAATCACAGACAAGGGGCGCGAGTTCGTGAATGCCGACATTCCCACGCGCAAAACGCTGTTCCGCGAAGGCGCCCTCGCCCATGCCCTGCTGCTTCAACAAATCAAAAACAGCCTCGCCAGCAAGTCCGACGGCGCGATGCCTTTGGAATTCTTCCGGGACATCCTGGACGAGCATTTTTCCGAAGAAGAGACGCAGAGGCAGATTGAGACCGCGTTGCATTGGGGCCGTTACGGCGAGATTTTCTCTTACGATGCCGAGAGCGACAAGCTTTTTTTGCACCGGCTTGAACACCACGGAGATTCCGAACGGGATCTGCTGCACCAGGAATGATGCCACCGCCGCCTAAATCTTCTTCGGGAGTTCCGCCGTGGGGAGTGTTTCCCGCTCGGGTTCCCTCTTTCTTGCGAGACCTGCCCATCCTGATTGCAGGACTCGCACTTTTCTATGGGTTGCTCAGCTTCGCTCATTACGGAATTGGCCCTGTCAATACCCAGGCGGAGATTCAGCTCCACCCCGGCGCCTTGCCGAAATATGCATTTTTCTCCGTCGTGCGAATCGCCATTGCGTATTTTCTCAGCCTGGCTTTCGCGATGGTGTATGGATATGTGGCTGCATACAACTCCAAAGCGGAGCGATTCATGGTTCCGCTCCTCGATATCCTCCAGTCCATTCCCGTCCTCAGTTTTCTCCCGCCCGTCATGCTGGCGATGATCGCGTTGTTTCCCCATAGCCAAGTGGGAGTGGAACTGGGGTGCATCTTGCTGATCCTGACCGGGCAGGTTTGGAACATGACCTTCAGTTTCTACTCTTCCTTGAAGAGTATTCCCCGCGACATGCATGAAGCCGCGCAGATTTACCGCATGAGCTGGTGGCAGCGCCTGTGGCAGATGGAACTTCCGTACGCGGTGATTGGGCTGATTTGGAATTCCATCATGTCGGTTGCGGGCGCCTGGTTTTTCCTCATGGCATGCGAGATGTTCGTGTTGGGGAATCGCGATCTGCGGCTTCCCGGGCTGGGCTCCTACCTTCAAACGGCAGCCAATGCGGGCGATACCCGCTCCATCATCTGGGGCATGGGAGTCATGGTGGCGATCATCATATTTATCGACCAGGTGGTTTGGCGCCCCATTATCGCTTGGGCGGAGAAATTCAAGTTTGAGCAAGTCGAGGCTGCCGAACCCACGCGCTCACCCATCCTGGATCTTTTGCGGGCTTCGAAGGTCATCCCGCTTGTCGCGCGACTGACGGTCAAGCCGGCGCGCGAGGCGCTGGGCCTTTACTTCGCCCGAGCCGCCGCGATGCCCCGCGTGAGTGCAGGGAAAGGTTCACTCAGGCCATGGATATGGCGCGCCGTCATGTTAGCCGGACTGGTCGCAACCGCCTACGCAGTATTCCGCATGGGCCAGATGCTTCTAGCGCTTTCGGGCGAGGAGATCTGGGGAATCGTTCGGGGGGCCGGAGCGACATTCTTACGCGTGGAAGCTACGCTGGTACTGGCCGGGCTGTGGACAATTCCCGTAGGCGTCTATGTAGGCTTGCGGCCGAAGCTCTCCGCCCTCGTTCAGCCGCTCGCGCAAATTGCCGCTTCGGTGCCCGCCACCGCGTTGTTCCCGGTCGTACTGCTGGTGCTGATTCGAATCGGCGGCGGCATGGGGATCGGCTCCATGGTCTTGCTGCTGCTGGGCACGCAGTGGTATATCCTTTTCAACGTCATCGCCGGCGCGACGGCCATTCCCACGGATCTCAAAGAAGTGTGCGACGTGTTCCGGCTGGGAAATATCGAGCGCTGGCGAAAGTTGTTTTTGCCGGGAATCTTTCCTTACCTGATTACCGGGTTCATCACCGCATCGGGCGGCGCCTGGAATGCGAGTATCGTCGCCGAGTATTTCCATTTTCAGGGGAAAACGATGTCCACGGTTGGGCTGGGCGCGGTCATCAGCCACGCCTCCGACACGGGAAACTTCCGCGTGCTGCTGGCGGCGACCATCTGCATGGCGGCGATGGTGGTCACCGTGAATCGCCTCGTCTGGCGCCGCATGTACGGCCTGGCGGCCACGAAATTCAAGCTGGAAACGTGAGCCTCTTGTGCAGACCATGACGCGAAACTTGTAACGTGGGCATCCTGCCCGCGCCTTCCTGGCGGGAGCGGGACGCCCACGCTACTTCTCGTGGCATGGCCATCCTGGCCATGACTTCACACCGGCAAGAGAAGGTGTGAAGAAATCGTCGAACACCGTTTCACCACTGAGACACTGAGGCGCAGAGGCCAGAAAAGAAAGGGCATTTTCTCTGTGTCTCAGTGCCTCAGTGGTGGAGATGGCAATTATTCACAC
>JBKQVI010000277.1:0-12457 GCA_052139985.1 Terriglobia bacterium
TCAGAAACGAGCAAAGTCAAGCCCCCGAAAAGATTTGCAAAAATGCCGCCAAACTCAACTGGGAGTGGAAACCCCTGTAAACAAACGAACTGAAGCCGACGTAGCCCCTACCTTACGGAATCACTGCTGTGGATGACCTGCCATCGTTTAGCCTTCGCGCCTACATGCTGCGTGCCGGAACCAGTACAAAAGTCACGATTCTTCGAGGCCTCGAGAAGCTTGACCTGCAAATCCCCGTAGTTGAACATCAACACACCGCTGACCGTCTGGCGGATCTGGTCGACCGCGAGAAAAATCTGGTCGGGAAGTTGGGGATCCTCGGGATTCAAATCGACAAGACGATCACTCCTATGCTTCCGGATCTCAGGGAAGCTTCGGGAGTCATCGTCGCTGCCAAAACAGTAGGTACGAGTGCGGTGGATAACCCACTATCGGTTGGGGATGTAATCCATGCCTTGAACGGAACAACCGTCATCGACCTGGATTATCTCCGCACGTCACTGGAGCCCATCAAATTCAACGACCCTGTAGTCTTGCAGATCGAGCGCGAAGGAAGAATGATGTACCTTGCCTTCCGCATGGATTGATCGCGAGTTGGTCGGGAGGGCAGCACCAGGACGTCAATCCCTGCGGGGCACGAGGAGAAGTCCCGGGTCGATGTACAACGACATGTCATGGCACATGACCGACTCAGCGGCCATGATTTCAGCCGTTGCGGATGTTTCAGAATATGGATTTTGCCAAGCCGTTATGTGTGAAAGATGGACAGGGTAGAGGTCTGGGATTCGAACTCCCATGGGCCTACCATGATTCTTGGCCGCGCATCATTGCAGGAAGCCGAGCCGGGCTTCGTCCCTTCGGGCCTCCGGCGAAAGTGCGCACTTACCGGGAGAGGCAGCCTTTCAAACGAGTACAAGACGGGTACAACTTGAGCGTTCCGAACGTGCTTTTGCATGCTTTTCGGTTGCCCACCGTGGCGCAAAATCGACGAGATTGCCTTGCCAAAGAGGTTTTGCAACCATGGGGACAGGAGTTCGAACCTCCCTGGGTGCACCGAACACCTTCCTCAAGCTTCAACCCATGCGATTCGTGGGACCGTTCGCTGGTTTCTCAGGCAAGATGCTCTGGTCCATGGACCTCCTCCTGGTTCGGATTTCGGGTAGTGTCCTAATTTGGAGGTAGCGGCGCCCTTTAGGGCGGCACAGGCTCAAGCCCGGCGCTACACCCGAATTAGGACACTACCGGATTTCGGGACTTATTGAAGTTTTTTGTAATTGCGAGAATTCTTTCGATGTCGGCAAGAACGAAGATCCGACCCTTGCCGTCGCGGGCCACTTCTGGGTATCTGCCGGCTCTGAAACGCCAAAGGAGCGTGTCAGGGTCGATGCCTAGGAGCGGGCACAGGTCCGCTGCCCGGTAGCGCTTCTTCTTGGGGATTCCAAATCTGCTACCCTTGCTCGGTAGGTCTTTTGTGTATGGATTTTCGAGGGTTGTCTCAATTTCGCGTAAGGCGGGAAACTGTGCAGCCGCACCCGTGCGGGTTTGCTCATGACAGCGCACCTGGAAGGTACTTCCGATTCCGCCGGTCGGGATTCAGCCGCGGTTCTGACCTCCCCTACTCGCGTGTTACGGAGAGCCAAGGCAAGCGGCAATTTTTGCTTTTGTCGGGGGCGAAATCAGCCTTGGACACCACCCAAACAGGATTGTGCCCGAAAACGCCCTTCCGCGCCTGAATCCCGCTGGCCGCAGCTTGCAGTGAGACGAGCGAATACTTTGCTATTTGGATAACGGGGGAGTAACTTCCGTGCGCACCACGATCCCGGAATTGGGAGTCTTCAGTCTGTCGTGTGGCGATAATCGGGTTCCTGGGGTGGTGGCAGCCGGTCGCCAGGAGCCGCGAAGCGTGTGGACCCGGGAGCACTTAACAAGAAGTGATCCTAGATCCAACGGAAACTTCGGCCTCGCGGACATTGCTCGGGGAGGAAACTGGCTTTCATTTGAGTTATTGGGCCACGGGGCTCCTGTGGTAGTACGGCTGACCGGTTTGGCTGGGTCTTCGCGTGTGGTAGGAGCGCGAAATCGGGGTACGGGTTACGGTACGGTTTTGACGCTGCTTGTACGGACTTCCAAGGACTTACAGGGCCGCCCGCCTCTTGTAAGTCGTTGTATTTACTTCATGGGGCTGTTCTTTCACGGCGGTAACACGGGTTCAAATCCCGTCGGGGACGCCAATCTTACGGCCTTTCGCCGGTCGCCAGACATTCATTGATTTTGGTAATGACGGCGGGTAACTGCCCGACTTCCGGAATAACAAAGTACGCGCCGGCCGAGAGAAAGCGGTCGGAAGCAGCGTTAACCCGGGACTCGAACTCGTGCGCCGGCAGTGCCTCCACCTCGGCTTGCGAGAGTCCAAGCTCGTTGCCGGTTTTGGTGATTCCCACCGTCCACATGCCGGCGTTCAGGCCTTCGGCGATGTCCACCAGCGTATCTCCCACTTTGACGCACGCCTCCAGGGGGTAAACGCCAAGTTGCATGGCAGAGGTGATTGCCATCCAGGGTGCGGGGCGGCCGGCGGGGACATCGTCAGCACACACGTTGGAATCCGGAGAATAGCCTGCCGCGGCGGCTTGCTCCAGCAGCGTAGCCATCATGGCGCGGGTGTAGCCCGTGGTCGAGCCGATGGCGATACCCTGCTGGCGCAAGCTCTCAACGGCGTGCACTACGCCGGGGATAACGTCGGCGTGGTGGCCGATGATCTCCGCCTGCAAAGGAATGAACTCGCGAAAGAGCGCCTCGATATCTTCCACCGAGGCGGCGTGGCCGCTGCGTTGGCGCCACTGCTGCGCCACCGGTTCCATGGCCAGGATCAGGCGTATGTGGTCCTTCTTGTATGAGCCCATCGGTCGCCGCGCTTGCTCGGCGGTAACCGTCACCCCATGGCGGCGGAAGAGTTCGATAAAGGCATCCACCGGAGCCCTGCTGCCATAATCGACCGTTGTCCCCGCCCAGTCAAAGATAACGGCCCGCACGGGGCCTTGGTAACGCGGTCGATTCTCCGATGGCATATCTATGTCCCTCCCGTCGTTGCGCTCCCCGCCATCACGGCCCGAGGGGAGTCAACCTGCATGGCTTCGAGCGTGCGGCGGATAGCCGCCACCAGCGATTGCAGGTCGTCGGGAAACAATTGTCCGATCGTACCGACGCGGAAACAATTTGCGTCGCTGACCTTGCCGGGGTAAATCACCAACCCCTTGTCGCTCAGCCGCTGATAAAACTGGTGGAAGTCGAAATTCCGGTGGGCAGGATAACGGAAGGAAGTGATGATGCTACTCTGGTACCGCGGCTCAAGGTAGGCATCAAACCCCAGCGCGGTCATCCCCGTCAGCAGGGTCCGCTGATTTGCGGCGTAGCGGGCCGCCCGAGCGGTGATTCCTCCTTCCGTCTTGAGGTCTTGCAGGGCCTGCCAGAAGGCCAGCAGAACATGTGTTGGGGGCGTAAAACGGAATTGTCCGTCCGACTCTAGACCTTTCCACTGCGCCACGAGGTCGAGGCTGAGGCTGCGGGCGCGGCCCTCGGCGGCAATCAAGAGATCGCGCCGGGCCAGTGCGAATCCGAAACCCGGAACCCCCTCGAGGCATTTGTTCGCGGAAGAAACCAGAAAGTCGATTCCGCATGCCGCAAGCCCGATGGGCATCCCCCCAAAGCTGCTCATAGCGTCCACAACGAAGACGCGTCCGCATTCCTTCACGATCGCGCCAATCTCTGCCAACGGGTTTAGCATACCCGTGGTGGTCTCGCAGTGGACCAGCCCGACGTGGGTGATCGCCGCATCGCCTGCGAGCGCGTGGTGGACGGCAGCGGGGTCAACCGGGCGCGATTCGGGGAACACGAGGGTTTCCGTGGCAATGCCCAAGGTCCGCGCGATCTTGGCCATGCGATGTCCGTAGGCGCCGTTGATCAAGACTAGCAGCTTCCCGTCGCGGGGCAGTACCGAAGAAACGACGGACTCGACTACGAAGGTGCCGGAGCCCTGCATCAAAACCGCCGCATAATCGCCGCCGACAACCTGGCCGAGATCGAGCAATCGCTGCCGGATGTTTCGCACGATCTCGAGAAACTCCGTGTCGCGCGAGCCCAAGTCCCGCAGCATGGCTCGCTTGACATTTTCGCTGGTGTTCAACGGACCGGGGGTGAAAAGAAGCTTTTGGTTGCTCATCGTAGTTGATTCTCCGGTGCGTTCTGCAGCGCGCCCACGGACTCGATGCCGCACGGCTCGCGCCTAGGTTACACTTTTTCCTGTCCTCGCGTCCAATGCCCTTGGTCGTTCCTTTCAGCAACACAATGCGGAGCCGCGGCCATCTCTGGAGTGACGGCCACCAGCGAAAGTCGTAGCTAGAAACTCTTCGTGCTCGCAATTCAAGCGCGTCATCGCTAGGTCGTGAGACGAAGGCCCGCGGCCCTTTGTGCCATTGGGTTCCAGGGTTGAAACGAATGCGCGAGCGGGTTGCCACGTTCACGGCTGTTGTGGGCATGCTTCTTGTGCTTCTCGGCAAGTCCCGCCAACCCGCCCCGCGTTACCCGTCCGTTGCGTCGACGATTTGTCGACCGGATTCGATGCCGGGATTTCAGGCAAGAAAAGGCACACCTGTTGTCGTTGGGCAAAAAGAAGGGGACGAAGTCGCGAACCGACTCCACGATCTCGATTATTCCTTCTCAATATTAAGGAAACATTAAGCAGACGGTGTCGTGTGCGGGTGCCGGCCAATTTAGGTGTGGGTCTAGCGCTTCACGCGGCTTTGGCGCCCCGCTGTGCGGAAGGGCTCTGCCCTTCCGGCGGCGCGGATGAGGTCTGGAGTTTGCACATTTCGGATGCCCCCCAACTAGGCCCTCAAAGATCATAGCGCCGACCACGTCTACGGTTCGACAAACCAGCCAAGTGGGTTCGTCAACACTACGCCGTAAGGGGGGATTTATCGACTGGAACCCCGTTGACTTCCGGATAGGTAATGCAGGATCGCTCAGAGAAACGGCACGCCAACGAGATTCCCTGGATCAGATGTGTGGCCGGTTATACTGCAAATGTTTTGTAAGGAATTCGCCCGTGTTCAGACTACCAGGACATGATCAAAGTTAAAGATGTCGGAAAGAGCTTCGATAGCCGGCTTGCAGTGAGAAACCTGTCGTTTCAAGCTTCCGATGGAGCGATCACTGGTCTTCTGGGCTCAAACGGCGCCGGCAAGACAACCACGCTTCGTATAATTTGCGGGGTTCTGAAGCCAGACTCAGGATCAATTTTGATCGACGATGTTGCCGGTGATCCGCTCGGCCGGCAGCGTCGCGTGGGGGCTCTGCTGGACCATATGGGAATGTATGCCAGGCTCACGGTGCGGGAAAACCTCGTCTACTTCGGAAGACTTCGAGGGATGCCGCCAGAGTCTCTGAGGGAACGGGTAGACCATGTACTCTCCGTTCTCGGGCTCGAATCGATCGCAGACCGGCGAACTTCGGGCTTCTCCCAGGGCGAACGGATGAAAACGGCCCTCGGCCGAGCGATCCTCCATTCGCCTCAGAATCTGCTCCTCGACGAACCGACCAACGGGTTGGACGTCCCAACGGTCCGCTCGCTGCGCGACCTATTGAGGCGGTTGCGTGACGCGGGCACATGCGTCGTGTTTTCAAGCCACGTGCTCGACGAGGTGCGCGTGCTGTGCGACAAGGTCGTGATCATCTCGAACGGGAGCCTGATCGCGCAGGGCTCGCCTCCGGAACTATGTGCCCAGACGGACACAGCCTCTCTGGAGGAGGCATTCATCAAGTTGACCTGCCCACCGGAGGCCTTCCCATGCTGAATCAGTCTCTGGCCATCGCGAGCAAGGAAATCATAGACGGCTGGCGCGATATCCGATCGCTGATCTCTTCCTCGCTGTTCGCGCTGATGGGCCCCCTCGTCGTCGGGCTCGTCTCGTTGGCACCCGGCATCAAAGGAGCAAGCGATAGCCCGCTCGTAGGCCTCATGTCGGTGTTCACGTTGGTTGCGGCTTTTGCCGGGGGAATGAACGTCGCGATGGACACGGTGGCGGGAGAAAGAGAGCGGCGGTCCCTGCTGCCTCTACTGTTGAACCCCGTTCACCGATTGAACGTGGTCCTCGGGAAATGGCTGGCAGTGAGTCTGTTTTCCATCGCGGGCTTGACGCTAAACCTGCTGGGATTTTCGGTCGTCTTCGTGACGTCGGGAATGCACATCAGCGCGGCTTGGCCGCGTCTCTTGCTCGCCATGACCCTGGGGATCTTTCCCCTGCCGCTCTTGGCCGCCTCGATCCAATTGTTGCTTCCAACCGCTTGCCGCTCAGTGAAGGAAGCGCAGACCTATCTTACGGTGATCGTGTTTCTTCCCATGGGCGCCGGGATGTTTCTCGTGTTCTTCCCTGCGGCGCGGCGAGCCTGGTTCAGCATCCTGCCGCTGGTTGGACAACAACTACATCTCCTGCGTTTGATGGACGGTAGAGACGTGCCGCTGCTCCAGTCGATCGTCTTGGGATGCTTGACGTTGGCACTGACTATGTTTGTGTTACTGGTTTGCGGCAGCAGGCTTCAACGTGATGAAATCATTTACGGGAACTGAGGCCATTATTATCGATGCCGGGGCATCCAGACCCTTGGACCGAACCACTGTGGATCGCCATTTCGATCGTCTCTTAGCGGCTAATGGACCCGCGTTGACGCGTCTTGCCGCCAGCTACACAAACACGTCCAGCGACCGGGACGACCTGCTGCAAGAAATCGCAATGGCGCTCTGGCAAGCGCTGCCTCGATTTCGTGGTGAGTGCTCCGAGCGGACGTTCCTCTTCAGGATTGCGCACAATCGCGCCATCGCTCATTTGACGCGAAACCGGTCGCTGCCCGTAGTCGGCGAGGAGATCGAAATCCATGATCCGGCGCCGGATCCCGAAGCGGGGCTAGTACGAGAGCAGCGCGTGGAGTGTCTCCGACGCGCGATTCATCAACTGCCCCTTGTCTATAAGCAGGTGATTACTCTGTCGCTGGAAGGCTTGGGATACGGAGACATTGCCGACGTGCTCGGCATTTCCGAGAGTAATGTTGGCGTGCGCCTGAGCCGGGCGCGCCAGATCTTGCGAGAGTCGCTGGAGAACCGGAAATGAACATCGATGCCGAATTGGAGGTCTGGCGCCAGCAGTGGCAGTCAGGCACCACGGTCCCCCTGGACCTACGAAGAAAAGTGGAACGGCAGTCGCGCTTCATGAAGATCGCTTTCGCCGGTGACGTCCTGGTGACGATCACCATCGGAGGAGCCACCCTCGGATGGGCGCTTCGCTCGCCGCGGCCTGAGATTGTATTTCTGGCGGTGGCTACATGGATATTCATCGCCAGTGCTTGGACGTTCGCGCTGATGGCCAACCGTGGCAACTGGTCTCCCTCTGCTCTGGACACTGCTGCCTTTGTGGACCTTTCGGTGCGGCGCTGCCGCGCCAGACTGGCGGCTGTCTGGTTCGCAACCGGTCTTTTCCTGGTAGAAATCGTATTCATCCTGGGCTGGGTCTATAACTACTCTCCTGCGCATCGGGCGCCATTGTTGACGTGGCTCTTCTTCGGCTCGGTTCCCATCGACATCGTGTGGCTGGGTACGGTGGCGTTCTTCGGCTTTCTGATTTGGTACAGGAGGAAAAAGCGGGCCGAGTTGGCCTATCTTCTCAGTCTCCGCCTAACGGTATGACAAAAGATCTCAGACATGCAATTCGGCTGATCCGCAAGAATCTTGGTTTCTCCCTCGCAGTGATGGCCGTGATGGCGTTTAGTATAGGCGCCTGTACAGCGATTTTCAGCGTAGGGAAGGCCGTACTGTTCACGGGGCTCCCGTACAGTTCCCCGGATCGCCTGGTCATCCTTTGGCACACCGTGGCCGGAAGGGGAGCCGGGGTCGTCGGCATGTCCCCGCACGATTACACCATCTACCACGATACGACGCGCTCCTTCGAGTCCATCGCGGCGGCGACCACGCACGGGTACAACTTGAGCACAGCTTCTGTGCCAGTGCGTGTGACGTGCGCCCGTGTGACTGACAATTTGTTTCCCATGTTGGGCACCGTGCCGCTCCGCGGGCGTTGGTTTGACCATTCCGAGGACCGGGACGGCGCCAATCACGTCATCATCATCAGTTATGACACATGGCAAGCGCGCTTTGGCGGCGACAAAGGCATAGTTGGCAAGGGCATCAGCCTGGATCTCGTTCCACACACAGTGGTCGGCGTCATGCCCAAATCCTTCAGCTTTCCACCAGAAGGCATCCAAGGCTTGGCGCGGTCCGAATGTTGGGTCCCGGCCGGATTTTCACCCGTCGAAATGGCGATGCCCGCATTCAATTTCGTTGTATTCGCGAAACTGAAACCGGGCGTCACGTTCCCCCAGGCAAATGACGATGCTGCTGCCGCCGCGCGGCGCGTGCTAGAATCATACCCCGCCGTCGTGCAGAAGGCCGTTGCTCTTGCCTCGCGCGTAATACCACTCAACCAACAAGTGGTCTCCAATAGCAAATCCGAGCTCCTTATCTTCACTTGCGCGGTCGGATTGCTTCTCTTAATCGGATGCGGAAACGTCGCGAATCTGATGCTCGCAAGGCTGCATTCACGTCAACGCGAGATGGCGATCCGCACGGCGTTGGGCGCGTCACGGTTCGAGTTGGTCCGGCAACTTCTCGTTGACTGCATTGTGCTCGCGGGCTGCGGAGGCGCACTCGGAGTCTTGGTAGCGGCGGGCCTCCTACGCGTGTTCGTTGCGCTCAGCCCAGGATCTCTCCCACGGATTGATCAGGCTCACGTTGACGCACTCACATTGCTGTTTACCGCCATGTGTTCGCTCTTCGCTGGGCTGTTATTCGGCCTCGCACCGGCAGCAAGATCGCAAGTCACAGGCGTCTCAGAGGTGCTCGCCGAAGGAGCACGCGGTTCATCATTCGGACTGCGCGGTAACAGGCTTCGATCTACGCTTGTCGTTGCGGAAGCCGCAATGGCGCTTGTGCTTTTGATTGGCGGGGGTCTTCTGCTGCGCAGCTTCCGGAAGCTTACGAACCTTCCTCTGGGATTCGATCCAAACAACACGCTGACGTTCTCCATCGCATTACCGGCGAACGGATATCAGCGAGCCCCCGCCGTCGATCGCTTTGTCACCGCTCTGCTTCACGCAATGCGCAGCCTACCGTCAGTCACCTACGCGGCGAGCGGGACAAGTCTGCCCGTCGACACAACCGATTACACAGTCATTTCACGTCCGGATGCGCCGCCCGCATCCGCTGGCTTTAAGCCTGCGGCGATATACACGGTGAGTCCTGATTATCTGCCGGCTCTGGGTATCAGCCTGAAGCGTGGCCGATCGCTTCAGTCTAGCGATACAGAGTCCAGCTTGCCCGTGGCGCTGGTGAATGAGGCCATGGCCAGGCAGTATTGGTCCGACTCGGATATCGTTGGCAGGCAGATCCAATGGATCGGTGGCGGGCCGCGCAACCTCACTGTCGTGGGTGTCGTTGCGAATGTCCACCAGGATCGGTTGGACGGCCCGATTTTTCCGGCACTCTACGTTCCTCTCGCCCAGTCGCCCGAGCCGGTCCGTGACTTGATTTTTGTTGTCCGTACTATGGGATCGCCTCTCAGCGTCGCAAGCGGGGTGCGCCAGGCCGTGGGAAACGTGGATGGCACGCTGCCAATTTTCGCGCTTCAAACGGCGGAACAGAGACTGGCCCGCTCCATTGCCCCGAGGCGGTTCAACATGTTTCTCCTGGCGGTGTTTGCCGGTTCAGCTCTCGCCTTGGCCGCGTTGGGGCTCTATGCAGTGACGTCCTATTTGGTCAGCCAATGTTCGCGTGAATTCGGAATTCGGATTGCGCTGGGTGCAACCTCCTTTCGTATCATAGGTACGATCATGGCCCGCAGCTTCGTTCTGGTGGCTGCCGGGTTAGTAATCGGGACCGGCGCCGCAATGGCCCTTACCCGGTTTATGTCGAGTCTATTGTTCGGTATCGATGCGACCGACGGGGTAACGTTCGCGTCCGCGGCTATGCTTCTGGTAGCCATCTCAATGCTCGCTGTGCTTGTCCCAGCGTTGCGTGCAACCAGAGTAAATCCGGTTGTCCTATTGAGATACGAATAACCCCGTCTGAGCAGCACTTGCGTCGGCAACCTCCTGATTTCTGGCAAGCCTGATTACACGCGATACGCTAGCGGTTGGAATCAGAGCTGTTAACACGATTGATTTTTAAAGCCTTGGCGAGGCGGACCTGCGTGAGCTTGCGGGCTTTGCGAAGCTCCCGCAAGGTCATCTCTTCCGCCATTAACTCCGCCGCGCGCGCCCCAACTTTCCGGTGCTGTGGGGCGGGCAAGCCGCGGATTTTCTCATCCACGTTAACCGGCATGGTTACCTCCCCTCCTTTTTCAGCCGCCCCAAATGCGCGTCGAGGCGGCCATCGGCCTTTCGACTGAGTTCACGGTAGAATCGTTTTTCGCTGCCACCTGATTATTCCTTTCATCGCTTCTATCCTCTATTTCTATAAGCACGATCCCCAATTGGTCCAGCGCGTTCCCATTTACGTTTTCCGGTTGCTCAACGAGGAAATAGTCCTTCGCCAGCAGTTGCCCGGATATCCCGAATATTGCCTCCGCACCCGCTTCCGGCTCGTGCCCTTCATCTGGTAAGGCCGCCTGGGCCGCGGCGCCTGTGGTACACTCCGCGACTCTGGAATATTGGTCGTCAGCGGGAGGTACGCGATTGGATCAACAGGTTCTAGTGATGCTTCGCGGCCAGGTCGCCGGCATCATGCTGGGCACCGTTTTTCTGTTCATCGGACTGGCTGCCTGCGGAATCGCGGCGATTCGTGGTGGCGGCAGGGTTCGCATCCTAGTGTGGTTTGGGATCTTCAGTGCGATGTATGGCGCCCGCATACTGGCGCAGGTGCCCGCGGCGTTTACTGCGCTGTCGCGATCAAGCTGGGCCCAAAGCCCGTACGTAATAACGATTATCACGTACCTGATCCTTATTCCTATGCTCCTTTTCTGGCTGGAGCTAAGCCTTGGAAGGGTGCGTCGTCTCTTGCAGGTTACGGCTATCGCGGCATTGGCGTTCGGCATTGCGGGCGTTTGCGTAGCGTTCGTCACCGAATCGCCCTACAGATTCATACCCTATAACAATCTACTGGCGATCTGGTGCCTTCTGGCACTCGCGGTCGTGAACGCCGTCCCAAGTTTTGCGAAGAAATTCCTGGTCATTCAAAGCCGGGTTTCCGAAATCGGCACGCTGGTGCTGGCGATTGCGGTCCTCTACACAAATTTAGCGGGCTTCCTCCACATCCGTTTGTATCCTTCCTTTGAGCCACTGGCGTTCGCGGTGTTTGTTTTGTCACTTGGATATGTAGCCGCAGAGAGGGTCTTCGCCGACGAGCGCCGCCTGCTTTCCATTGAAAATGAACTCGCGATCGCGCGCGAGATACAAAGCTCAATTCTTCCGAGCTGCGCTCCCGAACTTAAAAGCCTCCGCATTAGTGCTGCGTATCATCCGATGACCGCCGTCGCTGGCGATTTCTACGAGTTCGTTCCTGTTGACCAGTACCGGGTAGGCTTCCTCGTGGCCGACGTCTCCGGGCACGGCGTCCCCGCAGCGCTCATCGCGGCGATGATCAAGGTAGCGATGCAATCGGTGGTGTCCTCCGCATCCGATCCGGCGGTAGTGCTGCGCGGGTTGAATCGTATTCTCTCCGGCCAACTGCGGAGCCAATTCGTTTCCGCGGCCTATTTGTGGCTCGATACGGAGACCGGGAAGGCGTTGTACTCAGCCGCGGGACATCCTCCACTCTTGTGTTGGCGGCAGGGCAAGCTGGAGCAAATTGAAAGCAATGGCCTGCTGATTGGAGTCAGGCCGGATTCCGACTATCCGGTTTGTGAGATTCCCATTAGCTCAGGCGATCGTTTCCTGCTTTACACCGACGGTATCATTGAACCTGAGAATGCTGCCGGCGATCCCTTCGGCGATCACCACCTTGAACAAGTGGTCCGCGACAACGGCGCGCGACCGCCGTCTGAGTTGTCGGAACAGTTGCTGCGCGAAATACGCGTCTGGCAACCTGCTTCTGTATCCCAGCAGGATGACATCACGCTCATTATCATCGACGTTGTTTAGTCACGCCGGAATCCCAGCACTGGCGACGCTGCGGCAAGTCTCGGGTTGAATCCGACCATCCCGCCGAACGTGGTAACCCGCACGAAAGACTACCTCCGGTCGTCCTCAAAGAAAGCAACCTGCTCCCTTCGCCTCCAGCACTCGTTTACCCCACCCCAAATCCGCACGTAAGGGAGGCAGCGGCGATGTTGGGGCGATGTGGGGGGCGCAAGGTGGGGGCGGGGTGGGTTTCCGCAACCCGGCCGGGGGAGCCCGCAGAGCTCGGGAGGCTCCCTGCCGG
>JBKQVI010000278.1:0-29941 GCA_052139985.1 Terriglobia bacterium
GTCGCGCACGCGCACATCCACGTCGGCAGGAGCGCCTGGCAACCTCTGGGCTTTCCGGATAAGTGGGCTAAGCCAGAAGTAATCGTCGTGACCGAGGAGCCTCTCGACGGACTCCATGAGGCTCTCCAAGAGACTGGCCTCACGCTCGAACGAGACTTTGTCCAGGGCGGCTTCCGCCTCCTGAATCTTCAGCATGTGGGCACTAAAGAGTTCGGCCAGATACTGCCGGCCGATGTCGTTCAAGTCATGGAGGTAGAGGTGATTGGTGCTCAGGGCCGGTGCGGCTGTCAGTGCGACCTCCAGCGCCTTCCGCAGGTGTGGGATGAAAACATGACGATTCGCCACCTGGAGACGGAAATACCCTGTCCCCGTTCCCAAACGATGCCAGTAGAGAGGTTGCGCTAAGTCATCGGAGCCATACACAGACGCGAGCAGCCCTCCCAGCGCCTCGATCATCGCTGGCGCCGCGCTTTCACCGTAACGCTCCCGAGCGTAGTTGCGGACATAGGACTGCAGGTCCACTTCCTTGGGGTTCCATCCGAGGCGGCAGAGAAACTCGTAATAGAAATAATTGTGATGGATGGTCTCTTCGTTCGGGTAGAAGCCAACGCACTTTTTTGCCTGCGGGTTGTTTACCACAGCGTGGAATTGTTTTTCGATGAATGCCAGGTTTCCGTGCAGGTTCGTGTTGCCGCCAAACGAATACACGACTCCCAAATGCCACGGCCGCCCGTTGAAGTAGTCCGTCCGTTTGTCTTCCGGCACCATCTCCGCCCACTGATCGAGAACGCGTACTCGGTCAGCCGGCATGCGTTCCAGGCTCTCTTTGATGAGCTGGGGTGTCCAATACTGAGACTTGAAGAGAAAGCTCCAGGCAGAGTAGATACCCACGCCCTGGGGGTCCACCTCGTTCATAACCTTGAAATTCGCCCCGGCAATTTCCCGGCGAACGTCACTTTGAACCTCGTCAGGGCCCACCACGTCGCACTCCAAGTAGTTCTCCAGCCAGTAGAGATGGTCGGCGCCGTAAAGGGAGACGTACTCTTCCAGAAATGCTTTCCCGGCATCATGGTAGTGAGGGCTCAAGGGGTGCAGATACCGTTGCTTGGGTAAACCGGCCCATGAAATCTCAAAGGTACGCGCTTCCGGATGCGCAGACGCATACTCCGGAGGAACAATTCCCGACACCGCGGGCACGAGAGAGCGCATTCCGCGTGCACGGGCGTACAAAATGACCTGCTTGTTCAGCTCACTCTGACCTTGCCTCCAGGCTTCGGTGAGCGGCGGTCGAACGCCGTACTTGATCGGAGCGAAGATTTCATACGGCGGGCCGGAGTAGGAGTTGTCCGAGATCTCAACGCCCAGTCGCTTCCACGCCTTTTTCCACGCCACATCCTCGCCGGGTGTGTCCCACAGGCTTAGAATATTAAAGCGAGCCTTAAGCGCCCAGTCGATGTAGCTCTTCCAATCCTCCCATTCCCACCAGGGGACTGAGTACCAGTAGAGAGTCAGGTTCATGCACATGCGCTCGCGGAAGTATGGTTGCGCTGAAATGTTGATGTTCTGAACCGGTAGGGTCTCGCGATGCGGCACATGGTCACCGTCCCAGTAGAATCCGCAACCGCATATCTTTTCGAGGTAATGATAAACTGCGTAGAGGGTGGCGATTCCGGTGCCGCCCAGAAACGCTACATGAGGCTTCCCACTGGAGATTACGGAACGCACGACATAGGCCTCGGTGTTTTTCTTTGCCGGATCATCGAGTTTTCCCGAAGAGATTAACGCCTCCATTGCGGGAGTCCGGCCCACCAAGAATTGCGTCATGACGCGTCCGGCGTCGCCTTGAGGTGCTTCGGAGGCCATCCTCGGCTGAACCTTGGTCACGCGTTCGAGAAAACTCCGCAGCTCTTCCGCGGCGGCAGCTTCCGCAGAATCGTTCGAACTATTAACGATGATGATGTCATGGGGCCTGACTTCCCCTTCAGAGTGCCCCGCCGCACCGGATTGAGCATCGGATTTGATGGCCCAAGCTGAAACGCCACCGGGGACCATCGAGGAAAGAGTTGCCGCCAGGAAGTTTCTCCGTTGCATCGCCAGCTCCTCGCAGAATGGATTGTTGCCGATTTGATCTCAGCTTCTCGTGTGACACACACTTCCCGTATTCGCCGAGGTTCGCGCAGAGACTATAAGGGGGCCCTGTTGAAATCAAGTTGAAAATGATTTTCAACGGTTACTGGTTGGACGTTGACGACATCGTGCGGGCGAGGGGGAGGCTTTGTTATCCGGCTTAAGATGTCGCCCCGATCTCCATTATCCTGTTATCTTGCAGTTGTGGGACTTTGATGCACCCCTAATTTGGCGCTGGCCTTTTGCTCGCAAAACCGGCAGAATGCCGCAGCCAGTAAATTTCGCTTGGCGTCGACGGTGGATTGGCAATTTCGCCACCACGCGCCGAGCCAGCGCCTTTCGGAAAATCTACGAATTTAGGCTGCCATTATGGGCTTTTGGTATTACTTCTGGACAATGAACTTCATCATTGCGGGCTCGGCCTTTCTGGTCATCACGTTGATCGTGGCGGTGCGTGGGGCCAAAGACTTGCGCGACATGTTTGCACGGCTGAAGGCAAGCGGTGCGCCTGACGAGATCAACGCACATAACACAACGGGCCAACGCTGATCCGAATCTCCGCTGGCGCAATTCGTCAAAGCGCATTGTTCCCATTTCTATCATTTCCGGGCCGCGGAGCTCAATTGGGCCTGTCCGGCGCGGCGTTTGTGACGGGCTCAGTTTTCACGCGGGCTCGTTTAGCTTCCTGATTCACGGCATCTCGCGTGTCCTTGAGTGTCGTTTCCAGTATGCTTCGGGGCAAGTGTTCCGCCAGCGGCTTGATCAGCCAGTGAAACGCCCAGGGAATGCCGCGGCTCAGGTCGATTGATTCGATTTCGGCATACACTCCGCCGTCTCGCTGTTCGAGCCGGGTCACTGTGAATGTCCGCCAGACGTAACCTGGCCCGCGACCCTCCGGAAGCGCGTGTTCGCTGGGCTGGCCATAGTCAGCGATCTCCCGCACGTGGACGGAGGTGCTTATGCTATATACCCGGTCGGCGTCGAGCCTTCTGATCTGGACTTGGTCCTCCGTCTCCACGGCGGCGGTTACGGAGAAGGCCTTCTGCATCATCAGCAAACTTACTTTCTCTTGATCTGGCGTTTGCTCGAGGAGCGTTGACTTCACCACCATGGGTCTGTAGAAATCTTTGTAGCGTTCGTAGTCGTTGAGGACGCCCATTACGTCATCGAGCTTAGCGCGCGCAACGAACACCGCTCCTACCCAATCATGGATCAGTCCGTGTGACACTGAATGTGGGCTGTCCCCGTTCCTCGGCTCCACCAGGACTTCGCCACCGCGCGCCCGCTCGACCCGATCCGCATTCTCGTCCACCCATAGGAATGGGCGTTGTCCCCGGGCCCGCTCCTCCATTCGCATCTGCGCGGCACGAATGTAAACGTCCCATGCCTGAAGGGTCTCGGGCTTTAGGTCTACCGCGCTCGATAATATGGGCGCCAGCAGCAGAGCGAGAATTGCGAGTTGCGGCCTGAATCTTACCTCGCATCGTCTCCGACGAACTCGGACGAAGAAGTTTGTGAGCTTAATCCTGTTGCGGCCTGAAAGCTTAGCAGGGTCCAGGGAGAATTCGC
Organism: Terriglobia bacterium; assembly: GCA_052139985.1. Taxonomy (GTDB): domain Bacteria; phylum Acidobacteriota; class Terriglobia; order UBA7540; family UBA7540; genus Bog-366. The sequence goes on from JBKQVI010000278.1 coordinate 3,697, forward strand.
TTTGAAGCTTCTCTCCATATGCGTCAGACGCGGTATCGACGCTCACGAGGTCACCTTCCCCCCAACCCTTTGAGGCAAACCCTCCGAGACAGTACTTTGTTCCATCGCGCTCTCCTCCCCACAGATGATCTCCCAATTGCAGGCCGTTCCGGGGCGGGTTTGCCGCATCAGACCCAGCCCGCATTATTATTATGCAGCCTTGAGGGCGGAAGTAAATACCAGGGGAGGCCTCCGGCTTGCCCAGGCGACCAAAAGTGCTGAAGTCTGACCGGAGAATCGACAAGATGTCCGTTGACTAATGTTTATTCTCGGGCGAAATACACGGGTTCCACGGAATTCATACGCACAGTGTGAAAGAAGCCGACCCCAAATTCGAGATTTCAATGCCCCAATCCCTCAATCGGCAGATGGCCGGATGGCCCGATAGTTCGATGAGACGGTCGCCCGACGGTGCGAAGCACCGATTGAGAAGAATTGACAATACTTTGGGACACAGGTAGAAATATAAGTCGCCTTTGCTGCGGGTCTTGGATGCCAACCCTGGCGAAGGTCAGCTACGCCTTTGCGTACTGCACGAATGACCGGACTTGCCACCCTAAGATCGCCCGTTCTCGCGGGGCTTCAGATTTCGTTGACATCCAAGTCAACCGATCATACCGCGTCTTCATGATCGCGCCGACGGTGGGGGACTGGCATCGCTGAGATCGCGTCTGCCGGATAGAGGCATGGCCGGATTTCAGCGTGGCATGAGGCAGCGTTTCGGTGGAATTTGCCATCTTTCCTTTGAGGCCTCGGCCAGCGGTCGTGTGCCGAAGATGCAGAGACGGGTGCATACCCGGATATACCCAAAGGCCTGAAGTATGTGTTACGGTAGAGGGAAGGCGTAAATAATAATGAAGAAGCTCGTCGTGGCGTTGTCGATCTTGGCGTTGATGTGTGGTTGCAGCAGCAGACCGCCATCGTCGGTCATTATAGTTACGGTTAATCCGGCCATTCCGCCCAACATTGACCAAGGCCAAACGCTTCAGTTCACCGCGAGTTTGGCCGACAACGCTTCGAGCACTTTCAACAATGCAGTGACGTGGTCTGTCTCCGGGCCAGGATGCGCGGGGGCGGCGTGCGGAACATTTACGAATGTTACCAGCACGTCGGCGACGTACAATGCTCCCGCCAAGGTTTCGGCCAACCTCAGCTTAACCGTAACAGCAACTTCCGTGGCCCAACCGGCCCAGAATGGTTTGGCAAATTTCACCGTCACGCCGCCGCCCAGTATCGTTTCCACGAACCTGCCGACGGCCACGCCGAATCAAATTTACAAAGCTACGCTTCAGGCCACCGGCGGTGTGCAGCCTCTGAATTGGAGCTTGGCCAGCGGAACTCTTCCGGCGGGGCTATCCTTGAACGCCTCCGGAATGATTTATGGACAACCTAGCGCCGGAGGCACTTCCACTTTCACAGTGAAGGTGACGGATTCATCCACCTCGCCGGGTGGCGCGGCCTCAGTGCAACAAACGTTTAGCCTGACCGTCGTAGGGGTCATCACCATCCCTGCCATGACGTTCCCAAACGGTACGGTGGGAATTGCCTACAGCACCACCCTTTCCTACTCAGGGGGATTGGTTCCGGTGACTTGGAGCGTTTATTACGGAAGCCTGCCCGCGGGTTTGGTGTTACAGCAAACCACCGGGGTAATTTCAGGCACGCCGACCGTGCAGGGCACCTTTTATTTCCAGTTAGAAGTGGTTGATTCCAGCCCCATACAGCAATACTTTATCAGCTCTACTTTCTCCATCACGATAAATCCGTCGGGACCCCTGACCCTTAGGACGAGTTCCCTTCTGGACGGCACCGTGGGCACAGCGTATCAAGCGCAACTGGTCGCGACCGGGGGGACGCCGCCCCTCAATTGGACAGTCACCTCCGGTGCGCTCCCGGGGGGATTGGCGCTGAACCCGACGACGGGGGCGATTTCGGGCACGCCTTCGGCGACGCCCGCTACCTATTCCTTCGCGGTTATGGTGTCAGATACAAGCTCACCGCAGCAGACCTCCACGCAATCGCTGAGTATCACCATCAATGCATCGGTGGCGGCGTGTTCGAGTTCAGGCAATAACTCGCTCCTTGTGGGACAGTACGCCTTCAACCTGCTCGGGTATAACGGAACAGGTTATCTTGCCGTAGTAGGTTCATTCACGGCCGACGGTAACGGTAACATCACGACCGGCGAGGCCGACACCAACGGCGTCCTGGGCGGACAAAACGGTAACCTTATCACCAGCGCGAGTTCCTATTCGGTGGGACCCGACAACCGTGGTTGCGCCACGCTGGCCACCCCCTTCGGCACTTTTTACACTCGATTTGCCATGGGTACCGTATCCGCCGGCATCGCAACGAGTGGCCGCATCATCGAGTTTGACAGCCCTGGCTCCAGCGCTTACATCGCCGCCGGCAAAATCCTTCAACAGAACTCAGCAGCATTTATCTATCCCCTAACCGGGAGCTACTCGTTAAGGACGTCGGGTTGGGATTCGTCCGCTTCGGGCCGCGTCGCCTGCGTCGGAGTGGTGACAGCTTCCAAGTACAAATTCAGCTCCCTGGAACAAGACTGCAACGATAACGGAACAGTTTCCAACACGACCAATACCTTTATTCCGACCAACACTCTGCTTAACACCTATACGACGGCCGACACGAACGGCCGTGGCACAGGGATTATTTCCGTTGGCCAAGGCACATCCGATTTCACATTCTACTGGGTATCGGGCTCGGAACTGTTCATTATCAACTCCGATCCCGGCCTGACATTTACCGGGGATTGGCAGCAGGAAGACGTGCCGCTCGGCGGATTTAAGCAAAATTCGTTCAACGGTAGCGTCGCCGCGTACTCAAGCGGGCTGGGACTCGCCGGGGCAGGCGGGGACGTGTCGATTGCAACCGAGAACGCCAATGGAAGCAGTTCCGTCACTACGCAGCTTTATCAGGACACGGCCGGCACGTGGCAAGATTCGACGACGACTTGCAGCTATTCGGTTGTCGGGATTGGCCGAATAACGTTGGGTGGCAGTGGTTGCGGAGCCAATCCTCCCATTCCTTATCTGAATTCCCTCAACTTCGCCTTCGTGCTGGGGACAGCCTCTACGATTGAATTGGGAGCGTTCGATTCTCAAACAACGGGACTCACCACTAGCGCGTTGGCCGGAACGTACTACATCGGCACCTCCGAAGTCGTCAGTCAAGCCGCGCAGGCCGAGGTTGGCGTCCTGACTCTGTCCGCGAATGGAGTTGTGACGACCACGACGGACACCGCTTCAACGCTCACCCAGAACGCCGATGTTGCTGGCTCAGACACCTTGTCATTGAACGCTGACGGGACTTTCAGCACGGGTTCTTCCGGCGGAACCACCGTTGGCGTCGCCATTTCCGGGAGCAAATTTGTCATCGTCAGCAACCCGACCCTAACGTTCCCGACTCTCCTGATCGGACAGCAATAAGGTTCATCGGAGCATGGTCCGCCTTTCGCACGAGCACGGGCGAGGCTGGGCGTCTCCATTGATAATCCGACCAGGATTTGTGCCAGTTTGAGGTAGCCGCAAGTTCGAATGTCCTTTTCTCGCGGTTGAACTTTCCACCACATCGATCGACGTTCGATGTATTTGCTCGCTTCGTCGCCAAAAGCCGGAGGTCCCCGCGAATATTCTCATCCTCAACGCCGCACCCACCGATAACCATTCCGTGAAGCGACTCTGGCTTGCAGTATGCGGTTTGGTGGTCATCTGCGCGTGCGGCGGCGGGAGCGGAGGTAGCGGGACTAACCCTCCAGCCAGTCCTCCCCTTCTCGTGGTTTCCGTTTCGCCGTCCACCCAGATGAATATCGATCAGGGACAGGCGCTGCAATTCACCGCCATCGTAACCAACGACTCGGACTCCAAAGGGGTGACTTGGAGCCTTTCCGCAGCGTCTGTCGCGAGCGCGGCCTGCGGGAGCTTGAGTGCTACTACAACGAGTTCGGCAACCTACAATGCACCGGCCTCAGTGTCGGGCAACCTCAGCGTTACCGTTACAGCGACCTCCGTCGCCGATCCGACCAAGTCGGCTTCGGCGGCGGTCATGGTTTCTCCGCCGCCAACCATTACTACGACTGCGCTTACCAATGCCACGCCCAATGCAAGTTATAGTGCGACTCTCCAAGCAACCGGTGGTGCGGGATCACTCACTTGGAGTCTGGCAGGCGGCACTTTGCCGACGGGATTGTCGTTGAGCAGCTCCGGCGCGATCACCGGCGATGCCACTGTTTCCGGAATTTCGAACTTTACCGTGCAACTCAGTGATTCGTCCGCCGCGAGCGCTGGGCCGGCTTCGTCGCAAGCGCAGCTCAGTCTCACTGTTGTGACCGCCTTGACCGTCTCCACCACGGCATTGCCGGCCGGGTCCGAGGGCATAACCTACCTTGCAGGCGTTGATGCTACCGGCGGCACACCACCCTACACCTGGAGCTTGGCGGCTGGCTCTCTGCCTCCCGGGTTGATCGTGCAGCCGACCTCCGGAGTGATTTCCGGAACGCCCACGTCACAGGGAACCTTCACCTTTGCGGTTGGCGCGCAGGATTCGAGCCCGACGAAGCAGACCCAAACCCAGCCTCTCGCAATCGCCATTGGCGCTCCTGGACCACTCGCCATAGCCACGTTCTCCCTTCTCGACGGCACGCTCAACACGCCTTATAACGCCAAAATCGTGGCGACGGGCGGCACACCGCCCTACACTTGGAGCATTCCCGCCGCCGGGTTGCCCGCCGGCATGTCACTCAACTCATCGACCGGCGCAATTTCGGGAACGCCGTCATCTACCGGGACCGCGAGTTTCACCGTCGTGGTAGCGGATTCGAGTTCGCCTCCGGAAACCCAGACGCAAGGGCTCAGCATCGCCGTTGACAATCCCGCCCAAGCCTGCACCAGCTCGGGAAACAACGCGGTCCTGAGCGGGGCCTACGCCTTCAGCCTGAGCGGATTCAATGACGTTGGCTTCGTAACCGTGGTGGGCTCGTTCACTGCCGACGGCACCGGTAAAATCACGGCCGGCGAAGCCGACACCAACGGGGTCCTGGGTGCCCAAAACGGCAACATCATCATCTCGGCCAGCTCCTACTCGGCGGGGCCGGATAACCGCGGTTGCGCCACAATCGTAACCACCTTTGGAACGTTCGTCACTCGGTTCGTTCTCGGCTCGATATCCTCCAACGCCGCTACCGGCGGCCGAATGGTCGAGTGGGATAGCCCCAGCGCCAGCGCCTTTATCGCCGCCGGCAAACTCCTGCGTCAGAGCTCCAGTGCCTTTGCCGGCGGGCTGGGCGGCAATTACGTCTTTCATTCGGTCGGATGGGATCCGTCCTCCCTTGGCGGGCGTGACGTCTGCGTGGGCGCGCTCAGTGCGAGCGGCAATACGTTCAACGGCCTGGAGCAGGACTGTAACGACGCATGGACCATTTCCAACACTTCGGCACCTGCCGTTGCCGGGACTTACACCTCCCTCGATGCCACCGGCCGGGGCATGGGAATCATCGCCTTGGGACAAACCAACTCCAACATTACGTTCTACGTCGTCTCCACTTCGCAAATACTGGAACTAAACGCTGACCCCGGTCCGTACTTTAGCGGGGAGTGGGACCAGCAAAGCATGCCAACGGGTAGTTCCGGTTTCACGCAAGCTTCGCTCGACGGCAACCTGGTTTTGTACCTGGGCGGGCTGAGCATCGTCAACTCCGCAACGGCGGTCTCCATGGAGACCGCGAGCGCCGATGGGAACAGCTCCATGGCCATCACGTTTTATGAGGATCGTGCCGGCACGATGCAGATTTCCAGCACTTACACCTGCACCTACGCGGTCGAACCCAACGGCCGTGTGACCTTGAGCAGCACCACCCAGAGTTGCGGAGGCGGCACTCCTGTACTCTATTTGGCGGGCCAGAACACGGGTTTCATCGTGGACGCCGCCCCCGGTGTAGACACGGGATCTTTCGAACCCCAATCGGCCGGACCTTTCGACAACGCTTCGCTCTCGGGCAACTTCTATGGCGGAACGGAAGAGGTCGCGATCCAAAGCGCGCAAATAGAGGCGGACTCCGTTGCACCGAACGGCAGCGGCAGTATCACCGGCACCGCGGATATAGGTTCGACGGCTGCGCAAGACGCGGGATCCTCCTTCCTCGCCGCCACCTACACGGTCAATTCCGACGGCACCTTCAGTGTGAGTTCATCGGATGGCGCCGTGGCCGGCATCATTATCTCCCCGACAAAATTCGTGATGGTTAGCCCATCGACTTTTGCGACGCCGTACCCGGCACTTCTGGTCATGCAAAAATAGGCACACGCAACGCCAACAGGGGTTACCTGCAAGGCGCCGCCGAAAACCTTAAGCGCCGGCCGGCTTCCAGCCGGAACGTTCTCTGAGATTGGTTATATGGGCCACATGATGTTTCCCGTGCCAGGCGTAGAGCGCCAGGTTTCTCTCCAATGTCACCCTGCCCAACTCCGGATGTTTAAAGGCGCGCGCAAAATCCTCCGGTGCGAGCGAGCGCAGCAGTGACACCCAGCGTTGATGCAGACTATCCAGCAAGGTTAACGAGAGCTCGGCTGGCGCCGAGCGCGCGTCGGGCAAGTCCGCCCACAGTTGCTGTTCGTAGGGCTTGATGGTGGGCTCATCCTCGGTCAGGGCCAGCCGGAAGCGGACGTAAGAGTTCATATGGCTGTCAGCGAGGTGGTGTACCAGTTGACGGACGGTCCAACCACCAGGACGGTAGGGCGTGTCGAGCTGTCCTTCTGTAAGCTCCGCGACAGCCGCCCGCAACCGTGCCGGTGTTTGTTCGATATCGGCGAGCCACTGCCGCCGCTCCGCCTCGCCGGCCAGTAAACCTTCGCCAGCGCGGCCCCACGTAAACTTGCCGATCGGATATTGCAGGTCCATTGATTCCCTCCTGGTCTGTAGGCGCCAGCGGCGCTGGCCCCGGGGCCGAACGCCGTTCGGCCCTACGATGTACGACCCGTCGTTTTCATCTGCGGCTCTTCTCCGCGACCTCCGTGGTGAATTTCTTCTTGGTTTGCGCAATAAGGAGCTGCCCACCGCCGTGGCCACGGAAAAGTTCCAAATGCTCTTCGGGTACTCCCGCCTCCCGCGCCAGAGGTTCATAGTCGGGATACTCCAGATGAACGTCGGCGAATCCTGCCTTTCGCGCCAGCTCTTCCAATTCATCGTCTTCGTAAAAATGCAGACGTGAGGCCATAGGCTCAGGCGCGGCGGGTGTGCCGCGCAGTTCTTTGGTGCCGGTGAAAAGCACAAAGCGCCCCCCTGACGCCAGAACTCGCCGAATCTCCGAGAGCACTTCGAGAGGATTGGTGAGGAAACCAAAAACGCCGGTCATTACGGCGCAGGTGAACGTGCCGTCCGGGTAAGGCAGTGAACCGGCGTCACCCTCGCGAATCTCCAGCCTGTTCTGTTGGATTGCCTGGCGGTTGGCCTCGCGAGCCACCCTTACCATGTCGGAACTGTGATCGATTGCCGCCGCTTTGCAACCGCTCTTGAGGGCATCGTGCAAGAAAGCGCCGCCTCCACAACCGACCTCGATCAAATAGTCGTCAGGTCTTAGCCTCAGCACCGCCAGGATGGCCTTAAAGTTTGGGCGATGGTAGAGAGGATCGCCGTAGGTTGCGCGTGATTGCGGCCCCGATGGACGCCGCGCCGCGCGGTCGGTGATCCAATCGCCCAAGCGCCTCGGCGCCATTGCGCTAAGAAGAGGAGCGGCAGCCTCGCTCGCGAACCATCCGGCCAGTTCACTCCCCTGGTCTCCCAGCAGATTGCCCCACGCCTCGTGCTCCACTGTTACCCGTGTGCCCGCCGCGGTCGGCTCGAACCGCAAGCGTAATGATGTTGCCTCCGCCGGTTGCCAATCCGCCGCGTGCCACTCAATTGCGATTTCCTCGGGCGGTTGCCAGTGGACTACCCGCCCGACTTCCACGTCACCTTCCGTCACGCGGCCACCCACTCCGGCCTCGAACTGCAACCCGAGTCGCGATAGCGCGGAACACAACTCCTCAAGGAACCCCACGAACGCCGAGGGTTGATCGAGCCTCAAATCGACGCTGGTGCGAACGCCCATATTGACCCCCGCTGGGAAAGAGTAATTGACCCTGTCTCAAGACCTTTAGCTATCATATGCTGCCCTGGCCGGAATACGCACTCCGTTCTCAAGCGGTAGGGCGCTCTAGCGATCAGCAGTCCCGGCCAACATGGCAGCGCCGCTCGACATTGCAATTAAGTTGTTTATTTTCATCAACATCGTGACAAGAACATGCTAACCACTGTGCTTTCATCAACTTATTGGGAGCACTTTTTTCGGCCCTTTGTTTTCAATAAACTATTGGGAGCACTCTTCATTTTTAACATCTTTTAGCTCAGTGTCCCGTTTCGGACATTGACCGGCATGTCGGTGAGCCTTCACAATCGGCGCGGCCTCGATCATTCCAGTTCGAGCCGGAGCATCGGATTGCAATGGTAGCCCCGCTCCCTCCGTTCGTGGAACACCTGGGACTGCACCGACTCCTTTAAGATGGCGTTGCGCTGCGCCGTACAAATCGCCGCCTGCCCCTTAAGAATACTTTTCAAAAAGCTGACGCACCAGCTCACGCGCCGAGCGCCGCTACCAATCGCGTTATGGTGCGGGAGCGAGTCCCAAGCAGATCGCCCGTGACGCGCTCCGGGCCGAAATACGTTCGCCCCCATGCTCACCCCCGTAGACTACCGCTAGTGACCCGTGATTTGTCAATACAATTATTATCCAATTTCCTACCGGTAGGAAAAAATCGTAAAAACGGGGTGTCTCATTGTCCGAAACCGCGACCCCCCTGCGCAAAGAAAGCGCTTGACAGTACAAATCGATATGCTAACAATTTAGCAGTATGCTGTAAAATTAGCAGGAGGACTTCGAATGGCCGGAACCGCAGACCCCCAACTCAGCCGCCGCGAGCGGCAAATCATGGAGGTGCTCTATCAATGCCACCGGGCTTCGGTGGCGCAAATTCGCGCGGCGCTTCCCGAGCCTCCGAGCTATTCCGCGGTTCGCGCTCTGTTACGTATCCTGGGGGAGAAAGGTCATGTGCGGCATGAAGAAAAGGACTTGCGCTATGTCTATTTCCCCACCGTGCCGCGGGGGCGCGTGCGACGTACCGCCCTCCGCCGCATGGTGGAGACTTTTTTCGACGGCTCCGCCGCCCAAGCGGTTGCGGCATTGCTCGATCCCTCGACTTCGCGTCTCACGAGCGACGAACTCGACCGCATCGCGAAGCTAATCGCCAAAGCCAGGGGTAGTGTCCTAATTTCGACCGTAGCGCCGGGCTTGAGCCCGGCACGTGCCGCCCTAAAGGGCGGCGCTATATCCAAATTAGGGCACTACCAAGCCAGGGAGGGAGATGAATCATGATTCGCACCCTCTGGCCTCTATTGTTGACCCCGGAATCGAACCTCGGTTTAGGGGGGCAGGGCCTGGCACTTCTCTTTCAAGTGACTGTTAAAGGAAGCCTGATTCTCCTGCTGGCGACGGTTCTGACGCGGCTGCTGCAACGGTCCTCCGCGGCGACTCGACACCTGGTTTGGACGCTGGGGCTCGGTGCAATGTTGATGCTGCCCGTCTTCTCAAGTACGCTGCCGGCCTGGAAGGTGCCGGCACTCACGCCGCCGGTCGCCGACCCTGGAGGCGAGCGGGCGGTGGCGGGCAGGGACGATTCCGCGGCGGTCTTGCGCAACGATCAAGGCCGCGAGACCCCGACAGCCTCAAGGTTGGCGCGTTTGACTGACCATGCCGGGACCTTTCAGGCGCGGGCCGGCTGGATCTTAACCGTGTGGGTGCTCGGGTTATTCCTGGTGGCGCTGCGGGTGGCAGTGGGGGAAATCCGAGTGCGGAGTCTGGTCAGTTGCTCGCGGCCATTCGCGAGAGACTCAGCCCTATCCATCCTGCAAAACCTCCGCTCCCGGCTTTGCATATCCCGCCACGTTCAGCTTCAAATCAGCCCCGAAGTCGGAATGCCGTTTGCCTGGGGAGTCGTTCGTCCCACCATCGTCTTGCCGGATGACGCCCACCAATGGTCCGCAACTCAACTAAACTTCGTGCTCGCCCATGAACTGGCTCACGTGAGCCGGTGCGATTATCTCACGCAGATGCCGGCCCAAGCTGCTTGTGCTTTATTTTGGTTTCATCCGCTCGTTTGGATTGCAGCTTCCCAGATGCGCCGAGAACGCGAGCGGGCGTGCGACGACCTCGTCTTGAGTCTCGAACAACCGCCGACGGACTATGCTGAATTCCTTCTGGTGCTTGCTCGCGGACTGCGGCGCTCAGGTGACGGTTGGTTGACGAGCGTTGCCTCGGGTCAAATCTCTCAATTGGAGGTCCGAATGAAATCGTTACTTGATCCCCAACTCGGCCACCGGCCCCTGCCTGGACGGCGCGGCCTGTTGGCTGCGGCCCTTGCCGTGACGTTACTTCTGCCCGTGGCGGCAATCCACGCGACCGCCAAGAAGACCACGGGAAATATCACCGGCACCGTGCAGGATCCCAGCGGCGCAGTCATTCCCGGCGCGAACATCACCGCTCTGAACCTGGAAACCCAGGACAGGATCACCGCCTCTACACGCGATGACGGCTCGTTTGAGTTTCCTGCCATTCCCACGGGTCGGTACCAACTCGAAACGACTAAGCCCGGTTTCGCCTACGAGAAGGGTATGGAATTCAAGGTGGAACCATCCATCGAGGTTCACGAGGATATTGTCCTGAATATAGGGGCCGTGTCCGAGCAAATCGTCGTAAGCGGCCACGCATCCGGTGAAACACCTCCGGTCCCACCCCACACCCCGCGCCGTATCCGGGTAGGAGGCCTGGTCCAGACCGCTAAGCTGATGAATCATGTCGTGCCGGTCTATCCCGCAAGCGCCGAGAAGCGAGGCGCTCAAGGCACCGTTATACTGCGGGCGGTCATTGGGACGGGCGGCGAAATGCTCTCGCTCGCACCCTACAACGACGCCGACCCGGACCTGATGAAGGCCGCCATGGAAGCCGTCGGCCAGTGGCGATACCAGCCGACGCTCTTGAACGGTGTTCCTGTAGAGGTGGTAACTACGATCACGGTGGTCTTTCGGTTTGATAAGTAGTGCCGACTACCCAGAGACTTCGCGATCTCGCAGACGTAAAGAAGCGGCCGCTACGAGAAACACATGGCACGACGCGGCGGAGCCGCAACCCAATTGGGGTCTCCGTATCCTCTTGTGCTTCTAAAGCTTTCACACAGAGTACACGGAGGTATCTTGGTGACCTCTGTGTTGAAGCTATTCCGAGCACGGAGAGCACGGAGACGGAACGTGCCGAGTGAAAAATCCCCGTGGGGCACACAGAAGTTAGCCTTTAGCGCCGCAGCGGACTCGCGCTTTGCTGAGGCGCGCTCGTCACGGAGCGCCGGGAGTAGCCGCGGCAACACTGGCGGCGTCGACGGAGAGCGGGCTTTCAAGGACCATCTCGAACTGCCAGCCGGTGTCGAAGAGCACGACCGAGCCCCCACGATGGTAACGCGTCAGGACCGCAATCGCGATTACGGCCGCGGCGCCGCCAATCCCCAACCCCACAATAGCTCCCGTATGTGACGGCAGAGGTTGCAGAGTGGGGGCTTCCGGCAATGAGGCTCCGGCCAGAGCATAGCTTGGTCCGGGTTCGCTGGCGAACGTGGAAGCTTCTGGCGGATTTGAATGTGGGTTAAGGACTTCGGCCTGCGTGGTATCGCCCTCAATGGCCGTGTTGTAACCGTTGGCGTATAGGATGTGAGTGAAGTGCATCTGCAAGGTGGGGCCGGAACGGCCTCCCTTAGTCACTTTGTCAATCACGCCTTCCACATAAGTGCCGGCCGGAATCGCCAACTGCGTGCCGACAGTAACAGGAAAGCCGGTGACCGCGCGGACCGCATCTCCATGCCGCGCCTTGGATGAAACCGGGCTTGCCAGAGCTAAAGGAATTCGCGTTCCCGCGGGAATGGTGATTGTCGGGTTCTGAGGAGCAGCGGGAGTTTGGGCGGGGACGGGGGATGGCGGCTGAGGATTGGTTTCCCGTGCCCAGCAAGTTGAGGCTAACACGAGTGCAACAAGAGCAAGTGTTCGCATGAGATTGCCCCCTTCTGGACTTGTAAGGAGCGCTCGGCATTCCGTTATCGATGGCGCTGCGTGTGTTGGTTGTTCAGCGGAATGCTTCATAGGGCGCCTTGGTCAAAGTACAGCGCGAAAGTCTCGCCGGCGAACCGGAGAGACTGCAACGAAAGCGAGCCGTCGGAATTGGTCTGTGTCCCCGGTGTGTCAGCAGATGACTTCCGGTTCAAGAGGACGACTCGCGCCATCACCGTGAGGACGGCTTTCCCGTCCTGAAGAATGCCCACTTGAGCCACAGGGCCCGATCCTCCCCAAGTCACCTGATAGCTTCCGGCCGGCAGAGGCTTTCCAGAAACCTGAACCGGGGCGTCGATGCGGAACGATTCCCGGTAATTCTGGACCTTGGGATTGGACGTCACGACAGGAGGGCCGGGGCACGGTATATAGGGCGTGCCTGGAGTGCCGTGCAAGACCGTGTCAGGCGTTCCCGGTGTTGCCGGAGTTCCCGGTATGACGGTGGGCGGCGTTCCCGGCGCTCCTGGAATGACAATGTCCGGCGTGCCGGGTGTGCCCGGAGTCCCGGGTATTACCGTGTCGGGCGTTCCAGGCGAGCCGGGAAACGGGCGGCACCGCGTCGCGGATCGGAACTGAGCCAGTGACTCAGGATTGGACTGGCGCACCGCGGCGGCGACTTTGGCCGCATCCAACGACAAAGGAATCTGAAGAACCATTTCGAACTGCGTTCCGTTATCGAGAAGGACATCGCTCGCGGAACTGACCAGTACGTAAGCGTTAGCCACCGCCGGAATCACATCGTCGGGCGGAGCGAGTGGCGTTCCGGGCGGTGGCTGCCCGACCTGTACAAGCTGGGTGCCGCCAAGCTCGACCGTATAACCGCTGGCGAAAATGATTTTCGTAAAATGCATCTGAAACTGGGCATGGGGTGAAAGCCAGCCGGGCCGCAGCAGTGTGTCGATCTGACCCTGCACGTACGTGCCGGCCGGGATTGCCATTTGGTTCTTCACCGCGACGGGAAAGGCCGTCTCCGCATAGACGCTGTCTCCAGCCTTGGCGGTCTTGGACATTATGGGATTGGTCAGTGCCAACGAAACCGTGGTTCCAGCGGGAATGACGAGGCTCGATATCGCCGTGGGGTTACTCGCCGGCACTTGGCTTTGCAAATCCGAATGCAGGGGCGTTGATTGTGCCACAGAAGTTAGGGCGGTGAACAGTATAGCCACTGCGAGTCGTCTCATAGTCGGCACCTCCGACCGCCCTCTCTCAGGCTGCTATGTTAGACGGCAACCGGCACGATCAGGTTTCATGGTTGTGAAATAGGCTGTCGGACGGATTGTCTGATGAGTTATCCGGCCGAAAGCTGATGGCTTCAATCCGTCGCTACTCCTGTTTTTTCCAAATATTGATAGTCCCGTCAGCGTAACCAGCCGCGACGTATTTCCCATCGGCGCTGAACGCCACCTGCCATACGCCCGAATGATCGCCAAAGGTTTCAAGGTTCTTGCCGGTGGCAGCGTCCCAAAAGCGCACTGTGCCATCCGCGCCGCCTGAAACCACGAATTCTCCGTCCGGACTACACACTACGGACGTCAGCGCGCCGACGTGCCCGGAGAGTGTGTGGAGCGACTGACCCGTGGAAACATTCCAGATGCGTGCCGAGCCATCGCCGCTGCCGGAGACCAAGTGCAGGCCGTCCGAACTAAAGGTTAGGCTCGAAATTTCGCCGCTGTGCCCCATAAGGCGATGAAGTTGCTTCCCGCCCTCGCGATCCCAAACGGCAACGGTAGAGTCCGAGCCGCCGCAGGCGACAAGCTTCGAGTCAGGACTGATCGCCACACAGCGCGGCTTGGAAGGCATCTCGAAATCGCGCACCTGATTGCCTGAAGGAAATTCCATCACGCGAACTTTGCGGTCCCAATTGCCGGAGACCAACCAGTGGCCATCCCGGCTGAAGGCGAGACTCTCCACTTCCCAATGATGCGTGGCGAGCGCTCGAACTTCCCGGCCCGCCACCGCGTCGAGCAGTTCGATTTTGCCGGTGAAGATTTCGGCCCTGGTAAAATCCTCGCCCGTCACCATCCACTTGCCATCCGGACTGAAGGCCATACAAGAAACCGACTTCGGGCGGTCGGCAAGCGTTATGGTTTTGAGGACGTCCCCGCTCGCCACGTTCCACACCCACACGGAGTTGTCTCCTCCCAGCGCTGCCAGTGTAGGAGAGTTACCTCCAAACGCCAGCCCGCGAATGGGCTGGACGGGGGTTTTCAAAGTCCGGTCAAAAACGAAATGCACGATTACTCGCGGCGGTGCCCCGACGGAAACGGATGGGGATGCGGTTCTCTGCTGTCCCTGGGCCGCCATGGCCAGAAAAGCCAGATTAACAAAGACCGATGGAGGAATTACGACCCAAACCTTGCCGCGCACTCGTCCCCCCCAGTGAAATCGTCCGAACTCATAAGCTGTGACGTGTTTTACCGTGGGGAGGAAAAAGGCAGTAGGCACAAAACCCGAAGCGGCAAGCGTCGCGCGGACCTCTTCGGTACGTCCGCAGTAAGCGGTCCGCCGTCACCGGCCCGTCGTCGTGTAACAATCGACGCACCGCGCCTCAGTCCATCAACATTCCGCCGTTCACCTCCACGGTCTCGCCCAGGATGTAGCGCGCGGCGGGGGACGCCAGGAACAAGATGACATCGGCGATTTCTTCCGAGGTTCCGGCGCGGCCCAAGGGGATATTCGCCACGAATTTAGCCATGAGCTCGGGTGGACTGTAACGCTCATGGTAGGGGGTCGCGATCACTCCCGGCGCAATCCCATTGACACGAATTCCATGCGGAGCCAGTTCTTTAGCCAAGCCTTTGGTGTAGGTCAGCAAGGCTCCCTTGGCTGCCGCATAGGCCGCAGCGCCCAAGCCTCCGCCGTTTCGAGCGGCAATCGACGTGACGTTGATGATGCATCCGCTCTTTCGCGCCGCCATCTCTTCCCACACGGCTTGCGTGCACAGGAAGGCGCTCTTCAAGTTCAGGTCCATAATCTGGTCCCAATACTCCTCGGTCATGTCCACCAGAGTGTGCCGTGCCAGCAGGTCGCCGGCGTTGTTCACCAGAATATCGATGCGCCCCCATTGCTTACGCACCGCCGCCACCAGGGCGTGTACCTCTTTCTGGCGCGTCACGTCGGCGCGAATCGCCAACGCTTCGCCGCCCGCCGTGCGGATCGCTTCAACCGCCGCCTCCGCGCCCTTTTGATTCTTCAAATAGTTAACTCCCACGCGGGCGCCTTCACGCGCCATGGCTTCGGCCGTCGCCCGGCCGATACCGCTTGAAGCTCCGGTAATCAGAGCAACTTGTCCCTTCAGGATCATTCCAACCTCCGTTTAGATCATCAATGCGTGCGGGTACGCTTTCCCGCCTTCACGCTTCGTAGTGCTGAATGCAGCATCGTAGCGCATTCGTCATCGTGCGCCAACTACCAAAGCGCACTAGCCGTGAGGTTCGTGCCCGCAGACGCATCGCCGAGCGGCGGCGGAAGAGCAGAGCCATCTTGGAACTAACTCATGAAGCTTTCCCAATTTGGGACATCCTCGAACCGGCGGGACACCGGTCGGAAAGTCGGGCCTGTCCCATCGACATCAAGAAACCCCTGCAAACATAAAGGGTTCTGCATCCCTTCCCGGCCATTCGAGCCTTCTCGGGTAATTCCGTTCCTTGTGGACAGCGACTTGCTTTTTCGCACATGTGCATATGGCCAACGTTAACCAAGTGAATGGGGAAGAGAGCCAGCCGAAGCCGCGCCGTGCGGTGTTCTTGCTGTTGGGATTGATGGTGCTTACCGCGGCAGGGGACGTCGGGTGCAAGAAGTTCACAGATGATTCCGACGAGCCGGACAGAGACTCGCATGTTCCGCAGATCAAGGGAACCCTGCACCTCGAAGCCTTTGTGGTGAACCTGGCGGATCCCGAAGAAAACCGATTCCTCCGTGTCGGAATTGATTTGGGGTTGGGATACCCACTGCCTGCCAAGGAGGGAAAGGGAGGAGACGGTGCAGTGCCCACAGCGCGCATTCGAGACTGCATTTTGGCGGTGGTCTCAACCTGGCACTCGGACGCGCTCCTGGCCCCGGAAGGTAAGCAGAAACTTAAAGATGAGCTCGTGCACGCAATGCAGGAACGCGTGCCCGAGCTGGGAGTGAGAGAAGTCTATTTCACGGACTTCCTGGTCCAGCGATGACTTATGGGAAGTGAGCCCCAAGCCCGCGTCGTGGAATCAGCGCCCTCGCCACGGGAAATCTGGCCGGAGGCGCTGGAACTGCCCGGCCAGCTCTCCGTCGCGTTAGAGGTGCCTCATTTCACCGTGCGTGACCTTCTTTCTCTCAGCATTAACTCGCTGGTGGATACCCGGCGTCGTGAAGGGGCGCACGTGCCGGTACTGGTGAACGGTGTGATGGTGGCATGGGCGGAATTTGATGTGATCGATGGCCGGCTAGCGGTGCGGATGACGGAAATGGTTTGACCCAAATCCGCGGGCCTGCTGTGAGGAAAGGATCAAAGGTTATGGAAGCCAATGCCGCAAGCCAAGCTACATCCCCATCCGGGACAGCCTGGGTAGTCGCGCTTAAGACCTTATGGCAATGGACCCAGCGCGCCGTAAAGACACGGAAGCCCCGGCGCCTGCGTGTGTGCGAGACCTTGTCGCTCGGTGAGCGGCGTTTCTTGGCAGTTATTGAATTTGACCGCCAGGAGTTTCTGGTGGGAGGTACGGGCAATTCCCTCGAACTGTTGGCACAACTACGCGAGGGGACGCTCATAGCCAATCCCGCTCTGCCGCGGGAGTCGCGCTCGCTTTGAGGGCCGGTGAGTTCTCATATGCATCAGGCTTGGTTTATGCGTTTGGCAAGGTGGCCGGCGGTGGGTATTACCGCCATGGCATTTCCCTCGGCAGTTTCTGCCGCGCCGAACGGCTTGGCGATTCCCGGACTGACGCAGGGCGGTTCATCATTGCCCTGGAACATTGTCATCCTGCTCACGGTCTTAACCCTGCTTCCCGCCCTGCTCCTCGCCATGACGCCGTTTGTAAGAATCCTGGTCGTATTCCACTTCCTGCGGCAGGCATTGGGAACGCAAAGCACGCCGACCAATCAAACTCTTATCGGGCTTGCGCTCTTTTTGACCTACTTTGTCATGCAGCCCGTGGGCGCGGACGTCTATCAGGCTGCCATCGTTCCCCTCCAAAACAACCAGATTTCTGGCATGGAAGCCTTGGATCGAGGCAGCGTGCCGTTGAGGCAGTTCATGCTGAGGTACACACGGCAGAAGGATCTGGCGCTGTTTGTGGAGTTGGCGAAGGAACCTCGTCCGCGCCGTTCCGAGGACCTCTCCATGCGCGTAGTAATTCCCTCGTACATCCTTTCGGAATTGAAGGCGGGGTTTCAAATCGGGGCAGTCTTGTTCTTCCCCTTTTTAGTGATCGACTTGGTGGTGGCTTCAATAACTACGTCGGTGGGAATGATGCAACTGCCCCCCGTGGTGATTTCCACGCCGCTGAAGATCCTGCTTTTCGTCATGGTTGATGGCTGGAACTTAGTAGTGGGTTCACTGATGAAGAGTTTCTACTGAGGTAGTGATTAGTGGCAAGTGGTTAGTGGCTAGTAGTTGGAGCTTAGGTGCTAGCCACTGACCGCTAACCATTTGCCCCTGAAAGGCTGTCTATGACCCCGGATGTCGTCGTGCAGTTGGCCCGCGAAACTCTTGAGGTCGCACTGCTGCTGGCCGCGCCCATTCTGGCGGTTGCCACCGTGGTGAGCCTGCTGATCAATATTGCCCAGGTGATGACCTCCATTCAGGAACATACGGTGGCCACCGTACCAAGAATTGCGGTTGTGGCCGTCGCCACGTTTATCACGTTGCCGTGGATGTTACGCAAATTGATGAGCTTCACCGTGCACCTGTTTGCCGACTTCCACCGCTGCCTGGGGTAAGGCGCGAGGAGTGAAAAGTGGGCTTGGGCCTCGAAGCAGCGATGGGACGCCTTTTGATTGTAGGCGCGCGCGTAAGTGCGCTGATGGTGTTTGCGCCGTTTTTGGCGAGCGCAACAATTGCGCCCCGCATCAAGGCGGGCTTCACCCTGGCGCTGACGGCTCTACTTTACCCGGTCGTGGGAGCGAACCTGCCCTCCTATCCCCCTGCCATCGGATGGAAGGTTGCCGGGGGTGAATGCGTGGTGGGTCTAATCATGGGGATCACCCTTCAATTCGTCTTCGAGGGAGTGGAATTGGCAGGACAAGTCATCGGCTTCCAGGTCGGGCATTCGCTGGCGAATTTGATCAATCCCTTATCGGATGCCGAGACACCCATCCTCGCCAATTTTTACCAAATGGTGGCCCTGCTGATCTTTCTTCAGTTGGACATTCATCATTGGGTGCTGCGGGGCCTGGTTAAGAGTTATCAGTATTGTCCGCCAGGACTCGTGGTGGTGGCTCCCATCGCGGCGGAACAAGTTTGGCGCGCCGCTGGGGGCATGTTGATGATTGCGGTACAGATTGCCATCCCCACGCTGGTGGCAACGATGGTCATCGATATCGCTCTCGCCTTCTTGGGCCGGGCTTCGCCCCAGCTTCCGGTGCTGTTTGTGGGGATGTCCGTGAAGAGCGTAGTCGCGTTCGTGGTGATCATAGGGACCTTGCGTTTTTGGCCGGGGATTCTCGAGCGGTATTTCGGGGAAGCGCTAGCGACAAGCGAGCAACTGATGCATTTGGCTCGATAGGGAGCAAAACTCGTGGCGGACGATAGTCGCACTGAACAAGCAACTCCACGACGGCGGGAACGAGCCCGCCGTGAGGGCGACGTTCCGCGCAGCCGCGAGTTGCCCGCCGCACTCGCGCTGATGACGCTGGTGCTGTTTCTCTGGTGGTACCCGAACCACTGGAAGGATGAATGGCGCCAACTTCTGGAACGCACTCTCGCCTCCGCTGTCCACACCGATATGGCGACGGGCACGCCGGTGCTCAACTGGGTAACGTGGGTGACCTGTGTTTGGGCAGGACCGAGTTTGGCCATGATCTGGCTAGTGGCCCTCGCCAGTAGTTTCGGCCTGGGTGGATTTGTTGTGGCGCCGGCAGCGCTTGCCCCCAAGCCGCAGCGTCTGAACCCTGCGAGCAATCTCGGCAAGTTGTTCTCGCTTTCCGGCCTGCAGGCACTCCTAAAGTCGATGGTTCCCTCCGCCTTCGTGCTCTACATCGCCATGGCCATCATGGTTCGCGACTGGGGCCAGATCCTGCAAATGTCCCGAGTGGGCGTCCGGCCGTCGCTAGGTTGGATGCTTTCACGCGTCTTCGAAATTTCCTGGAAGGGCAGCCTGGTTTTCATTCTGTGGTCAGGGTTTGATGTGCTGATTTCACGCATGAGCTTCGAGCGCCAACACCGCATGTCTCGACAGGAAGTGCGTGAGGACTTCAAGGAAACGGAAGGCCACCCGGCAATCCGCGGGCGCATTCGCCGGCTGCAGCGGGATATGCGGCGCCGCCGCATGCTGCGCGATGTCTCGCGTGCCACGGTGGTGGTGACCAACCCCAGTGAGTATGCCGTGGCGCTTGAGTACAAACCCGAAAGTATGGCAGCTCCGATCGTGGTGGCGAAGGGACGCAACCTGCTCGCGCAAAGAATCAAACGCGAGGCACGCTGGCACGAAATCCCCGTGGTGGAAAACCCGCCCCTGGCGCAGGCGCTCTATCGTGCCACGGAAGTCGGGCAGACGATCCCGGCGAAACTGTACAGCGCGGTTGCGGAGATTTTGGCCTTCATTTACCGCACCCAGCGACTGGCTAAGGCATGAAGCCCGCACCTCCAAAACCGGCTCCCGCCACCAAGAGCAGCGCCCTTGACTGGGCAGTTCCCATTGTCGCCGTGGCTCTGGTGTTTGTGATGATGGTTCCGCTGCCGCCTTTCTTGCTCGACCTTCTTCTGTCGGCCAGCCTCACGGCCTCCGTGCTAGTGCTCTTGGTCGCGATGTACATTACGCGCCCGGTGCAGTTCTCCGTGTTCCCTTCACTCCTCCTGCTGCTGACACTATTCCGCCTGTCGCTGGGGCTGGCGAGCAGCCGGCGCATCCTTTTGCACGGCAATGAGGGCGCTGCCGCCGCCGGACATGTGATTGGAGCCTTCGGGCAGTTTGTGGTGGGCGGCAATTACATCGTCGGTTTCGTTCTGTTTGTGGCCTTGATCGCGATTCAGTACTTGGTGATCAATCACGGGGCGGTACGCATCGCGGAAGTGACGGCACGCTTCACCTTGGACGCGCTGCCAGGAAAGCAAATGGCGATCGACGCGGACCTCGGCGCGGGGCTGATCGACGAAGCCCAAGCGCGAACGCGACGCGAACTGGTGGGCCGGGAGGCTGAGTTCTATGGCGCGATGGATGGCGCGGCGCGCTTTAGCCAACGGGACGCTTTGGCCACTGTGCTCATTACGGCCATCAACATCATCGCCGGCTTTTTGATAGGAGTCTTCTACCACGGCGTGCAGCTCAGCGAAGCGCTGAAAACCTACACCATTCTTACCGTCGGGGACGGTCTGGTCACCATGATCCCCTCGCTTCTGGTTTCCGTCGCCGGGGCGATGGTAGCCACTCGGGCTTCGTCCGAGTCAAGTTTGGGGTCTGACCTGGCCCGGCAATTGCTTCCGCGTAGCGATCCGCTATGGATCGTCTCCGGCGTGATGGGTACGCTCGCCTTAATTCCGGGATTGCCAAAGATCCCGTTTTTCCTGATGTCCGGGCTTCTTGCTTGGGTGGCCCGCCGCGCCCAAAAGGCGAGCACGGCCAAAGCCGCGGAGGCCGTGACTCCCGCCACCACCCTGCCCCCGGAAAAGGCGCAGGAGCAATTGGAGACCCTCCTGCGACTCGATGATTTGAGCCTGGAAGTGGGATACGGACTTGTGGCGATGGTTGACCAGGCTCAAGGTGGCCAGTTGTTGACACGCATTCGCGCCTTGCGAAGGCACTTGGCTCTGCAACTAGGCTTCATTATTCCTCCCGTTCACATCACCGACAACGTGCAGCTTAACCCGCGCGAGTATGTGATCCGATTCCGGGGAGTGGAAATCGCGCGCTGGGAAATGGCCCAGGAGAGCTTGCTGGCCATCAGCTCGGAGGCGACGGCGCAGCCGCTGGAGGGGCGGGAAACCCGCGAGCCTGCCTTCAACGTTCCAGCGAAATGGATCGCGCCCAACCTTCGCGACCGCGCCTTGGCTGCCGGATACGCGGTAGTCGATCAGACCTCGGTGTTGGCCACTCACTTGGCCGAAGTCATCAAGCAACACGCTCACGAACTGCTAACCCGGCAGGAAACCAAGCGGCTGCTCGACGCCAACGCGGAAGCCCAACCCAAACTTGTGGAAGAGCTTGTTCCCAAATTGCTCAGCTTGGGCGAGGTTCAAAAGGTGCTCCAACAACTGCTGCGCGAACAGGTTTCAATTCGCGACCTGGTCACGATTCTGGAAACGCTCCTCGACACGGCAAGTTCGAATAAAAACCCGGTGTTGTTAGTGGAAAGCGCCCGGCAGGCCTTGGGCCGAGCCCTCGTTCAGCCGCTGCTGGGAGACGATGGGAAACTCACCGTTATCCAGCTCGATACCGCGGTGGAAGAGCAGCTCGCGCAGGTTTTGGACCCGCAGGCGGCCAACCGCTCGCCCAATGCTCTGCAACCTTCACTGATTCGCCGTGTGCTCGAGGGGATGAAGAAGCTTCTAGGTGAACCGATGTCGGTTCCTTCGCCCATCGTTCTTTGCCACAGCCCGACGCGGTTTCACTTGCGGCGCCTGATGGAGCCGTTCCTCCCTCGGGTGGTGGTTCTGTCGCCGGCGGAGATTCCTGCCGCGGTCTCCATTCAATCCCTGGGGGTAGTGCAGTGAATAGGTGACGGAACCCAAGGTCCGACGTCCGAGGTCCGAAATCCAGAGGTGGGCCGATTGTGCCGAGAGTAGAGGGCGAGATCGTTTCCAGAAAGGAAGACAATTATGAACGCTGCCAAGAAAGCCTACGAGTCCGTTTCTCACCTCGAAGCCGCGGACCGGGAGCGCCTGCTTTTGGAACAGCTCCCGCAGGTACGTTATATAGCCCGCCGTATTCATGACCGCCTGCCCTCGCACGTTTCGTTTGATGATTTGGTACAAGCGGGCATCCTGGGTCTCATGGAGGCGCTCCACAAATTCGATCCCGGCAAGAATGTGGAACTCAAGACGTACGCGAAGCACCGGATTCAAGGGGCGATACTCGACAGCTTGCGCGATCTCGACTGGAGCCCGCGTCCCTTGCGCAAGAAAGCGCGCCAGCTTGAGCAGGCGCACCAGCGGCTGCGAGCCCAGTTTGGGCGACCGGCGACGGAACAGGAGCTGGCCATTGAATTGGGGATGGAGCTAACAGAATTGCAACGTTTGCTGGGTGACTTGCGGGGGCTTGACATCGGGAGTTTGCAGGACGAGTTCACGGAGTCGGGCCAGGAGCGCGAGAGTCTGGCCGCGCCCACGCTGGGGCCGGATCAGGAACCCTTCGCGCGATGTTTGCAGGGCGAACTCCGCGATCTCCTTTCTCACGCGGTGGGTGAACTCCAGCCCCGCGAACGGCAGGTTCTTTCTCTTTATTACTTCGAAGAACTCACCATGAAAGAGGTCGGAGCAGTGTTGGGGGTGGGCGAGGCGCGGGTATCACAAATTCACTCCGCGGCCTTAGTCCGCTTACGAGCCAGAATGCGGAGTTTGGTCGAGCCGTCGCCCCCTCCTATGGATAGGACCCTTCCCAGCCAAACTTCTGCTATGGAGACGTCATGGAGAAGATTCTAACCCAGGAGGAGATTGACGCGCTTTTTCGCGCCGCGCAAGGGCGAGTTGCCGAGAAACCGAAGGCCCCGACTGCGGAGCGTGTTGTGGCGGCATGCAATTTTCGCCAGTCGGCGCGAATCTCAAAGGAGCAACTCCGCGCGGTAAGCCAGTTGCACGAGCTTTTCGCGCGGAATTTAACGCATTCGCTGGGTGCTTACTTAAGGCTTGCTTTCGAAGTCAATCTGGTTTCGGCGGAGCAACTCAACTACGGTGAGTTTCTGCAACGTATCCCCGAGGTGACTTACCTAGTCTCCGCGACGCTTCGCCCCATGGGAGTTTCGGCGGCGCTCGAAATCGATCTTCCTTTGGCGTTTCCGATTATCGATGTATTGCTGGGTGGCTCCGGCCGAGCGGAAGCCACCGTGCGGGAGATCACCGAAATCGAGGAACAAATCCTGGAAAGTGTGGTGAGAATCATCGGGAGAGAGTTGGAGAACACTTGGCGACCGGTACTGGAAGTGCAGTTTGCTTTTGACCAACGGCTGCGGCAGGCGGATATTTCGCGTCTCATGCCGCCCAGCGAAAAAATCCTTTCACTCAGCTTCGAAATCCGCATGCCCGAGGCCCGGGGGATGTTGAACGTCGCTCTTCCCGCTGCCGTCGCTAACGCCCTCTTGCGTAAGCTCACGCAGCAAGCTTCCTACCGCAAGCAGCGGGGCACGGCAGATAGCAACTCGCAAATGCGCAAGCGCCTTGACCATTGTGTTTTCCCCCTCCAATTGATCTTGCCGGAGCAGAGCGTCCGCGTCGCTCAGCTTCTGTCTTTGGAGCAAGGTGACATCTTGAAATTGGATTACTCCCTCGGGGGAACCGCTAACCTGTTGGTCGGCGGCAAAGAGTTGTTCAACGCACGCCCGGTTCGCGTGGGTGGCCGCCGCGCTGCGCAGGTGGATGGACGCGTGCGCTCCTTGGACTCGATCCGGAAGGAAGCCGCATGAGCGTCGAAAAAGCGGCCCCGCATAATCCGAAGTTGCAGGAGTATCTGCAAGCTTGGGGTACAAGCATTGGCCGCGTCCTTCAGGAGGTGGCAGGTGCACCTCACACGTGGCAGGAGCTTTCCCCCGAAGCAACGCAGCCGCTGCTCGCATCGCTGAACGAAGACAGCGTCGCCATCCAATTTGAGGCGACCCAGCATTTGTCGGGGAACCAGGGTTTCGTCCTATCGAAGAAAGACGCCGTACGGCTCGCGCAGCTATTGCTGTCGGAGCCGGAAGACGGAAGCTCGGCAATGAGCGACGACCACCGGGACGCCCTCAGCGAACTGTTTCGCCAATTTGCTGGCGCTGCCGCCTCCGCCGTCAAGGGGTTGGCGGGCGGAGAGGTGAGCTTTAAATGGGTGGGGTTGGGCCCGTTTCCAGGCCAACCCGCTCTGCTGGCCGGTATCCAGTGGAACAGCCCGGGACTTCCCCCTCTTACCCTCGTCGCCGAACTCGGTTCCACTCTGGTGGCCGCGCTGAATCCTGTCGCCTCGCCGGCTGCTCCGCCGTTGGAATTGGCCGCACCCGCCCCACCGCCTACTTTGTTGGCACGGGCGCGCGATCCCAAACTCGAACTTTTGATGGACGTGGAACTGGACGTAACCCTGCGCTTCGGTGAACGCCAAATGCCGCTGCACGACATCCTCGACCTGAGTGCCGGGTCGGTAGTGGAACTCAATCAATACGTGCAGGACCCGGTGGAGCTTTTGGTAGGAAAGAAAGTGATCGCCCGCGGGGAGGTCGTGGTCGTCGACGGCAACTACGGACTGCGGGTGATGGAAATCATAAGCCCAATGGAGCGAATCGAGTCCTTAAGAACGTGAGCACAGCCAAAATGAACGCTGACCGCTCGACAAGACAATGCGAATCCACGGAGTGCCCCCGCCGTCGGCGATTGTGGCGGACTTGGTTTGAACCCCTTCGTGGCTACTCCCTTGATGGCCACTGGTATTGCAGCCCTGAGTGCTTTGAGCGAGCCCTCGCGTCTGCCTTCGCGCAGTTCCTCCCCGGACGTCCTCAACCGCTGGTCAAGGCTCACCGGGTTCCCCTTGGGTTGCTGATGCTTTCTCGCGGCCTGGTGAATAATGAGCAGCTCAAAAAGGCTCTGCGTGCGCAGAAGGATTCGGGCAGTGGACGCGTAGGGGAATGGCTGCGGCACATCGGCGCGGTCAGCGAAGAGCAAGTGACCCAAATCCTCGGCATGCAGTTGTCCATTCCGGTCTTTCCTCTCAACCAAAGCCGGCGGTTTTTGGAGTGCGCCCATCTTGTTCCGTTTTCCATCCTCGAAGTTGCGGAAATGCTTCCGGTCCACCACCTGCCCACGAGCCAACATCTGTACGTAGCCTTCGTCGACCGGATCAACTATTCAGCGCTGTATGCAGTCGAAAAGATGCTGGAGTGCCACACCGAACCGTGCGTGGCCATGCAGTCGCAGGTGCTCCAGGCGCTAAACGAACTTCGCGGCAGGCCACGCCCGGTAGAAGTCCTGATGGATAGCATCTCTGAACCTTGGGAGATGGCGGCCGCGATTCTCGCCCAAGCAGAACGACAAGGGGCCACGGACGTTCGTGCCTGCGGATTTGACGGCTGCATTTGGGTGCGCCTCTATTCACCGCCCGGGTACACTGACATCCTGTTTCAGCCGCCGAGGAACCAACCCGAGTTGCTCGTCCAGTCGGAATCGCAGCCATGATCTGCCTCGTGATTGCGGTACGCGCAAAACCGCGGAGGAGCGGATGGGTTCTTTACGCCGGGAGAATTGTGCGCGTGAATTAGAGGAACAGTCGAAACCCGAGGAGTGACCCACATGGGAACTGGAGAATTCGCCATCGCAAATCCGCGATCCGTCATTTGCTTGACAGGGTTCTTTCCAACTGTTCCGAAGTATGGATAAAAGGTTCAAAAGGGCTCATTGGGATGCCAACGAAGTTGTCAGGCGGGACACGGCGTTGCCACACGCCGGGAGGCGGCGTTGCGGCCTGCCGACTTCGTCAAAATGTCTGTTTTCTTCGCCCAGGCGACCGTTGAAGCCTAACCGCCAGCCTGCGCTAACGGCTGGCTTGTGCTAACGGCTGGCGGGCGGCGCTAAAGGCTAGCCCAAGTTCGTCACAAGAGGAGGCAGCAGGTGGTTAAGTGGTTTGGAATCAGTTCAGGCTATAGCTGAGTCTGCACTACATTCCTGGGCAAAATTCAGACGGTCCGGCACCTCGATTTCGAG
>JBKQVI010000279.1:0-3099 GCA_052139985.1 Terriglobia bacterium
TCAAAGCCCAACAAAATCTGCGCAAACACCTGCTCGATCGGCCTGCCTCGCCCCACCTGGTATAGGTAACGAAGGCTCGGATGACCATGCGCATCGCGTAGTAGTCACTTCGCGGAACATCACCCGGCCCAATGAGGCCGTAGGCTCCGCTGCCCCAATCGTAGAGGCCAAAAATATGGCTCCCGTAGACATAGTTGCTGCCTGGCTCCGATTGAAGGATCAGGTTATTAATGACGTTGCTTACGCCAAACGCCGAATCTGCATATTGACCCGCTGTATACGTCGACCACTCCGTTACCCACAAAGGTGCATTGGTGAAGCCGTTCGCGCTCATCCAACCGTGCACCGTCGAGACATAGGTGCTGATGTTGGCATCGTAGTCGTGAATATCCACGGAGTCGAACGAGCCGAGAGCCTGCTGCATGAGACTTTGAGGCCAGGTGCTGCCTCCCGTCGAGACGGGCGCATAGATGTGCGGCGTTCGCCCGGGCAGATAGGTCGAGTACACGTAATTGATCGCATTCGCTGAGAGCGCCGCAAAAGAAACATAATCGCTCAGCGTACCACTCCAACCTTGGGGCGGATTATCCGGCTCGTTCTCGATCTCCCAATCGTCGACTTCGTAGTTATTGCGCACGTTTAACCAATAGACGAGCGCAAACACGTGCTCCCACCACGCGTTCTGACCGGTGGTTGTATTGGGTGGATTCATCTGTTGGTTGGCCCATGCGGGAGTGCCGCCAGGACTTACCGGACGCAACACCACCACCGGGCGAATCCCGCTTTGCAGAAGTGTCTGGAAGATGGTACGTGCATTTCCCTGCCAGGCTGTTGTTTCCCCATCCCAGCTATAGTCGCTGCCGCCGGGCGGCGTCGTCATCACTGTGTCCCACCAACTCCAGTTGATGACGTTCGGATTGGCCTGGATTTGAGCTTCGGTCGGCGAGCCGATGGTACCGGAATCCTGTTGGTACTCCCAGCGGGCAACTGACCCATAGATCCTATAGGTATTTATGCCCAAATCTTTGAAGTCCGCAGCATTAAAGTACTGGTCACCTTCGTTGGCGCCGATGTATTGTGTGCTCGTTCCCCATGTAGTGCCCGAAACGGTAATGGTGGCCGGGGTGCTCGTTGGAGGTTGGGGAGAGCTACCGCCGCTTTGGCCGCCACCGCAGCCGAGAGCCATCATAAGCGCCGTGCCGGCCAGGGGTGGGAACGATCTTCTCAGATACTTGGCGCCTCGCATAATTGTTCGCCCCTTTTCGAAGCCCGATTGCTCTTGAAGGCCATATGCCAACTTGCTCACGGCAGTGTGATCAGAACTACTTGCGGGTATTGCAATTCAATCCACAAGCTACGATCGGCTTGACTTATACCGTAGAAAGGATCGCCATCAGCGACCCAGCCGACAGTCGACCAATGGACACGTTGCGCATGCAGGCCTTGCATGGCCGGCCACACCAGCTCCGGTTTCTCCAGCGAAACTTCAACTCGATAGCCGACTATAAGAAGCTGCTTTTCAGAGGGGTGAATCACGATGGCCTGGCCATCGGCAGAGCCGGTAACGTGTAGCGGTAGTCCGTTGACCGTGCCGGTCACGGAAAAACCTTGCCCCCCCGCAGGCGCCTGAAACACTTTAAGCTTGTCCGTTCCCGCGTAGATGAGAATCTGTGGCAGCGCCATCTCCAGGGACTGGTATGCCTCCTGCAGCGCCAGAGCGCCATTGGCGAGCCGGCCATCGTGGAGAATATACGGCTCGTTCGACTCGGGGTAGGACATCGTGAGTGCCCACGGAGCAAAGATGGGCGTGCCAAACTCGCCCAGCGCAATATATGCGAATCGGGGCGCTACGGCCGAGACACCGCTGTTGGTTTCGGTCACCGCAGGCACATTCCGCGAAGTCGCATATTGTTGCAATGCTGTTCGGAGCTCTCCAGTTGCACCTTGCGACGCGGATTCGCAGCGATCTCCGTTCCACTTCGCACAAAAATATGCGTTGACCGCAATGAAAGAAAGGTTGGGACAGTTCTCAAGATATGTCTGAACATCTTCGCCCGGGGAACCACCGACCAACCCGGGCTCTAGCGAACCGTTCACGTAATTACTAAAAATCGGGATGGGATAAGCGGCATGGCCTGCCTCGGTTAACGGTTTGATCCACGCCGTGCTCATGTCCCAGGCACTATACTTCAGATCGTCAGTAAACCCATGCGCCGCAAACTTGCCGTTGGACGTGGGGGAATGATCCCGAAAAAGCTTGGGGTTGTGGCGATCTGCTCCAAAAACAGAAATTTCATTCTCCAACTGGATACCCACAACCAGACGATCGACGTCGGCTCTCCTCAGGTGCTGCATGAACCCGCCGAAGGCCTTGACCTCGCGATCAATCACGGCAGGTGAGTCGTAGGAAAGTGCATTGTGATGGACCACTCCGTTTCCATCGATCGCGCGCGGATAAGTCTTCTCATCCTTGACCACATACATGGGCGCATACAACTCGCCGCTCAGGTTCTCGTAGATGTTGCCGTCGCCGCTGGCATAGTGGCCAAACCAGTCCAGGACCAGATGAAGATGGTTTTCCCGGGCTATCTTGAGGACGTGATCGACGTACGAGAAATCGTACCGATCCTTCTCAGGCTCGATCATGGACCATTTGACGGGAACCTTGAGTGTGTTAGCACCGAGCTCCTTCGCCTTGGAGTAAAGCCCGTCATAGACAGTTTCATCCTCGTAGTAATGCCCCGCCCGGAGGTCCCACCATGGAATTTCCACCGCAAGCATGGAGAATGGCTGGCCGTCCGCATAGAGCACCTGGTGATGGTTAAGGGTCTCGAAGTGAGGTATCCGGTTGGAACTTTCAGCCACGCTCCAGACAGCGGAAGACGTTTGCGCCATGATTCTCGGAGAGACCGGAAGCAGCAGAGAAACCGCAAATATAAAAAGCCGTCCGAGATGGAAATGTGATTTCATCGAGTTTCCAGCGATCGAGGCATTGAAAATCGAATCTTCGCAGTCGGAGTTCCTGCCATTGCTTGGCAATGGGAACCGGATCGAAGGGGTTGAGAGAAGGAAGGCCAAGCGCGGGACCACCGGGCTGGC
>JBKQVI010000280.1:0-5628 GCA_052139985.1 Terriglobia bacterium
CTGCGTGGGAATGCGTGCAGGCATGGAGATATTATTTATATAATATCTATAACATGTCAAGAAAAAAATGCGCCCCCAGAGAGATTTCTTTCGCCCTTTCTCAAAATTACGTGAGGATCAGGGCTCGCCAAGCTGCCTTGACTTCCGGCGACCCGCAAGTTTAAGATTCGTTCGATTGCACTCCCATCCCCGCCATTAAAAGGACGGTCAGCCATGACTTGCGGCGATTTTTCCCCGTTTAGGAATTGGCCGGTAAGGCGGCTGGTGCTTGGCGCTTTGTTCTTGAGCTTGTTGGTCAGTATCCGGGCCGGCGGCTCCGCCGAAAGCCCATTTATGGTTGTGCCCGGACAGGCGCCGACCGCACCGGCCCCGGGAAGCGTTGAGCCATCGAAGCCTGCCGCCCCGGATACGCCTCAAGCGCCGTCCGTACCCGCAGCCCCCGGTGACCCTGCCGCGCCCACACCACCCGCTTCGCAGGTTCAGCCTTCCGCACCCACCGCGCCCACTTCTCCCGCCGCACCTCCCGCGCCGGAAGTGACGACGGTTGAGCCCGCTCAGGCAGGTCCAGCCGCTGATATTGATTTGAAAATTGCCGGCAAAAACTTCGCGCCGGGCGCCAAGGTGAGCTTCTCCAATCCCGGAGTTCGAGTGCTGCGGATTACTTCGCCATCGACCACGGAGCTTGTTGTGCACATCAAGGTCGCCTTTGACGCCACACCAAGCGTCGCGAGCTTGTTTGTCGTTAACCCCGACGATAACGAAGTGGAAGCCCCATTCGAAGTGACCGCGAAGCCCGCCGCCAAACCTGCGGCCCGGGTTTCACCAGCACCACCTCCTGCGCCGGACTCTAGCGACACGCGGCGTTATGATGCGTTTCATTTGGGAAGTCCGACGGAGGTCTTTCACGCTCACGGAAAAGTGAAGGGAGCGCTGGTGGTATCGCCCGGAACCATCCAATATCAAGAGGACCAGAAGATTCTTATCAATATATCCATGACTGAAATCCGAGAGATTAAGGTTTCTTCTATAGCCACCGCCACCTTTCACATCACGCTGAATTCCGGGAAGACTTATCATTTTGCCCCAGGATCCTTGCGCCCTTCCGATGCCCGGCATCTTGTGGATTCCCTTAGCGCGGCGATGGCTCAGTAGCGAAGCTTTGGAGTGCGGCTTCGGCGCCCACTATTTCTGCGCGCTCAGAATCTTCCACATCGTGCCTGCAAAGATCATGTCCTGTGAGGCTTTGGGAACGCCGCAGGCATCGAGCATCTTGTGGTAGCGTTCGAGCGCACGGTCGAATTCCTCGAGTTCGCCATTGAAAACATCGGAGCCAAAAACCAGGCGCTCAAAGGCATTGGGCGCGTTGGCGGGAGTGTGCGGGCTCACGATGCCGGACCACCAGAAGATGGACTTCCAAAACGTGGGGTCATCCTGCTTCTTGATGAGGGAGGAGCCGGATAGGTCAAAGTAAAGGTTGGGGTTCCAACGCGTGACTTCCGCAGCCCAGGCGTAATCGGGATTTCCCAGGTGTGCGCCGATAAGAGTGAGTTTCGGAAAGCGCCGGGCAATGCCATCGAGAGTCGTAGGCCGCATGCGGTCCACGCTGATGTCCGAGGGAATATCCGGCTGCGTCCGGTTAACGATGCCGGTGTGGAACAGGATGACCATCCCGTACTTTTCCGCGCGCTCGTAGATGGGCCAGTAGCTCCGATCGTCGTAATTCTTGAGCGGGCCGGATAGTTCTCCCAGTCCGCGGAAACCCGCCGCGTGGAAGCGGTCCACAAGTTCAAGGGCCAGGGGATCGTCAAGTTCGATCTGTCCCATACCCATGACGCGATTGGGATGCTTGGCGATGAAGCCTTTTACGCTGTCGAGATCTTTGGGAAAGGTGAGAAGGAGGGCCAGTCCATCGACGGAATCGAGCTTGGCGACCAGCTTTTCCAGAAACGCTGGATCACCATTATGGTGGACGTGCACATCAATTAAATGGGGCGGGGAAGTCTGCGCCATAAGCGTCCCCAGGCCGGCCAGAAGCGTTGAAGCTATCAGAATTAGGCGAGATCGAAAACTCATTCGGCACCTCTTTGGGTGAGATTTTAAGATTCGTCATCGGCGCGTCACACGTCCAGGCCGATTGACCGCATCAGACTAAGGGCATTGCTGGTCTCGACGACTCCCGGATGGAGTTGGTAATCGAAAACCAGTTTCCCCTCTTCCAGGCGATCCTCAAAATGGGCGTTTGCGGCGCGCGGGCCAAGCCTCGTGGCGATTTCGGCCAAGGCCAGGTCATGCGTCGTAACCAGTCCAACTGCCCCGTGGCCCACCAGGCTCCGCACCATCGCTTCCGCGCCCATCCGCCGATCCTGGGAGTTCGTTCCCTGGAGAAACTCGTCGAGTAGAAAGAGCACCGCCAACGGCCCCTGGGTGAGGTCGGTGATAAGTTTAAGGCGGCTGATTTCAGCATAAAACCGCGAGATGCCACCCTGGAGCGAATCGAGCACGCAGATGGATGCGCCCACAGCAAGGGGCGAGAGACGTAGTCGTTTAGCGCGGACCGGCGCACCACATTGAGCAAGAACTGCATTGATCCCGACCGCCCGAACGAATGTGCTCTTGCCCGCCATGTTCGGCCCGCTGATGATCAGCACTCGCAAGCCATCCCCAAAGCGCAAGTCGTTCCGCACGGCACTGCGGTCCGGCAGCAGGGGATGGGCAAGTCCTTCGGCTTCAAAGCACGGTGAAGTATCGGCGAAGTCCGGGAATACATCCGTTGGATGCTCGTAAGCATAGCCGCCCAGTGACGAAAGAGCCTCAAACTCGCCCACGGTGGCCAGCCAGCGTCGGACAGCCGGGCCGGATTGCTTTCGCCACGCTTCAACCGCGCACGCGCATTGCAGCGTCCAAAGCACGAAGATGTCTACCGATTTGACAATCAAGTTTCGCCGGGAATCCAGATACTCCATCAAACGGCTCAACCGATTGATACACTGCGATGGAGGTTGCCCCTGCGACTCCAGAGCGGCCCGGAGTTCAACGAGTCTGGGCGCCCTGAATTGCTCCGCTTCCAGTCGAGCCAGCACACCGGAAAGCAGACCAAGGTCCCGAGCAGCACTTTCGGCGGCGCTGGCAGCTTGCCCCACGCGTTGTCGAAAAGTGAGGTTCACGCCCACATTGATGGCGCTCATGAGCAGGGCCGGATATCCCACACCCCAGACCATCCAGGCGACTAGACTTACCAGCCATGATCCCGCGAGTAGCGCGCTCACAAATCGCAAGGGGCGGGACCCGAGTAACGGCTCGCCTTCGCCCCATGCCGCCAGGCCTTCCGCCGGCACGAGCGAGCCTGCTTCCTCCGCCAGCACTGCCACGCCTTCGCGCAAATTCAATCGGCTCCGCAAATCGACAACGGCCGCTTGGCGCGCGCGGACTTGGTCGGGGGAGGCGGGCGCCTGGAGCCATTTCGCCAGCGTCTCCTGACCCGAACGGGTGCGGGCAATGCAGAGCAGTTCGAAGAGCGAGCCCACGCCAAAGATGTCGAGGTCTCGGGAGTAGGGGTGAGAATCGCATAGAAACCTCTGGCCTGCTTCCCCGGCTCCCATCCAAGTGTTGTCGAGTCTCGCCAGAGCGCGTTGATAGTAGTCCACGGTTCGGGAGGCTCGCGCGCGCGCGTTAAGCACGCGCTCATGATAAATGGCGAGAACCACAATAGTGAGCAGCGGAGCCAGTACCCAGAAAACCGAGATCACCTTGACCACCAACGCCAAGCCGATCACAACCAGGGTCACACCACCCAATGCGAGCTGGGCAATCCCCATTTCGCGATGTCTGCGGTCACCTAGGGTCTTTGCGGTTTGCCATAATTCGAGCCGCCGAAAATATTCAGCTTGTGGATCTTCGCACGCTTCAGCGGAAGGATTTTTCATGAAGTCATTGATTCAGCAGCACTGCTGCTACGATGCTCACCCTGAGTCACGTCCGCGGTCTGTCGGTGGCAGACCTCGAAGCCAGCGAGCCGGCCTCGCATCCACGATCATACTCCCAAAAGCAAAACGGCTGCGATGCCTCGCAGCTCGGCATGGAATTCGCGGGGAAGGGCTCGGAAGTGCGGCGCTAGAGGGTTTCACATGAATTTGATCCGCTTATTTGCCGCTGACTCGGCGATCAGTTGGCGCAGGCGGCTAATCTGAGTCTCTTCCTTCTTGGCGCTTGCGACCCAGCCGATGGTCATTCGCTGATACGAAGGAGGGAAACGCTGGAAGTTTTCCCAAGCCTTCCTTTCGCTCATAAACTGCTCTTCGAGAGGGCGGGGAACCTGGGTGGGCATCGCGGGAACTTGATTGCGCGGGTCGTAGACCTTTAACCCCGCAGTGGTCATCTTGCCTGCCTGAATCATTCTCCTGGCGCGGGTGATGTTGCTCGGCGACCACTTGCTTTTGGGCTTGCGGGGCGTGAACAGTTGCGCAAAGCGCACTTCGTCAAGCTTCTTGATCTTGCTGTCGATCCACCCGAAACAGATGGCCTCTTCCACGGCTTCCCCATAGTCAACCCGCGGCCGTCCCGTTGCCTTCTTGTAATAAACCAGCCATATCTCCGTCGCCCGCTGGGAGTTCGCCTCCAGCCAAGCGCGCCACTTGTTCCGATCCTCGACGTACAAGGTCTTCATCTTTGCCGGACACTATTATAACTTGCCTTGTGGATGCACTAGCGGATTGAGAAAAAACCGGATCTTGAAATCGAGTCACGGTAGCGAGCGGGTTTATGGTCGGGGCGCGTGGTCGGGGCCTGTAATATGCCGTTCCACGACACCGATCAAAGCGTTGAGGCGTTCGTCGGTGGTTTTCTGGGCTTCGGCCAGCTCAATCATACGTTGATCCAGGCGCGCCGAGCGGTCATCCGCAGCTTTCTGTACGTCAACAAGCTTCGACAACCGGTCGTCAAGGCGGGTGAATCGGTCGTCGCTGATCTTTATCGATTCTCTGACGACCCCGGCAAGGCCCGCCACCGAAAGCCGGAGGTCGTCGATATTGGCTTCCGAACGAGCCAGGTTGGCCTCAAACTGCGCCTGCATTTGCAGGATGAATTCAATCTTCTTATCCATCTCATCAGGCGTCATGACGTGTCCTCTGACCTTGTGTCTCTTTACAGCCGACAACGAAATGAGGTTACCATCAACCCCGCCAAAAAGAAAAGGCCGCGATTGCTCGCGGCCTTTTTGGTCTTAGAACTGTAAACCAACAACTGTAAGCTTCTCTTTGACCTCTGAGTTGAGCAGCCACGCCCCTCTGAGATTTCAAATCTGAAATTTGAGATCTCAAAGCGCCTCGCATTCCGTTCTGGACCTGTCCAGCCGAAGCCGAACTCCAGAACCGGTTCTCTCTTAGAAAGGAGGTGATCCAGCCACAGGTTCTCCTACAGCTACCTTGTTACGACTTCACCCCAATCATGGTTCATACCTTGAGCGCTATCTTCCTTGCGGTTAGAATTGCGATTTCTAGTACAAACCACTTTCGTGATGTGACGGGCGGTGTGTACAAGGCCCGGGAACGTATTCACCACGTCGTTCTGATACGTGATTACTAGCGATTCCAGCTTCATGCAGGCGAGTTGCAGCCTGCAATCCGAACTGAG
>JBKQVI010000281.1:0-14109 GCA_052139985.1 Terriglobia bacterium
TCTCCCCCAAAGGGGAGAGGGAAGGAAATTCGCGTTTCCCATCGTTTCCCCGTTCAACGTTGCCCTCACAGAAATGTGGAAACTCCTGAGCCCCGACGTACTTCATCGGGGCGAAGGACCTCCGTAGTTCGCAGGGTGCACGAAAAGAACAAACTACAGGGCTTGTTCGCCCAAAGTGCGGGCTCAGAATGACCACGCAACCAGTATTTCCTCAGCTCGTAAAGCCACGCATTTGTGCAGCTACGGTATGAAATCCGGGTCAGGGCTGGATGTGCACCGCCGCTGCATGGTCGGGGGGAAGGGTTAAACTAAAGACGACCCGGTCCCCCTTGTGCTCAACCGAAACGCCATGGCCGGAGACCATATCTTTCCCCTGCAACCGCGCCTGTCCAGACCAAGGTATTTCCGCCGTGATGGTCGCCGGTTGGTGTCCCCAATTGAGCAGATAGACAAGTCTCTCGTCCGCGCGGCCTCGCGAGTGCACGACGGCCTCCACGGACCCAGAGTTAGCTCCAGGCGCAATCTGGATCGATGGCTTCACCCCAGCGGACCGCCAGACTGCTCGCAGCAAAGCGGCGGCGCCGGGATCGTTGTTTTCCAGCAGAGGAATGCCGAGCGAGAACCCCAAAAGTATGGTTTGGCCCTTGCCGGTGCGACGCACGACCACGGCAGGCGTTCCAGCCTTCTCGAAGACTGCTACAACTTTTCCTTCGCTGCCTTTCTCAAGCTGCAGTTCTTCACGAAAGACGCGGCCTACCAAATGGCTGGGCAAGGTCACACCGTTCAACAGTTCCGCGGGCTGCGTCACCCGGACTTCCCAGGGGTCGTGGCTGGCAAAGAGGTCGTGGCGCCGCGCTCCGAACAACTTCTCCATGCCCGCGCCGGGATTCACTCGATATCCTTGGTCAAGTTCGTTGATGATGCCGAAGCGAGCGTCCGCGAGCACTGTCCCACCACCCTCGACGTAAGTCTCAAGGGCATCCGCTACATCCTTGCGAAGGCAAAGGTAGAATGGAAAGATGACCAGCTTGTGCGGCTTCAGGCTTTCCGCGGTTACCTGCCGCCCGTCCAGGACATTGATGCGCACTTGGTCTTTCCACAACGCGCGGTAGATCCCCATCAGGTTACGGACTGTGAACGAGTCCCAATCGCCGCCTTGCGCCACCGCCTTCAAGTCGCCCGCGACGTCGTAGACCACGGCCACCTGAGGAGCCAGCGGTTTACTATCCAGGAAAAGGTCGGGGTCGGTATTCAGCGCCCGCGCCGCGTCACCGGCGGCCACCGCGCGGCCGGTCGGACTCCCGTCCGTGGCCGCAAGTCCGCGTCCGAAGGCCTGCCACTCGTCCATGTGGGGACGCCATTTCCAGAAATAGATCGCCTTGGCGTCATGCGCGGCCAGTTGCCAGGTCAGCAGATGAATCCGGTTGTAATCGTAAACGGCCCCCGGCTCGTCGCCGTAGCGGGTGAACCCGGTTTGGGGACCCGACTGCACTTCCGGCATCACGAAGGGCTTGCCGTTCGCCGCGGCGGCGTCGTGGGCCGAGGTCAGCTCCAGGCTGGTCATCCAGGGGTTGTCCCACATGGCCTTTGCCTTGGCGAGCTGTTGCGGATTGTCTTCGGCGCTACGCGTCGCAATGTCGGGATAATAGGACAGCCCGTACTGGTCGACGAATTTCGACATCGTCCAGTCATCCTGGGAATAAATACTTACGCCAGCGTTGGTCACGGTGCTACCCACGTCATGGGTCCGGGTGGGATGCACGGGGTCGATGGATTTCACCAGCGCGTTCAGATGTTGCAGAACATGCCCGGTGGCGTACCAGTAAAACATCGGACGATCGAATTTTGCGTATTCCTGATTCAACAACTGGGCGTTCCATTGAAGGTACCAGGCGGCGGGGCTTCCATACTTTTTCAGCCCCCATTCCTCGAACCATTTGTTGAAGTGCGGATCACCACCCCCTGACCCTTCACCTGTGGATAGGGGGAACCCTTCCATGTGCGGTTCGTCCCAGATGTTATAGGCAATCACGGAGGGCGAATCCTTGAAGTGTTGGACGGTGAGAGTGGAGTATTCGTCGATCAGCTTCATGACTTCGGGATCGGCATAGGAGAGCCGCGCCTCTCGACCCTCACCGTCAATAATGGGCGAAAACCGGTCGGGCCATTTTGCCTCGGCGTAATCCGGAAGCAGGCCGCTCCAGAAAACGGTGGGCATAATGCGCAGGCCCAGGCGCTCGGCGTTCTTCAGAATGATATCGGTCTTGGTGAAGTCCGGCTGGGGGTTCCCAGGTGTCAGCAGAAAGGACGGGCAGATCTCCACCGTGTTGATACCGGTCGCTGCCATGGTCTCCAGGTCGCGGACAATCTGTTCATTGCTCGTCGAAGGAAGGAAAATATAAACGGTCCCTACTTCGTACATTCGCTGGCCGGCGCGAACGCCAGCCGCGGAAATCAAAAGTGAAAAGACAATGCCTGCTAAAAATCGTTTCATCGGGTCTCCTTCCCGCAACTATCCTGACAGCGCGATGGATCCTGAGGCATCAAGTGATTTCGGAGATCAACCTATGAAACACGATCGGTAGGCAGTCGTCCGTACGAGGTCTTCGCTTCCAGGCTCAGAATTAGGGTAGACTCACATCGCGACACGAGGACTCGGATGGGTCAACGGAGTATACCGCACCTCTTCCAATTCCAGGTAGAGGAACATACTGAATTATGCACTTGACAAGCTAAAATAATTGCGCTAGGATTGGAGCATGAAAAACATAGGCTTACTTGCTCCCCAATACCGCGATGAAGATGCGGCCCGCAAGCACATAGAAAAGCACCGCTGGCCTGATGGCTCAGTGTGCCCACACTGCGGGGAAATCGATAACGCCACTAAGCTAGAGCCGCGTGCAGGGTCGAAAAACGGAGTCCGTAAAGGCGTGTGGAAATGCAATGGGTGTCGGAAGGATTTCACCGTCACAATTGATTCAATCTTTGAGGACTCCCATATTCCGCTGCACAAATGGCTCTTGGCATTTCATCTAATGGCATCGTCGAAGAAAGGGATTAGCGCACACCAGTTGATGCGAAACCTCGGCATCGGCAGCTATCGGAGTGCATGGTTCTTGGCTCACCGCATCCGCTGGGTGCTAACGCGAGAGCCAATCAAAGAACGGCTCGCCGGAATTGTGGAAGCCGATGAAACTTACATCGGCGGAAAGCCGCGCTACAGCATCCCGCAGGCTACAAAGACCAGCCAGCGACCACAAGATCATTACAGCCCGACCCGCAAGGCGGCTGTCGTTTGCGTTTTACAGCGTGGCGGTTCTGTGCGCTCCCATCATGTCGAACAGGTGACAGCCAAAACCATAAGGCCGATTATCAACCAAATGGTAGCCGAAGATGCCCACCTGATGACGGACGATTCCACTGTTTTGAGGAGTGTCGGAAAGAACCGCAGGCATTCCCAGGTCAATCATAGCGCAAAAGAATATGCGCGAATGGAAGGCGGCGAGTGCATCAGCACAAACAGCGTCGAGAGCTTTTTTGCTATGGTGAAGCGCGGCCACTTTGGCGTTTACCACCATTGGAGCCACAAATATCTTGGACAGTATTTGAGAGAGTTTGATTGGAGGTACAACGTTCGCGGCCTGCCCGATATGGAGCGCACGGTCGTTGCCTTAAAGATGACAGGTGGAAAGCGGCTCATACTAAAGCCGCCGACCGCTAAAAATTGATTTTCGAGTGTCGCCCGGTTCATTCTTGGCGGAAGGCTCGGGCTTACTCGTCGGCATACACGCTCCCAGATGGGAGTGTAACGTTGATGTGTGCCAAAAGCCAATGTGTGGTCGAAAGATTGAGCGCAATCATGTTCTTGGTATATGGCGACGAAAGCCTAGACGAAACACAGTCTCGTGTATGCGCCGTAGGCGGCCTAGTTGGAACCGAAAAGTCATGGTCCGATCTGGAACCAAAATGGAAGTCTCTCCACTGCGGTACTCCATTTCACGCCACGGATTGCGACAGCGATAAAGGTGATTACCAGCCGAAGCCAGACGAAGATTCGGACGCGAAGCAGAAGTCGAATAAATCTCTTTATAAAGCTTCTATCATTCTCCTCGCCGAAAGTGGAGTATGCGGCTTTGCGTCCGCTTATGATCTGGCCGCAGAGAGAGAGGCTTTCCCGCCGGCCTATGGCCCTGTGGTGTACTATGGGCCGTTTTTGGATGTTCTTTGTGAAATCCTCAAATTCTCTTCCAATCATCACATGGCAAAGCTAAGTTTCCACAGTCGAATCGAGAGTGAGCACAATGCCGGACTTATCTACGCAAATTTGCGAGAAAGCAATCCCGGATGGAAAGAAAGACTTGCGGAAGAGATATCATTCGTTTCGTCCAAAACCTGCGTCCGTATCCAAATTGCCGATCTCTTTGCGAGAGAGGCAATGAAGGTTTTAGACAACAAAGTCGCCCCGGTGAAGCGCCCCACCCGCAGATCGTGGGAGACACTTCAGAATACTGGGAGGTTTGTGGTGCTGCTTCGAGGCATCAGCTATTTCAACTATCAAGAGCAGCACAGACAGCAGATGGCTGGTTCTCTAGGCTTGACCCCCACAGAATTTCAATCATGGTTAAAGGCAAGAAAACGTCAGCGGAACTTAACCGCGTCTATTGAGTTTTTGCTGGAGCGAGTCAATCAAATGACTCCTGAGCAAGAGCAAGCCTCTGAAAACTCTTGGCGAGTATTACGCTAGTCAGTCAAGTATATTATTGCCGAATTTATGCAGTTACTAGTAGCGAAGGCAGTGAGGTGACAAGAAAATGAACAAAGCGGCGCTTCTCATACTGTTGGGCAGCGCATTGGTGGCTTTCGGGTTTTCCGGCTGGCACGCGGATATGAGCCCGGCATTTTACGTAGCAGAGTTGAGCAATCTGCCTGGGTCTCACATGTCGGGTTGGGCCGGTTGGACGCTGGCTAACCAGATCGAAATTACTAGCGGAGTTGTGTTGCTGGTAGGGGGCGTCCTGATGCGGTTGAAAATCGAAGGTGATACCAGTGGGGAAACCCGGAAATAAAATCCGCATTCCGATACCAGAGGATGAATTTCTTTCTCTTGCTCTGAAGGTAAAGCCGACCGTCGATATGCCGAGGCCGGGAGCAAACCCTTCTAAGCCGAAAAAAGTGGCAAGGCGGAAGGTGAGCCGCTCGAAATAATCCTACCTGTTATCCTCTTGGTGCTGGGTCGCTCGTACTAATTTCTGAGTCTTTGTCAATTAGATCGAGGCCGCGATGAATAAGGAACACGGACAACCACAGGAGCAAACCAGCGATAACGACGCCAGCAAGAGCGAGCTTCCCGTTTCTCGAACTCAGGCCGTAGGCGCTGGTGAAAACCGCGCCGAAAGCCAAAAACAGAGCCAAAGCTCCGCAGACCTCCATCACATATCCCGCTGGCGCGGACCCTGGAATTGGTTCTCGAAAATAACTGTCGCGGAAGTAGGAATGCTCTGCCTCACCTTGGCTATCGCCGCTTCCAGCATCGTGTATACGAAATATGCGAAGCGGCAGTGGAGCGTGATGCGCGACCAGTTGAGTGAAATGAAAGCCGCCCAACGCCCTTGGCTGGGCAGCGAATCCTTTGAACTTACGCACCCAATCACTTTCATCCAAATAAATCAGCCAGGGCTGTCGGAAGTCACCGTTACGATTGACTATAGTGTCACGCTGAAAAACTACGGAACATCCCTTGCGCGTCGGGAGTACGACACTTTTTTCGTGCAACTCTCCAGAGATCCCAACACTTGGCAACGATGGTGCGAGATGGCAAACCAAACCTCCAGCGGGAAGTTGAAAGACGCCACAAACGGAATCTTCCCGAATGGGGAGAGAAGTCGCAACGGAGGTACTTCGTTTGCGATTCCCGCCGATGTTCACGAACTCGGCATCATTTGGGTTGTCGGCTGCATCGCCTATCAAGACACGTCCGGCCAGATGCACCACACTGCCACGCTCTATCGTTCGGAATCGCCCCCTAATGTCGCTCCATCGGTAACGAGCACACACCCGCTCATCAAATACGCGCCCATTACCGGATTTAAGATCGAGGATTCCGACGCAGACTGACCCTGTCACGGCAAGCAATAGTAACAAAAAAGCACATGTGCGCCAAGCCGTTTGTAGCCCAAGTATCTTCCTGTTTTGTTGGCTTGTCAAGTGCATAAGTCCGGGCATAAGTCCGGGAACATAATCCAATAGAAGGGGTGTGCGACACCAAAGTTAAAGACTGGCTTCCCGTGTAGATTGAGACGCGAGAGATGTAGCGTGGGCGTCTCGCCCGCTGGGGCGTGAGCATCCTGCCCGCGCCTTCCGGGCGGGAGCGGGACGCTCTGGCGACAGCGGGCGGGACGCCCACGCTACATCTCATGGCATGGCCATCCTGGCCATGATCTCACGGGGGCAAGATGCCCGTGCCACAGTTTGTGGATCTCGGTTTTTGACTTTTATGTCGCGCACATCCGGAGGAAACCCATGAACGTTCGCAGGACCTTAGTCTTGATATTTTTATTGCTGGTGACGGGAAAGACGCTTTTAGCGCAAAGCCCTTATCAGCAGTGGAAGAATGGACCGCCCGCCGATGCGGACTACTTTCCCCTCGCGGTGTGGCTCCAGGATCCCGAATATGCGGCCAGGTACAAGGCAGCGGGAATCAACGTCTACGTCGGCCTCTGGGAAGGGCCGACCGAACAACAGCTCTCCGACCTTACGAAAATGGGGATGCCGGTGGTTTGCGAACAGAACAAGGTAGGGCTGGCGCACAAGGACGATCCCATCATCGTGGGGTGGATGCATGGGGATGAGCCCGACAATCTCCAGGATGTCACGGACCCCAAGACCGGGAAGCAAGGCTATGGCCCTCCCGTGCCGCCCGCGCTGGTGGTGCGCGAGTACCAATCGCTACGGGCGGCAGACCCGACACGCCCGGTGATGCTCAACCTGGGCCAAGGGGTGGCCAATGACGAGTGGGCCGGCCGCGGCGCCGATGCCAAATTGGATGTTTATCCCGAATATATAAAGGGGGCAGATATTGTTTCCTTTGATGTATACCCCGTAACGAACCTTGGCAAACCGGACGGCGAGAATTATCTCTGGTATGTGGCCAAGGGCGCCGAACGGCTGGGAAAGTGGGGCGGTCGAGGGCGAATTGTGTGGAACGCCATCGAATGCACCCACATCGACAATCCCCAAGCCAAAGTGACGCCCGCGCAGCTTCGCGCGGAAGTGTGGATGTCACTGGTGCACGGCTCCCGCGGCATCATCTACTTCGTACACGAATTCAAACCCCGATCGAGCGATCACGCCTTGCTCGACGATCCCCCGATGCTGGCGGCCGTGACCGGGATCAACGCTCAAATCCGGCGCCTTGCTTCCGTGCTGAACTCCCCCAGCATGGAGGATGCCGTCACGGTCACCTCTTCTTCTGAGACGGTTCCCATCGACGTCATGGTGAAGCGGCAGGGGGATTCGATTTACCTTTTTGCGGTGGGAATGCGCAACGCCCCGACAACGGGCTCCTTTTCGTTGCCGGCACTGCCACCGGAGGCCCAAGTCCAAGTGCTTGATGAAGGCCGTACGCTCGCGGCCAAGAACGGAAAATTCACCGATTCCTTCAAGTCATACGACGTGCACGTATATCGAGTCAATGCTCCGCGAAGCAAACGGGCCATCGGGGACCGCTAATTCTCGGGCAATCCTTCGCTATTATCGGCGAAGGGCAAGAAATGCCGCACGTCGTTTTAATATGTGAAATTGAAATATTGCCATTTGAAATTTCTTCTTGACTTGTCAAGCCGAGCGGACATAGATTGCGCTGTGCATCAAATTTGCTTCGCTGGGGAAATGATTGAGATGAAGTGCTCTTGACACCCAGTCGAGCGAGAATGACGCGTTCGTTCGTATTCCAGATGAGCCTCGCGTCCTCGTTGGGAGTGCCCAGCCGGATTCTAAAACTATGAGCAATGTAAAAGTGGTGGTTACGGATTTCATTGAGCCCGATCTCGAGTGGGAAGCCAAGGAATTGGCCGGAAAAGGCGTAGAGTTCCAAACGCATCAGCTTAAGTTCGCGCCGCCGCAGGATGTTGTTGCTGCGACCCGCGACGCCGACCTTGTGGTCGTAAACATGGTGCCGATCACGACGGAGGTGATTTCCCAGTGGGAGAAGTGCCGCTTGGTCATCCGTCACGGTGTCGGTTACGACAACGTTGACGTGAAGGCGCTTAAGAAAGTCGGCATCCCGCTCTGCTATATTCCCGATTATTGCGCGGAAGAAGTCGCGGAACAGGCGATTGCCCTGCTGTTTGCCTGCGGTCGCAAATTGGGGGCTAGCCGCCGGGTGCTCGAATTGTCTTCGGCGCAAGGGTCATGGGATTTTGCCGGTGTCGTCCCCATGTATCTCATGGCCGGGCAGACCCTGGGCATTATCGGCTGCGGACGCATCGGCTCTCTGGTCTATCGCAAATTGAAGTCCTTCGGATTCAAGTTTCTGGTCTGCGACCCGTTCCTCTCGGAGGACAGGAAGCGTGAGTTGGGAATTGAGGTAGTGGACCTAGAGACTCTTTTCCGCAACTCCGACTATGTCACCATCCACACGCCCCTGACGGCGGAAACCCGGCATTTGGTGAATGCCCGCACCCTCGCGATGATGAAACCCACCGCGTATCTCGTCAACACGGCGCGTGGGCCGATGGTGGATATTCCAGCGTTGGCCGAGGCTCTCCGCGGCGGCGTGATCGCGGGCGCCGGAATCGACGTCTTTGAAGTCGAGCCGCCGCGGCCCGATTTCCCGCTTTTCGGCCTGCCCAACGCGATTTTGACGCCGCACCTCTCCTGGTACTCCGAGAATTCCGGCCGCCGCATCCGGGAGTTGATTGTGTTGGAGATCGACCGCTTCCTGGCCGGAAAGCCGCCGCGCTATACAGCTAACTGCTTGACTTAAAATGATTTGAGGCGAATACAATGAACACGGTGAACAAGCAAGTCACCTCGGTGAAGGGGTCTTTGCCGGGGCCCAAATCGAAGGAATTATTCACTCGCTGGGCGCGCGTGGAGGCTCAATGCGCGGGTTACCAGGCAAAAGTCGCGTGGGACCACGCTT
Organism: Terriglobia bacterium; assembly: GCA_052139985.1. Taxonomy (GTDB): domain Bacteria; phylum Acidobacteriota; class Terriglobia; order UBA7540; family UBA7540; genus Bog-366. The sequence continues at coordinate 9,143 of JBKQVI010000281.1, forward strand.
CCGGCGTGGTGGTGACCGATGTCGATGGCAACACGCTCATCGACTGGACCTCCGGCGTATTGGTAACCAACGTCGGCCACTGCCATCCCGACTTGGTGAAGGCGGTACAAGCGGCGGCGGCAAAACTCTTGAACAATTACGAGTGCCTGCATCCCGGGCGCGTGGAAGCCGCGGAAAAGCTGATTTCCGTCTTACCGCCCCATCTGGACAAGTGCTTCTTCCTCTCGACCGGTAGCGAGGTGACGGAAGGCGCCATCCGCATCATGAAGCGGAAGAGCGGCAAGTTTGAAATCATCAGTTTCTACGGCGGGTTCCACGGCCGCACCTCCGCCGCCGCGAGTGCCGGCGGTCTGTCGGGCCCCAAGAAGGGCTATGGACCCACCGTGCCCGGCTCGATCCGCGTGCCGTTCCCCAACTGCTATCGCTGCCCGTTTCGCGCCGACCCCGCGACCTGCGACATGCTGTGCCTCGATTACATTGAAGACGCTGTACGCGCCAACAGCACCGGCAGCCTGGCGGGATTGATCGTTGAACCGTACTTGGGGGCGGGGGGCTTCATCTTTCCGCCGGAAGGCTGGCTGACGAAGCTGGAAAGTTGGCTACGGGGCCGGGGGCTGCTGTTCACCCTTGACGAAGTGCAATCCTCCTATGGCCGCACCGGGAAGTTCTTCGCGATGGAGTGGGAGGGGTTGACTCCCGACTTGGTCACCATCGGCAAGGGGATTGGCAGCGGCGTACCGGCGTCGGCGATCGCGGCTCGGGGCGAGGTTATGGGAGCCCTGGGCGCGGGCGAAATGAGCAGCACTATGGGTGGCAACCCGCTTGCCAGCGCTGCGGTCATCGCGGTGGTTGACATTATGACCCGCGAACATCTGGCAGACAACGCCCTGCGCATAGGCAAGCTGATGAAGGCGCGCTTGCTGGAAATGAAGGAAAAATGTCCGTTTGTCGGCGACGTTCGCGGCATGGGACTGGTAATGGGCGTCGAGCTCGTCAAAGATAAAGCGACAAAAGAGCCCGCGCCGGATCTCACCCGTAAATTGATCGATTTGGCGGCTCAGTACGGTCTGCTGATCGGTTCCGTCGGCGTTTTCGGCAACGTGATTCGGGTGGCTCCTCCGCTGGTCATCACCGAAGCTGAAGCCCACGAAAGTCTGGACATCTTTGAGAAGGCTTTATCCCTTTTATGAACACTTTGGACCCTTTGGAAAGCAAAACGGCGGTGGAGTCCCTGCGCGCCGACGCACTTCAATTCCTCTGCGATTTGATTCGCCACCCGTCCCTATCCGGCCACGAGGCAGACGCGGTTGATTGCGCCGCCGCGCGCTTTGCGGAGGTAGCGGAAGTCGAGCGCGTCCCACTCTCGAACTCCCTTCGCGGCGATGAGGACTACGCCGATCCCGTGCCTGGGCTCACGTACGAGGGGCGTTCCAATCTGCGTCTGCGGGTAGCCGGGACGGGTGGCGGGCAATCCCTGCTCTTCAACACCCATCTTGACGTGGTGCCGGCGTCCCAAGGACAAGCCCATGCTTTTGAACCTCGCGTGGAAGCCCAACGCGTGTACGGACGCGGCGCCTGCGATGCCAAGGGCCAAGTGGCGACCATTTACACCGCGCTGCTCGCGGCGAAGCGGTTGGGGTTGAAGTTAAAGGGTGACGTCCTGGCGCACCTGGTGGTGGAAGAAGAGGTGGGCGGTAATGGCACGCTGGCCATGGTGCGAGCCGGCGAGCGCGCAGACGGTTGCATCGTCATGGAGCCCACCGAACTCCGCATTCTGTCCTCCGTGCGCGGGGCGGTCTGGTTTCGCGTGATCTGCACCGGCAGGCCCGGCCATAGCGGTCGCGCCGGCGAGACGGTGAGCGCACTGAAAATGGCCGTTCGCGCCATGGAGATTCTCGAACAGTATCACGACCGTCTGTTGGCTGCATCCCGCGGCATCCCGCTCTTTGACCCCTATCCGAATCCCATGCCGATCACTTTCGGAAAACTTGCGGCGGGGGACTGGCCGGCCACGGCGCCCGCGCGCGCTACCATCGAAGGCGTGCTGGGCCTGCTCCCCAACAAAACCCGGTACCAGGTGATGGATGAGATGCGTCAGGCGCTTCTCGACAGTAGCGACCCGTGGCTGCGGGAGCACTTCCAGCTTGAATTCATGTACCGGCACGACTCCCACGTGCTCGACCCTGAGCATCCGCTGGTAACCCGTCTGCAAGCGTGTTGCCGTGAAAATGGAGCGGCGGGCGAAGTCAGCGCTATGACGGCTTCCTGCGACTCGTGGTTCTACAACAATCAGCTTCAAATTCCCACGGTGGTCTTCGGAGCGGGCAGTCTAGGATTCGCCCACACGAACGAAGAACAGATCGGTTGGGATGACATCCGCCAAGGGGCGGCCATCCTGATCGGCTTCCTCCAAACCTGGTGCGGTTAAGGAGCAATGATGCAAGCTCTGGTGAAAACTCAGAAAGGGTCCGGCTTTATCGAACTTCGAGACGCCCCCGAGCCTTCGCCCGGCGCGGGTGAAGTGCTGATTGAGGTGAAAGCCTGCGGCATCTGCGGCACGGACATCCACGTCTGGCATGATCAATTTCCCTACTGGCCGCCGGTGATTATGGGGCACGAATTCTCCGGCGAAATCGTCGCGGCGGGGCCGGAGACCGGGCTGTTCAAGGTTGGCGACCGTGTGGTGGGTGAGCCTCACACGCGTGCCTGCGGACACTGCTACCTGTGCCGAACGGGGAACATCCAAATCTGCGCGCTGAAGCGCTCGCCGGGCTGGGGAATCGACGGCGCGTTCACGAAGTTCCTCAAGATGCCGGAGCGCCTCTTGCATCGAATCCCGGACTCGATGAGTTACGATTTGGCTGCGCTGGTGGAACCTACCGCCAACACTGTGCACGATGTGGTGGAGCGAGCCAGGGTTACGGCCGGCGACTTCGTGGTTGTGCTGGGACCCGGCCCGATTGGACTGCTCGCGGCACTGACCGCCCGAGCCGCCGGCGCCCGCGAGGTGGTGATTGTCGGGACTCCCGCGGATGAGGCTTTTCGTCTGAAAAAAGCTCGAGAGTTGGGTTTCGAAACCGTGCTCAATGTGGCGCAGATGAATCCCGTGGACGTGGTGCGCGATCTTACCGGCGGAATCGGTGCGGATCTCGTCATCGAGTGCAGCGGTGCGGCGCTGGCGATTGCCTCCGCCGTAGACTTGGTCCGCAAGATGGGGCGTATTTGCGTAATCGGCCTGACCGGCAAGGACAGCATCCAGTTTCCGTGGGACAAAGCGGCCTTCAAAGTGTGCGACGTGATTTTCAACCTCTCCACCAGCTACACGAGTTGGGACCGAACCATCCACCTCATCGCGAGCGGCCGGTTGCCCGCGGGTGGAGTCATTTCCCACCGCCTGCCGCTGAGCGAGTGGAAAAGTGCTTTTGACGGCATCGAAGCGCAGCGGGAATTGAAGGTATTGCTGATTCCAGAGCGTTGATCTGCCCATGATGGTGAGGGAGCCTTCATTTTGCGCGACCCTCATTACGCCTGTCATCCTGAGCCTCGCTTTTCAGGGCGAAGGACCCCCGTAGTTCGTTCTTAGCAGCGCGCAGCGACAGACTGCCGAGGTCCTTCGGTCCGAAAAAACCGGGCCCAGGATGACAGTGTATTCCTTGGGTGCGTTGGTTTTTCCAAACAGCGAGGCGAAACTGTGTTGCCTACAAACCCGCAAGGCCCCCATCGCCCGCGAACTCGATGGGAGATAGCCCCGTTGGGGTTGGCCGAGCGCCGCTCGGCCCTACATCCGGAGGAAGAGATGAAAAAGGACTCGCGTATCGGTTTCGGACTGCTGGGGACGGGGCTGATCGCTCCCTTCCACGCCAAAGCCATTCAAGCTTCAAGTGTGGCTCGCCTGGTTGCCGTCGCGGATACAGACGCGGCTCGCTTGGCAAAATTCACGGCGGAGTTTGGTTGCAAGGGGTACAACACTCTGGCCGAAATGCTCGCCGACCCGGAGATTCAGGTCGTCAACATTCTGACTCCCAACCATCTGCACACCGATGCCGTGGTGCAAGCTGCCCGCGCCGGCAAGCATATCCTGGTGGAAAAGCCGCCAGCCATGTCGCTTGCCGAGATGGATACGATGAGCAAGGCTTGTGCGGGCGCAGGTGTCAAGATTGGCGTCGTTCTCCAATGCCGAACGCGGCGATCGGTGCAGGCTATCCGAGGCGCGATCAATGAGGGGCGCTTTGGGAAGATCTACCACGCCGATACCTTCATGAAGTGGTTTCGTCCCGCCGATTACTATCGCATGGACGCGTGGCGATCGTCGCGTCGCTCGGGTGCGGGCGTGACCATTCAGCAGGCGTTCCATTACATCGATCTGCTGCAATACCTGGTGGGTCCCGTTAAGCGCGTGCACGCCCAAATGACGAACTTGGCGCATCCCGGGATCACGCTGGAAGACACAGCGCTGGCTTTTGTGATGTATCAGAACGGCGCGCAAGGCGTCGTGGAGGCTTCAACGGCTCTGTGGCCCGGAACGGACGTTCGCATCGAGGTAAACGGCGAACACGGCACGGCGGTCTTAGCGGGTGAGCGCATGGACACCTGGAAGTTTCAGGATGAGCGGCCGGAGGATGAGGAGATTCGCCGTTTGGGAAGCGCCGCGGCAGCCACGGGCGCAAGGGGCGCGGCCGACCTGGGGTTTCTCGATCACCAAGCGGTGATCGAAGACATGGTGCAGGCGATCAAAGCTGGCCGCGAACCCATGATCACGTTGGCGAGCGTGCGTCCCACACTCGAGTGGGCGCTGGCCATGTACCAGTCGGCTAAACAAAACTCTCCCGTCGATCTGCCGATCGTCGATGAACAGTTGGTGTGGTGAGTTCCCCGACACCGCGGTGATACGGACTGGCGTTTAGGAGTATTCCGAAAATTTGGAGTGCGGCGACTCGTCGCCGCTTTTGCAAGATAGGAAGAGCGGC